>NZ_CP016033.1:927108-1236145 GCF_001663175.1 Erythrobacter neustonensis | reverse complement strand
ACGAGAGCCTTCTTGGTAATCGTTTTCGAGTTGTGGCCTTGGCTATCATCGCCCCCGACAGTTGCCTTTATACCTGGGACGCCAATCTCAAGCTTGGCGTTAGTTCCAAGAGCGCTCGTTGAGCCAACTTCGCTAACTCTTTCTACTTCAACAAAATCAGAAATTTTATGTAGACATTCGGACCAGAAATCGTCCTCAGATTTAATCAATCCACCATCTATCCACACCAAGTTTGTGTCAGACCGGAGAACCTTCCTGACTAGGACTGTTTTGCCGGTCTTTGTAGGCCCTGTAACGACAACAAGCTTGCACAAGTTGTCCCTCACTTCGGAGAGCCGTCGCTCTAGGTCACGTTCAGTGCGAGGGACATAGGTCAAGTCGGGCATGCCGCCGGGCACAAACACTCGACCAAGAGTGGGCTTCTTCGTTGCGGTAATCATTCCGCAGCCTCAGCCCCAAACAGCCCAATCTCAGGCAGCTCAACGCCGTCCTCGTTCACCGCCTTCGCCTTCTGTCGCTTGTCGAAGCTTGACCACACGGTGTTCCAGTCGCCGCGCGTCGCGCCCTTCGAGTATTCCGTCGCGCGCTGTTCGAAGAAGTTGGCGTGTTCGACGCCGTTCAAAAGCGGGGCGAGCCAGGGGAGCGGGTGCTCCTCGATCATGTAGATTTCCTGCAAGCCCAACTGCTTCAAACGCCAGTCGGCGATGTAGCGGATGTAGCGCTTGATTTCCTTCGCGCTCATCCCGTTGATCGGGCCCATTTCGAAGGCGAGGTCGATGAACGCGTCTTCGAGGCGGACGGTCTTCTGGCAGATGTCGATCAGGTCTTCCTTGACCGCCTTGGTGAGGCACTGGCGTTCTGCACAGAAGGTGTGGAACAGCTTGATGATGCCTTCGCAGTGCAGGCTCTCGTCGCGCACCGACCAGCTAACGATCTGGCCCATGCCCTTCATCTTGTTGAAGCGCGGGAAGTTCATCAGCATCGCGAAGCTGGCAAACAGCTGCAAGCCTTCGGTGAACCCGCCGAAGGCGGCAAGCGTGCGCGCAATGTCCTCGTCGGTGTCGACGCCGAACTGGCCGAGGAAGTCGTGCTTGTCCTTCATTTCCTCGTATTCGAGGAAGGCGCTGTATTCGCTCTCGGGCATCCCGATGGTGTCGAGCAGGTGCGAATAGGCCGCGATGTGGACCGTTTCCATGTTCGAGAATGCGGCGAGCATCATCTTGACTTCGGTCGGCTTGAACACCCGGCCGTAGTTCTCGTGATAGCAGTTCTGCACCTCGACATCGGCCTGCGTGAAGAAACGGAAGATCTGGGTGAGCAGGTTGCGCTCGTTCTCGGTGATCTTCTGCGCCCAGTCGCGGCAATCCTCGCCCAGCGGCACTTCCTCGGGCATCCAGTGGATCTGCTGCTGGCGCTTCCAGAAGTCATAGGCCCAGGGGTACTGGAAGGGCTTGTAGGTGTTGCGGGCTTCGAGCAGCGACATGGGCGGATACTCCTGAGATTGATCTTCAAACGGGATACGCGCGCGGGGCGCATTTGGATTCAGACGGACGCGGTCAGGCGTTCCAGTAGGCGATGATCACGATCACGCAGAACGGCACGAACAGCGCCACCATCGCGATGTGGATCATCGCGGCATTGTGCGAGTGGCCGGGCTGATCGCGCTTCAGTTCGCGCAACGCGCCGATGCCGAACCACAGGCTGATGGCGAGGCCGAGCATTGCTGCGGCGACGGGTATATTCATGGCTTCTCTCCCCCCCTTGATCCTGATGCCTTGCGGCGGGCGCGCAGGGGGACAGCCCCCCGCGCGCCCGGCCAGCACTTACTGGCAGCTCAGGCATTCCTCGTAATCGGTCTCGGCGGAGAGCTCGATCTTGGGGGCTTCGGAGGTGTTGTCGGCCTCGACCCCACCGGCAAATCCGGCGCGCTGCACCGACTTTGAGCGGAGATAGTAGAGCGACTTGATGCCCTTTTCCCACGCCTGATAGTGCAGCATCATCAGGTCCCACTTGTCGACATCGGCGGGGATAAACAGGTTCAGCGACTGCGCCTGATCGATATAGGGCGTACGGTCGGCGGCGAATTCGAGCAGCCAGCGCTGGTCAATCTCGAAGCTGGTCTTGTAGACCGCCTTTTCCTCCGGCGTCAGGAAGTCGAGATGCTGGACCGAGCCGCCGCGCTCGAGGATCGAGTTCCAGACATTGGTCGAGTTCTTGGCCTTCTTCTCGAGCAGCTTTTCGAGGTACGGATTGCGCACGATGAAGCTGCCCGACAGCGTCTTGTGGGTGTAGATATTGGCCGGGATCGGCTCGATGCAGGCGCTGGTGCCGCCGCAGATGATGCTGATCGACGCGGTCGGCGCGATCGCCATCTTGCAGCTGAAGCGCTCCATCGCGCCCATGTCGGCGGCATCGGGGCACGGCCCGCGCTCCTGCGCAAGCAGCATCGAGGCTTCCGAGGCCTTCGATTGGATGTGCTTGAACATCTGCAGGTTGAAGGCTTTGGCCATCGCGCTTTCGAAGGCGACGCCCTTTTGCTGCAGGTACGAGTGGAAGCCCATCACGCCGAGGCCCACCGAACGTTCGCGCGCGGCTGAATACTTGGCCCGCGCCATCTCGTCGGGCGCGCGGTCGATATAGTCCTGCAGCACGTTGTCGAGGAAACGCATCACGTCCTCGATGAAGCGCTTGTCACCCTTCCACTCTTCCCAGGTTTCGAGGTTCAATGACGACAGGCAGCACACCGCGGTACGGTCATTGCCCAAGTGGTCGATGCCGGTCGGCAGCGTGATTTCCGAGCACAGGTTCGAGGTCGAGACCTTGAGGCCCAGATCGCGATGATGCTTGGGCATCATGCGGTTCACGGTATCGTTGAAGACGATGTAGGGCTCGCCCGTGGCCAGCCGGGTTTCGACCAGCTTCTGGAACAGCGAGCGCGCATCGACCGTGCCGCGCACGCTGCCATCGCGCGGGGAACGCAGCTGGAATTCGGCGCCATCGCGCACGGCTTCCATGAACTCGTCGGTGAGCAGCACGCCGTGGTGCAGGTTCAGCGCCTTGCGGTTGAAGTCGCCCGAAGGCTTGCGGATTTCGAGGAACTCCTCGATTTCCGGGTGGCTGACATCGAGATAGCACGCCGCCGAACCGCGGCGCAGCGAGCCTTGCGAAATCGCCAGCGTGAGGCTGTCCATCACGCGCACGAAGGGAATGATGCCGCTGGTCTTGCCGTTCAAACCGACCGGCTCGCCGATCCCGCGGACATTGCCCCAATAGGTGCCGATCCCGCCGCCCTTCGACGCAAGCCAGACGTTCTCGTTCCAGGTGCCGACGATCCCTTCGAGGCTATCCTCGACCGAGTTCAGATAGCACGAAATCGGCAGACCGCGGTTGGTGCCGCCGTTCGACAGCACCGGGGTTGCGGGCATGAACCACAGGTTCGAGATGTAGTCATACAGGCGCTGCGCGTGCGCTTCGTCGTCGGCATAGGCATCGGCGACGCGCGCGAACAGGTCCTGATAGACCTCGCCGGGGAGCAGGTAGCGGTCGGTCAGCGTGTCCTTGCCGAATTCGGTGAGACGCGCGTCGCGGGCCGGATCGGTGACAATCGTGAAGCGGCGGTCGTTGACCTTCTTGCTGTCGGACGCGGCGGCCTTGGCAGCGGCATCGGTGGCGGCAGCCGCCATCGCGCCCGCCAGCGCTTCGCCCGCCTTGGCTGCGATCAGCGCATCGGAACCGGTATCGGAGGTCTTCATCGTTACAGCCTTTTCATCACCCGCGCCTCGGCCGGTTTCCAGTTCCATCGTCACGTCGCTATTTACTGCATCACCGGGCACGTTTTCGCTCGCCTTGAAATCCATGTGTCAGCCCCACTTGTCCCCCGAATCGGGAGCATCGCACAAGAGCCGATGTTCCGATTCTGTTCTTTACCGGCGGGTCCACAGACTTGCCAACAGGCAGCCCGGTTTCCGGACGTGCTGGCAGGTCGGTCGATCCCGTTGCAGCGTTGCAGCGAACCCTTGGGCGGGCATGGCGCTCCCGTGTGGCGCCCTGTGACAGAGCGGCGGAAGATCACCAAGGCTTGGGGGTCCGATTTGCGCCGAACCACTAGATGATGAATCACCCGCGGGATGAGGTCAACGCCCGATTAAGGCCCCGGTTACCAAATCGGGGATTGTACGCAGGCCCGCAAAACCCGCGACGCGTGGACAAAGCTTGAGTCGCGCGGCCTGCAACCCCCAAACTGAATCTGTGAAGAAATATATGGGGAGCGATCGGCGCTTATCCAACCATGCGTCTTTTGCATGCGACCTGCTGCGATTGTTGCGCCTCTCGATGGGCGCGCGGGCAGACGATCGATGCCGGGGTGCGTTTTTGCCACACCACCGGAAAAACACGAGCATCCTGCAACCCATGCCATCGCCGGCACGTCATTTGCGGCTTTACCGATTTAGATAAGTGCTTATATAGATGCCTATGCAAATGACGCTTGGAACCCAGTTGAGGCATTTGATCGAACTACTCGATGGCGCAGTGCAGCGCAATTACGCGGCGATGGGCCTGGCCTACCGGCCCCGCTACACCCCGATCATGCGCGCGCTGATGGCGCAGGAACCGTCCAGCCTGGGAGACGTCGCCCAATGCGCGGGCATCACCCAGCCGGCTGCAAGCCAGACAGTGGCCCTGATGATCGCAGATGGCCTCATCGAGACGGCACCCTCCACCGACGGCCGGCAGAAGCTGCTGCGCCTGTCTCCCGCAGGTCGAGCCATCGCGGACGAATTACGGAAAGCCTGGGCCTGCACCGCAATGGCGGCGCAAAGCCTCGACGATGATTTGCCGACGCCGCTCACCGGCCTTTTGGCGGAGGCCATCAAAGCTCTCGACGCGAAAAGCTTCGACGAGCGCATTCGCAGCGCACAAGCTTTGAAGAACGCACAAAAGGACGCAAAATGAGCGGTATTGCAACGTATTCCGGGTCGCTGGATCTGGGCGACAAGGGGATCTTGAAACCGGGCCCCCTGCTCTGGCTTCGCAGCATCGCCTGGATGGTCGGCTTCAGCATCCTGCTGGTCCTGTCTTTCGGCCCGCTCGGACAATTCATGAGCGACACGCTGCCAAAAGACGCGCCCGAATTGCGTTTCATGGCCCGGGTCTTCGGCGCGCTCGTCGCGCTGGCGGTTTACGTCCTGCTTGTCCGCTGCGTGGAAAAGCGCGCCGCGACCGAGCTTTCGATCGGCGCAGCGCCGCGCGAACTCGCGCTCGGTCTATTGCTCGGGATGGTCATGTTCTGCGCAGTCATGGCGATCCTGACAGGCAGCGGGCTTTACGAGGTAAGCTTCAAGGGGTTCGAGCCAGCCTGGAAATCGGCGGGAGCTGCTATCGAGGCCGGGATCGTCGAAGAACTGCTGGTGCGCGGCGTCATTCTCCGCCTGCTCTGGCGCGCGTTCGGACCGGCTGCCGCCTTCGTGGGTTCGGCGATGCTGTTCGGGGCGGGCCATCTGCCGAACAATGGTGCAAGCCTGTTCGCCGCCATCTGTCTGGCGATCGAGGCGGGCGTGATGCTCGGCGCATTCTATGCGCTGACGGGGCGGCTTTGGATCTCCATCGGTATCCATGCGGCCTGGAACTTCACGCAAGGGTATGTGTTCGGCGCGGCGGTTTCCGGGGGGAGCCTGGGCGCCTCGTTCGCGACCAGCACAGCGGTCAGCGGCCAGCCCGATTGGCTGACGGGGGGCGCGTTCGGACCGGAAGCCTCGCTGGCCGCGCTTGCGGTCTGCGGAACGGTCGGCCTGGCGGCGATGTGGCTTTCCTGGAAAGCCGGTAGATTCGGCACGCGCCCCGCATCCCCTGCGGACGAAAGCCACGCGGCCTTGGCCACCGCCTGAAAGCGACGCCCTCAGCCGATTGACCTAAACAGGCACCGCAGACCGGACGCTCTCCCTACGCTTCGTCAGCAATCGCCTGCGCGGTCTTGTAATCGGGCTTGCCGTTGTTGAGCCGGAGCGAGCGGTCGGTGAGGACGTAGCGCCGCGGGATCTTGTATCCGGCCAGCCCCGCGCGGGCATGCGCATCGAGCGCGGCATCATCCACCGCGCCCTCAGGCTGCACCACGGCAACGATCTTGCGGCCGAACCGCGGGTCGGGGAGGCTGACGACCCGCACATCCTTGACCCCCGGATGGGTCAGAAGCACCGCTTCGACCTCCTCGGGGAAGACCTTTTCGCCGCCGGTGTTGATGCACATGTTGTCGCGGCCGATGAATTCGAGGCCGCCGTCCGCCGCCCAGCGTGCACGGTCACCGGTCATCAGCCAGCGCTGGCCGCCGATCACGGGGAAAGTGGCGGCGTTCTTTTCGTCCTCGCCGAGATAGCCCAGCGGCAGCGGCCCGGTGCGCGCGACGATGCCCACGCCCTCGCTGCCCGGTGCGATCTCGTTCAGCCCTTCATCGAACAGCTTCGTCTCGCGGCCCGGCAGCGGCTGGAACTTGCCCCCGCCGCTCGAACCTGCGGCGGTGGTGATGACGACGCCCGTGCCCGAACTTTCGGATGATCCCAGCGCGTCGACGATCGTAAGCTGCGGCAAGTGCGCGATTAGGCGCTGCTTCAAGGCGGGCGAAAAGACTGCGCCCGAGGAGACGATCTGGCGCAGCCGCGACAGGCCCTGAGCCAGTTCAGGCCGCGCATCAAGCCGGTCGGCGAGCGGCAACGCAAAGGCATCGCCGACGATGAACATTCCCCGCGCACCGAGCCGCGCGGCTTCATCCAGTGCCAGATCGGCATCGAACCTGGGCGCGGGCAGCAGCGCCAGCGTGCCGCCTTTGAGCAGGTGGATCACCGCGGTAAATTGCCCCGCCCCGTGCATCAGCGGCGAAAGCAGCAACAGCGGCGAGGTGCTGGCGGGGTGATCAGGCGTGATCCGCACGGCTTCGGCGATCTGATCGTCGAGCGAGCCGGCCACCAGCGGCGGTGTGCCCGGCGGGCGCTGCCAGACGCCGATGTTGAACGCTTGCCACGCCTGATCCATCGGCCACATGACCGCCTTGGGCATGCCGGTGGTGCCGCCCGTCGCGGTCAGGAACAAGGCGGCGGGATCATCGTGGACCGCGAAATCCGTGCCGACACGCGTGTCGCACAAACCCGCCCAGTCCGCGCTGCCCACCTCCACGGTCAGCGCCCCTTGCGGCATGGCGGCGCGCGTGTCGCCGGCAAATTCGGCTTCGGTGAACAGCGCCTTCAACCCGAAGCGGGTGAAGATATCGGCCAGTTCGCGCGGGCGGTAATGGTAGTTGACGTTGACCGGCACCACCCCTGCCTTCACGCAGCCGAACCAGGCGATGAGATAGTCGGGCGTGTTGCGCAGCGCCTGTCCGGCAATGTCGCCGGGGCGCAGCCCGCGCGCGGCGAGCCCTGCGGCGATGCTGTCGCTCAGCGCGTCGAGCTCACCCCAGGTGACGACGCGGTCCCCGTGCACCAGCGCGGGTCGACCGGGCGCGATCGCCGCCGCCAATGCTTTCAACACCCCGCCGAAATTCGCGCCCGAAAATGCCATGCCCGGTATCTCTCCCTGTCTCTTTCGCTAGCCCCGGTGCGGCCCGCTTTCCCCTAGGTAAATGATCAGGGACAATGCGGATCTTTCCGTTACACTCCCGAATCAGAAAACAAAGAGAGGAGCAAGGCCCGGCAATGGCTACGAATGTTGTCGAACTGCGCACGCCGCAAGGTCGCGAATCGCTCGATCTGCTGCTCGAACAGGTCACGATCACCTGCACCGAAGACATCCACGATGCCGCAGTCAATCTGGCCCGGATCGCGCAGGAACGCGGCATGCAGATCGCGGTGTGCGACGACATCTCCTCGAAGGAGCCGATGGTCGATGCCGACGGCACGATCCTCAACGCCGACATCTTCCGCTGGCTGGATGACGGCGCGCGCTGGTGGGAGGATCACCGCCTTGCGCTCCATTCGCCGCTGCCGCGCGCGTGCCGCTATGAAAGCGAGCCGTTCTGGGTCAGCCGCCACGGGTTCAACACGCGCTGGCGCAATCACTATCTTGCCGAAATCGAACTCAACGATTTCGAACGGCGCGCGCTGTGCAAGGCGGCGATCGTGATCCCGGTGCATCTGCCTTTCGGCCAGATTTCGGCCAGCAGCTTCATCAGCATGGACAAGGAAAAGGAAGACCTCTCGGCCGAGTTCGCCGAATATGGCGCGCTGTTCGCGATGGTGACGCGCTGCTTCGTCGCCGGCTACGTCCAGGCCAACCGCACCAAGCGGCGCATCCCGTCGGACTGCGTGCTGTCCAAGCGCGAGGTCGAGTGCCTGCGCTGGGCGGCGATCGGCAAGACCGACAAGGAGATCAGCATGATCTTGAGCCGGTCGCACGCGACGATCCGCTACCATATACACCGCGCAGGCGAGAAGCTGGACAGCGTCAACCGCGCGCAGACGATCTTCAAGGCGGGGCAGCTGGGATACCTGGGGGCGAGCGATTGATTTGCGACCCCGCCTCCGCGGGGTCTTCCTCGGTGCTGTTTCCTCCGCTTCGCTACGGAGCACCTGCGGCTCGCGCGCGTGCGCTCGCGGCCCTGCGGGCCGATACAGCGCTTCCATAAGCGGGTGGGGATGGTTCGACGCCGCAGGCGTCGCAAGCCCGAACGGGCGCCCGCAGCGACGCGACCGTCAGGTCGCATGAGCGAGGACCGCGCGCCCGCAAGGGCGTGCGGAAAGTCATAAACGCCGCAGCGGCTCCGATCCATCCCAGCCCACGCCCGCGGCCTTGATCATCCCGAACAGGTCGGGGCCGTCCTTAGCCTGCTGGAGTATCTCAACCAGCGTCCCCGGCCCGCCCCCGGCATCGACATAGATCACCTCGCTGGTGCCGAACGCCCCCTCGATCACCACCTCGGCCCCTTCCGCCTCACACACGGCGCGGGCGTGGGCGAGGTCGTCGACCAGGATGCACACGTGGTGCAGCCCGTTACCGGTCGCGCCATATTCCCCGCGGTAGATCGAGGGGTGATCGTCCCGCGGGCGGATCAGTTCGATCTGCATGTCGCCCCAATAGGCGAGCGCCAGATCGAATACCGCCTCGGTCGGTGCCCCGCGGTATTTCATCCCTTCAAGATGGATGCCTTCGATGAGGAAGAACGGCCCCACCCCCATCACTCCCGTCCAGTGCCGCACCGCCGCGTCGAAATCTGCCGGCACGAAGGCCAGTTGCATGATCGCCCCAAGGTCTGCGATCTTCCCCTGAAGGCCCATCTTCCTCTCCAATCCGCTAGGGTGTCCTCGCGCCGAAGCTGTGTGATATTCCGTTTTCGAGACACTCTGCAAAGTGCGAGGACGAGCGAGCAGGATGAACGAGATCAAGGATATCGCCCGCGGCGATCGCTGCCCGGGGCTCAGCTATACCGACATGCTCAACGGCGACACCCGCCGCGCGCCCGATTACCTGTTCGAAGAATCGCATATCGACATGGGCGACCATCCGCTGCCCGTGGCGCCCTATATTTCCGAGGAATTCGCAAGGGCCGAACGCGAGCGGATGTGGCCCAATGTCTGGCTGTTCGCCGCGCGCGAGGATGAAATGCCCGATGCGGGCGATACGGTGGTGTTCGACATCGCGGGCAAAAGCTTCCTGCTGGTGCGCCAGAAGGACGGCGGGGTGAAGGCCTTCTACAACGCCTGCCTCCACCGCGGGCGCAAGCTGCGCACCGCAAGCGGGCCGTCGGTGCAACTGCGCTGCCCCTTCCACGGCTTCACTTGGAGGAACGACGGGTCGTTGAAGGAAATCCCCTGCGCATGGGATTTCAAGCACCTCGCGGCCAAGGACATGGACTTGCCGCAAGCGCGCGTCGAGTTGTGGCAGGGCTTCGTGATGCTCACCGAGAACCACGATCTGCCCGATTTCAAGACCTGGCTTGGCCCGGCGGCTTCGCATTACGAACGCTACGACTTTGCAAACCGCTACACCGGGATGTGGGTGCAGAAGAAGATCCCTGCCAACTGGAAAGCCACCGCCGAGGCCTTCATGGAAGCCTGGCACTCGATCACCACGCACCCGCAGCTGCTTGCCTTCCTCGGCGATGCCAACACGCGGTATGATCTGATCGGCGACCACTTCAACCGCGCGATCACGCCCTCCGGGGTTCTCAGCCCGCACGTGAAGGGCAAGAATTCAGACTATGTGCTCGAAAAGATGAACGAGTTTTCGGGCGGCGACGATGCCAAGACCAACCGCCGTTTCAACGCCAGCGAACAGCCGGTCGACGGCTACGACGCCGACGATCCGCTCGCCGCGCGCAAGGTGCTGGCCGAAGCCGGGCGCAAGGGCTTTGCCGAGAATTACGGCCATGACTATTCGGACGCCGCCGACACCGAAATCCTCGACAATTTCACCTACAACATCTTCCCCAATTTCGCGCCGTGGATCGGCTTCCTGCCAACGCTGGTCTACCGCTGGCTGCCGGGCGACACCCCTGACTGGTGTATCATGGAAATCCGCCTGCTGTTCCCCACCAAGAAGGGCGAGCAGCGCCCCCGCGCGGTGGCGCCGACCTATATCCCGGACGATGAGCCCTTCGCCTGGGCGAACGACATCATGGGTCCGCAGCTTGCCAATGTGTTCGATCAGGACATGGCCAATCTGCCCTACGTGCAGGAAGGCATGAAGGCGATGAAGGACGGGTTGATGGAGCTGGGCCACTATCAGGACAGCCGCGTGCGCCACTTCCAGACCACGCTGATGAAATATATCGACGGAACGCTGCCTGCGGTCCAGTAAGCGCGCATGGGCTTTTCGTTCGATCTTCAGGGGCGCACCGCGCTCGTCACCGGCGCGTCGTCGGGCCTTGGCACCCGGTTCGGGCGCATGCTTGCCGCGAGCGGCGCGAAGGTGGCGCTGGGCGCACGGCGGGCCGACCGGCTGGCGGCGCTCGCGGCGGAAATCGGCTCGGCTGCCGCCGCGGTCACGATGGATGTCGCGCGCGAGGCGGATATCGTCGCCGGCTTCGATGCGGCCGAAGCGGCGTTCGGGCCGGTCGATACCGTGATCGCCAATGCCGGTGTGGACGGCGCAGGCATGGCGACCGCCATCTCCGAGGAGGAGATCGAACGAACGCTCGCGATCAATCTGAAAGGCGCGATCCTGACCGCCCGCGAAGGCGCGCGGCGGATGCTGGCGCACAAGGTGACGAACGGCCGGATCGTGCTGATCGCCTCGATTACCGCCACCGAACCTTCGCCCGGCCTCGTCGCCTATGCCGCGAGCAAGGCAGGTGTGGTGCAGGCGGGGCGCACGCTGGCGCGCGAATGGGCGCGCAGCGGCATCAACGTCAACACCGTCTCGCCCGGCTATATCCGCACCCCGATCAACGATGCCTGGTTCGATACCGAGGGCGGGCAACGCCAGATCGCCAAATTCCCCAAGCGGCGACTGATGGGCGAAGACGGGCTGGATGCGATGATCCTGTTCCTGTGTTCGGAGGCGTCCGAGTTCGTCACCGGCGCCAACTTCGTGCTCGACGACGGGCAGACGCTCTGATCCCCTGTCAGGGCCGGTGTCGGGGCCGGACGGCGTGCTCGCGCCCCGATTAACCACATCTTGTGCAGATCCTGCCATGATCGCGTCCGGGGCCATTGCAGCGACACGGGCATGAATGCCATGTGTGCTGTCATGAAAAGCGCGGGAGGGGTGCTTTGCTGGAATTGCTGGGCGCATTGGCGGGGGAGACCCTGTCGCTCTCGTTCAAGCCATCGCGCCAATACCGCGTGTGGATCGTCGAGCGGCCGGGCACCAGCCTGCCCCCGCCCGCACTTGCGCGGCTGAAACAGGATTGCGAGGCCGTGGTTCGCGCCTGCCTTGGCGGGGAGAGCCTCGATTATGGCCTGTTCGCCGAAGACGGAAGCGCGTGGGATCGCAGCGTCATCACGCTGGTCACCCGGCTGTCCGACAACCGCGCGGTCGCTTTCAACGCGATGCCGCAGCTTGCCGTCACGCGTGCGGGCGGCGAGGATTGCGTGCTGCATCTGGGGCTGGTGATGGTCGATCCCGAAGAACGCAGCGGCGGATTGTCGTGGATCCTCTACGGCCTCACCTGTTTTGCGCTGTTCCTGCGGCAAGGGATGCGCCCCTTGTGGGTAAGCAGCGTGACGCAGGTGCCCGCGGTGGTCGGCATGGTCGCCGAAACCTTCAGCAATGTGTTCCCTGCGCAAGGCGGCACCCCGCAAAGCTTCACGCACAAGCATCTGGCGCACCAGATCATGCGCCGCCACCGCCATGCTTTCGGCGTGGGGAAGGATGCCGGCTATGATCCCGATCGGCAGGTGATCACCAATGCCTATACCGGCGGGTCGGACAATCTGAAGAAGACCTTCGCCATCGCCGCCAAGCATCGCAAGGTGGCCTACAACGCCTTTTGCGAGACCGAACTCGATTATGCGCGCGGCGACGACGTGCTGCAGATCGGGTCGATCGACCTTGCCGCAGGCCAACGTTTCCTGTCGCGCAGCGTGCCCCGCAGCGCCTTGCCGCAACTCGCCGTGCAGGCGGCAATGGTGCTGGCCGGCGCGGTGCTGGCCCCGCTGATCCAGTGGCTCGATCCAACCCGCCGCTACAACCGATTGAGGCCGCTGCCATGACCGCCTTCACCTATGCCGAGATGACCACCCGCAACCGCGGCTTCGTGAGCGAGGCCGAACAGGCGCGCCTTCGCGAAGCCTGCGTATTCATCCCCGGCGTCGGCGGGATGGGGGGCGCTGCCTTCATGGCGCTGGTGCGCGCGGGCGTGGGCCGCTTCGTGATCGCGGATCTCGATGTGTTCGAAGTGTCGAACCTCAACCGCCAGCTGTTCGCGCGCGCGGACACCATCGGCCAGCTCAAGGCCGAGGCCGCCGCGCGGCTCGCGCACGAGATCAATCCCGAATTGCAGATCGAAGTGCTGGGCCGCGAATGGACGGGTCGCCTGCCCGACATCCTCCCGCGCGTCGCGGTGGCGATCAACGGCACCGATGATGCGGCGGCGGGGGCGGAGTATTACCGCCAATGCCGTGCGCATGGCCGCACGCTTATCGATGCCTATGCCGCGCCGCTGCCGTCGGTCACGGTGGTGCGCCCGGGCGATCCCCGGCTCGAAGAACGGCTCGGCTACCCCACCGTGGGCGTGCCGTGGCAGGCGATCACCAAGGATATGGGCGTCGAATGCCTGATGAAGGAGATCGAATATGTCCTCGTCCATTCCTCCAGCCACAAATATGTCGATCTGGATGTTGCGGGCGAGGTTGCGGCGGGCAAGCGGTCGCGCTTCAGCTTTTCGACGATAGTGACGTTTGCGGGCACCATGATGGCGGAGGAAGCGATCCGGGTGATCCTCGGCCGCCCGGGCGGCACCGATTATCGCGGCTATTTCTTCAACGCGCACGCCCAGCGGGTCGAGCGCCCGCTCAGTGCCCCGCTCGCCTTTGCCAAGCGCGCGCTGGTGCGGCGCTTCATGGCACGGCTGCTCGCCGAATGACCGCGATCGGCGCGCTGCTGACCGCGATCGGCATCGCTGCCGCAGTGATTGCGCGCGTCGGTGTGGCGCGCGCGGCACGCGGCGGCGGGGTGGCAGGGCATCTGGCGCGGCTGCTGACGCTGATCGCGCTGCTGCTGGCGCTGCGGCTGGCGGGTTTTGCGCTGCCCTCGCCGGTGGTCACCGCACTGACGATGGCGGTCGCCGCATGGCTCCCGCTGATGACACTGCGGCTTGCCGAGGAACTGGTGCGCCGCCACGCACCGCGCGCGGTCAAGCTGCTGGCGTTGGGCGGTGCGGGCGCCTTCACGTTCCTTGCAGTGACTTTCGGACTGGTGTGGACGGGGCCTGCGCTGATCGCGCTCGCGCTGTTTCAGGCGGCGGTCATCGCCGCGATCCTGCTCCATCTGCTGCGCCAGCGCGCCTCGGTCTCGCTGGCAGAGCGGCGCGCGGCCGATATGCTCGCGCTGGCCTTCGGACTGGCGCTGCCGCTGCTGGCGACCGATTTTGCCTGGGCCTTTCCGGGCCTTCCCTTTCGCGGCGGGCCGTTTGCCGCGCTGGTCTTCGTGCTGGCCTGTTCGCGCCTTGCGGGACGCGCGAGCCGGCCCTTGCGGCTGCTCGGCGATCTGGCGCTCGCGGTGGGGGCTGGCGGGCTTGCCGCGCTGTCTGCGCAGCTTGCCGCCGCCCCCGCTGCGCTCGCAATCGCGCTAGCCGCCACCGCGGGCGCGGCTGCGGCGCTGGTGCTGCTCGCCGAACGGTTTGCCAGCGCCGGCACGCAGGGCGAGGCGCTGCTTCCTGCGATTGCACGCGCCGCGCCCGATGAAACCGCGATCCTTGCCGCGCACCCGCTGCTCGCCAGCGCGCAGTCTGTCAGCCCCGAGGCGCTGGCCGATCTGCCCGGCGATCTGGTCTGCGCGCTCGCGGCCAGACCCGTGCTGACCGCCGCGCGCGATCCGGCAAGCGACGCGGCGACGGGCGCGGCGCGCGAGTTGCTCGCCCGCTACGGCGCGAGCCACCTCCTGCGCCTGGCGCCCGATGCCACCGGCCCGCGCTTTCTCGCGATATCGGGCGGCGCGCTGGGCGAAGCGCAGCTGACCCAGGAACTCACCCTCATAGCTCGGCTCCTGGAGCGCGCCCCATGACCCTGACCCTGCGCGAAGGCGATGCGAGCGCCTTTTTCGAAGCGCCCTTCAACGCCTATCCGCGCAGCGTCGGCTATGTCTCGCCGATGCGCGGCGACATCCTGCGGATGCTCGATCCGAAGAAAAACCCGCTGTGGACCAGCGGCAATCCCTACCGCTTCTGGACCGCGCACCGCGATGGCAGGCCGATCGGGCGGATCATCGCGCACATGCACCATCAGTCGAACCAGCGCTGGGGCTGGAACCGCTGCCAGTTCGGCTTCTTCGACTGCGCCGACGATCCCGAAGCCGCGCATCTGCTGCTGGACGCCGCCGAGGGCTTCGCGCGGGATCAAGGCACCACAGAGTTGGTCGGCAACTTCAACCTCACCGCGATGCAGCAATGCGGGGTGATGACTGCCGGCTTCGACGAGCCCGCCTATACCGACATGATTGTCGGCCCGCCGTGGCTGCCGGGGATCCTGGAGGCGAACGGCTTTGCGCGGCTGTTCCCGATGACCACCTTCGAAATCGATCTCGCCGCCGCCGCGCCGCCGCCTGCGCGGCTGGACCCGGCGCATTTCACCTTCGCCCCGATCCGCAAGGCGGCCTTCCCCGAACGGATGGAGGAAGCACGCCTGTTGCTCAACGATGGTTTTGCCGAGAACCCGATGTTCGTGCCCCTGACGGCGGAGGAGTTCCGGTTTCAGGCGGGCGAACTCAGCACGATCCTCGACCCGCGCCTGTCCTCCGTGGTCAAGCAGGACGGGGTGCCCGTGGGCGTGATCATCGCGATCCCCGATTTGAACGGTTTCCTCAAGGCGACCCGCTCGCGCATCGGGCTCACAACCCCGTGGCATTTCCTGCGCTACCGCATGAACCGCCGCCGCGCGGTGATCATCTTCTATTCGGTCGCCCGCGCCGCGCACGGGCAGGGGATCATGAGCGCGATGCTCGCCGAGACATTGGGACGGGTGCGCGCGGCGGGATACGAAAGCATCGGCGGCACGTGGATCGCGGACGAGAATCCCGCAAGCCTCAGGCAGGTCGAGAAGATGAACGGCCGGTGGCTGCACAAGCTCCACCTGTTCCGCAAGGCCATCGCATGACCGCCGAAATACTCCGCCAGATCGTAGCGAGCGCGACCGCTGCGCCCAGCGTCCACAATGTCCAGCCCGCGCGCTGGCGGATCGAGAGCGCGGATCTCGTGCTGCTGGAGGACACCAAGCGGCGGCTCGCGGTGGGCGACCCGCGCGGCAATGACGCCGCGATCAGTCTGGGGGCGGCGGCAGAGGGCGCGGTGATTGCAGCCTCGGGCTTTGGGCTGCGCGCACATGTTACGCGGCTTTCGGGCGATGATCGCAGCGGGTTGCGCCCCGTTGCAAGGCTCGTCTTCAGCCCCGGCGCTTCGCCCGATCCGCTGCTCGCAGTGCTGGGAAAACGCGCCTCGTGGCGCGGCGGGTTCCAGCCGCCATCGGCGCAGGACCACGCCGCAGCCTGTGCGCTGGCGGGGGAGGACCGGACGATCATCACCGATCCCGCCGCGATCGCCGCCGCTGCCGCGCTGTATGACCGGGCGAGCTATGCAATCATGCGCGGCGGTGCCTTCCGCGCCGAACTGCGCCACTGGATGCGGCTCAACCGGAGCCACCCGAGATGGTCGCGCGACGGGCTCAATGCTGAGGCGATGCGGCTTTCGCGGATCGAAGCGATCGGCGCCGGCGCGGTGCTGGGGCCGCTGTTCGCCCCGCTGGCCGCGCTGCGCCTTGCGCCCGCATTGCTCGCCGAGGCCAAGGGCTTTGCCAACGCCGCCGCGCTCGTGCTGTTCCACCGCGCCGCAAGCGAAGACCCATTCGAAAGCGGGCGCGCGTTCCACCGGCTGTGGCTGGAAGTCGATGCGGGCGGGCTTGGCGGCAATGTGCTTGCCGCGCTCGCCGATGATCCGGACGCCGCAGCATCGCTTTGCCGGACACACGCGATCCCCCCGCGCCGCCGCCTTGTCAGCGCGCTGCGGATCGGCCGCCGTGACGGCGCGCCTTTCGCGCGCGCGCGGCTCCCCTTGACCGAGGTGCTGGTGCGTTAAAGCAGCTTGAGAAATTCGAGCAGCGCCGCCCGATCCGCCGTAGAAAGCGCGCTGCCGTAGCTGTGCCCCCGGTTGCCGAGACCCGGCGCGCGCGTTTCGACCCATTGCGGCAGCGCGAAAGGCACATAGCCCGCCGGATAGCGCCCCTCTGCGGTCAGCCTGATCCCCACCGTCTCCCAGTCGAGCGCATGGCCGCCAACCATGAAACGGGCCGGGCGCAGCACAGGATCGAGCAGCGCGGCAAGGCTGGGCACCGACCCGTTGTGAAGATAGGGCGCCGAGGCCCACAGTCCGGCGAGCGGCGGCGCGGCATAGCCCTCCCCCCGCCGCACCGAAATCGCCGCGCGATAGGCCGAGGTGCGGATCGCACCCGCCAGCCCTTCGTCCAGCGCCTGCGCGCGCAAGGGGTCGGTGCCGACATCGCCGACCCAGTCGGGGAAGGAGGCCAGCCGTGGCGCGCCGCCGTTCCAGTCGAACCTGCCGTGGCACGCGGCGCAGCCCCGTTCGTAGATCGCAGCGCCGCGCGCGGCGGCGGCCATGTCGCGCGGGCCGGGGAAGGCTTGCGGGCGGTAGTCGGCCAGCCACGCGAAAATCGCGCGGGCTTGCGGGATGTGGCGCTGCGCCTCCTCCGGCCGCACCCCCATGCTGGGAACGGTGAAGAAACTGGTGATCGCGGCCAGTTCGCGCCGATCGGCCCGGCCCGACGGCGCGGCATAGGCCCCGTCGGCCAGCAGGCGGCTGCGATGATGGCGTAAGCCAAGATCGGGGATCGAGACAAACCCGCGATCCCCCGCCCCGCCGCCCAGCAACGGCGTGCCGGTCTGCAATTTCAGCGCGGCCACCCCGTTGGTCGCACCCGGCAGCCCGTTGGGAAAGGGAAGCGCGCGCGGCGCTGCGGCGAGCCCTTCGAGCCTGCTCTTCGCCAGCGGCAGCACGATCCAGCGCAGCGAGGCGCGCTCCTGCCAGCCCATGTCCGGGAACAGCGTGTCGGCCATGTCGAGCAGCGCCGGATCGCCCGCATGGCGGCGCAGCGCCACGAAGATCGCCTGCGTGTAGCCCTCCAGATCGAGCGAGGTGTTCGCCATTCCCAGCACCGCGCGGTCAGGCTGCGGCGTGCCGTCGGGCGCATAGGCGACCCCGGCATGGCACGCCGCGCAGCCCAGATTGGCGACCTCGACCCGCGCGCCGCCCACCGGCGCGATAAACCCGTGGGTCATGCCCAGCGGCTTTTTGTTCAAATTCAGGCGCGTGCCCGGCGGCAGGCCCCGGATCGTGGCGGGATAGAGGAACCCGAAGCGGGCAAGCACGCGGCGCAAGGTGGCCATATCGGCAGGCGCGCTCGGATCGCTTTGCCGTTCTTCGAGCACCAGCGCGGCCGCGACCAGTTTGAACGGAACCGCATTGGTTTCCAGCGCGGTCTGCGAAATCCCGCCGAAGCCATGCCCGGCAAAGGCTGCCGCGCCCTGCTCGGCGATGCCGGCAGCGGCGGGAAGGACCGGTGCGGCGCGCGATTCGCCGTCGGGCTGGCGGGCCAGCAGCGCAAAGCCGGCAAGGCCGACAATCCCGGCCAGCCCCGCCAGCGGCAGCCTGCCCAGCCTCACGCGTTGCGGGCGTGGGCGACGATCTCGCTGGCGATGCGCGGGATCAGCGGGACGGGGATATCATGGCCCCAGCCCGGATAGGTCACCAGCCGCGCGCCCGAAATCGCCTTGGCGGTGGCCTCGCCGCCCTCGCGCTTCACCAGCGGATCGGCCTCGCCGTGCAGCACCAGCGTCGGCGTGCGAACGGCGGCGAGCCGCGAAGTGCGGTCGCCATCGTCGATGATCGCGGCAAGCTGGCGCGGGAGCCCGGCGGGATAGACGCTGCGGCGGATATTGCGCAGCACCCGCTCGCGCTGTGCCGCCTCGTCGAAGGGGAACTCCGCGCTCGGCGGCGAGCCGATATTGCGCACGATGTTGAGCCCGTGCGCGATCACGACCTCTTCCTCCATCCCTGGCAGCGGCGCGGTGAGCGCGTCGATCGCGTGCTTTTCGGCCTGCGGCAGTTTGCCGCTGCCGGTGGTCGACATGATCGAGGTCATCGACAGCAGGCGTTCGGGGTGGTGGATCGCCATCAGCTGGACGATCATCCCGCCCATCGAGGCGCCCACGACATGCGCCTTGTCGATCCCGAGACCAGACAACAGCCCGATCCCGTCGTCGGCCATGTCCTTGAGGGTATAGGGCACGCGCGCGGGGAAGCCGATCTTCTTGCGCAGCACCTGGATCGCCGGGCTGGGCGCGCGCGCGCCGTCGAACTTTTGCGACAGGCCGATGTCGCGGTTGTCGTAACGGATCACGCGGAAGCCATCGCCCACCAGGGCTGCGACCAGTTCGTCGGGCCACAAGGTCAGTTGCGCGCCCAGACCCATCACCAGCAGGATCACCGGCGCGTCAGGCGCGCTCCCCTGCGGCAGATTGTCCTCGTAGAAAAGTTCGATGCCGGTGTTGGGCGTGACGAGCGTTGGCATGGGCGGTTCGGGTCCTCTCTCAGCCTGCGCGGTTCACTTCCATGCAGGTCCTGCGATATCGAAGCCGCGTTGCTCCAATTGGTCAAGCACCCCTTGCTTTTCCGCCAACACCCTGAGCGGCACGACCGCGAGCGTGGTGCCGCTGGCGGCGCTGGCTTCGGCGATGCTGGTGACCCAGATCGTGCGCAATTCGCTGCCCAGCGTGTCGTCCGCCCACGGCCAGCACTGGCCCAGCGCGCCTTCGAGCGGGTTCGCCATCACCGCCGCGATCCGGTAGCGCCGCCAGTCGGCCGCGCGGCTCTCGACGATCTGCGGCCCGGCCTCGACCGCATCCATCGCGGCATCGAGGCAGGCGATATGCGCTTCTGGCGGCGCATCGGCGAGGTTGTCGATGATATCCTCGCCGCGCAAGGTGGCCGCGCGGGTGGTGGGCACCTTGGCCTTGTCGGCGGCCTTGCGCACCACGTCCGAAGGCTCGTCCGCAGTGTCGCGGTTGAAGCGGAGCTGTTTTCTCAGCATCTCGAACGCGGTCAGCAGGAAGGACTGGCGCGCATAATCCTCGCCATGCGCGGTGCCGAGCGCTTGCAATCGCGCCCATTGTTCGGGCGTCAGGTATTGGCTCGCCTGCGATTTGTCGGGCAGCCTGGTGAACTTCGATCCCGAAAAGATCAGCCGCAGCACATCGCCCGGCGACACCTTGGGCCGCGCGCCAAGGATCACGCGGTCGGCGGCGCGGGTCGCTTCCTCCAGCCGCGCAGGCTCCCACGGGGTGGACTTGGGGATCGCCCGGATCTCGCCGACGAGGATGACGGTGCCGGTCGCGGTATCGATCGTCCACATCGGCGCGCCCGAGCGTTGCGCGGTGACGACGATGGCGTTTTCGGATTCGGTCGGCGCGGGCTCTTGTGCGGCAAGAGGGGTGGCCAGCAGCGCCGCAACACCCGCAGATACACAGAACCGTTTCATCGCCAGCGCCCCCATTCGTTCAATCGTTTACCCTGTGCCCGCCAGGCTGTGAACGCTGTCCGAACGCCCTCGCGCGCTAAGGCACCAGCACCGTATCCTTGGCCTCATCCGCGAGCGCGGGGTAATCGAGCGTGTAGTGCAGCCCCCGGCTCTCCTTCCGGCGGAGCGCCGACTGCACGATCAGCTCGGCGGCTTGCAGCAGGTTGCGCAGTTCGATCAGATCGGTCGTCACCCGGAATGCGCCGTAATAATCCTCGACCTCGCGTTTCAGCAGTTCGATCCGGCTCGCCGCGCGTTCCAGCCGCTTGGTGGTGCGCACGATACCGACATAGTTCCACATGAAGCGGCGGATTTCGGTCCAGTTCTGCTTGATGACGACCTCTTCGTCCGAATCGGTCACCCGGCTTTCGTCCCACGGCAGGATGGCGGGCGGCGCTTCCAGCGTGTCCCAGTGCGCGAGAATGTCCTGCGCCGCCGCCTCGCCGAAGACGAAGCATTCGAGCAAGCTGTTCGACGCCAGCCGGTTCGCGCCGTGCAGCCCGCTTTCGGTGCATTCGCCCGCGGCCCACAGCCCCGGCACATCGGTGCGCGCGGCAAGATCCACCACCACCCCGCCGCAGGTATAGTGCTGCGCCGGCACCACCGGGATCGGCTGCTTCGTCATGTCGATGCCCAGACCCAGCAGCTTTTCATGGATCGTCGGGAAATGCCCGCGCACGAAATCTTCGGGCTGGTGGCTGATGTCGAGATGGACGTAATCGAGGCCGAACCGCTTGATCTGGTCGTCGATCGCGCGGGCGACCACATCGCGCGGCGCAAGCTCCATGCGCTCGGGGTCGTAATCGACCATGAAGCGCCTGCCCGTTTCGGGGTGGAGCAGATGCCCGCCCTCGCCGCGCACCGCCTCGGTGATGAGGAAATTCTTGACGTCGAGATTGTAGAGGCAGGTCGGGTGGAACTGCATCATCTCCATGTTGGAGACGCGCGCGCCTGCGCGCCAGGCCATCGCGATGCCATCGCCGGTTGCGCCGCGCGGCGCGGTGGAGAACTGGTAGACGCGGCCCGCGCCCCCGGTCGCCAGCACCGTCGCGCGCGCCAGATGGCGTTCGACATGGCCGCTTGCCTCGTCGAGCGCATAGACGCCCCACACGCGCCCGGCGGCCGAGAACGCCTCGCGGTGGCGGTCGGTGATGAAGTCGATGCAGGTGCGCCCGGGCAGCAGCGTGATGTTGGGATGATCCTCGGCGGCCTTGAGCAGCGCCGATTGCACCGCCCAGCCGGTCGCATCGTCGACATGCACGATCCGGCGGTGCGAATGGCCGCCTTCGCGCGTGAGGTGGAGCGCGTGCTCCTCGCGGTTGAACGGCACGCCAAGCTCGCACAGGCGGTCAATCGATTGCGGCGCGCGTTCGATCACGAATTCGACCGTCTCGCGGTCGTTCAGCCCGGCGCCCGCCACCATCGTATCGCGGATGTGGTCCTCGAAGGTGTCGCCGGCATCGAGCACCGCGGCGATCCCGCCCTGCGCCCACGCGGTCGACCCGCCGGTCAGCGATCCTTTGGCGAGCACCAGCACCCTGACGCTCGGTGCGAGCGCCAAGGCCGCTGTCAGCCCCGCCGCGCCAGAGCCGATTACCAGCACATCGTAGGGCTCGTTCCGTCCGCCGTGTTTTGCCATGGCCATGCCTTGCCGTGCAAACACGGCACGAGCAAGAGCCAAGCCAGTCACACGGGCGTAAGCTCGCATCCCCAAAGCAATTCTGCGCGGTTTGCGGCACAGCAAGATACTATTTGATCAGAGCAACGCGATCCGGCCGGAGAGCCGGGCGCACGGGTGAGAGGATCGATCAGAATATTCCCCCCTTCAAAAGGCGAGGAGGATTTGTCGATGTCAGTTCTCTCTCAAGTTCTTTGCCGGTTAAATCGGCACAGCCCCGTTCGCCGGGATGTTGTCTGGAATGGCCGCAGTTACATCGGCCTGTGCCGGGACTGCGGTGCGCCGATCGCGCGGATCAGCCGCAACAACTGGCATCGCCACGAAACCGATCAGGCACCATCCGGCAATACCGCCGGGCGGTAACCGCCGCGCCCGGTCAGGCCGCCGCTGCGGTCAATTGGACGAACACATCCTCCAGATCGGCTTCGCGGGTGGTGACATCCTCGATCACGATCCCCTGCGCCTGGAGAATGCCCAGCACCTGCCCGGCGTTGAGGCGGTCTTTGTCATAGGTGACCTCGACGCTGCGCGCCCCGTCCCATTCGACCTTGCCCAACGCGTCGTGATGCGGCGCGGATGAAAGATCGGATGCGGCGGTGACCACCACGATCTTCTCGCGCGCCATGTCGACCAGTTCGCGGGTCGGCTTGTCCGCGATCACCCGGCCATGGTTGATGATCGCGATCCGGTCGCACAGTTCCTCGGCCTCTTCGAGGTAATGCGTGGTCAGCACGACGGTCACGCCTTCGCGGTTCAGCTCGCTCACCAGTTCCCACAATTGCCGGCGCAGATCGACATCGACCCCGGCGGTGGGTTCGTCGAGCACGAGGATCGGCGGCGAATGGACCATCGCCTTGGCGACCAGCAGCCGCCGCTTCATGCCCCCCGACAATGTGCGCGCATAGGCATCGCGCTTGTCGGCCAGACGCACGGCTTCGAGCAGCGCCTGCGACCGGCGCAGCGCAGCCGGGATGCCATAGAAACCGGCCTGGTTTTCCAGCACCTCGAAGGGCGTGAAGAACGGGTCGAACACGATTTCCTGCGGCACGATCCCGATCGACCGGCTGGCATTGCGGCGATGCCGGTCGATGTCGAAGCCCCAGATATCGATGTTTCCGCCGGTCTTGTTGACCAGCCCGGCCATGATGTTGATCAGCGTCGATTTGCCCGCGCCATTGGGGCCGAGCAGACCGAAAATCGACCCCTGCGGCACATCGAAACTGACCCCGTCCAGCGCCAGTTTGCCCTGCGAGACCGCGCCGTTCGCGGCCTTTGCGGGGGCATAGCGTTTGACCAGATTGTCGATGCGGATCGCGGGCTGGGATGACATGGCTTGCGGCCCTACCGCCTTTGCAGGCTGCGGGGCAAGCGCAACCATGCCGCCGCTTTCCTACTGCCATCGCGACTGGCAGGATCAGGGGCATGGTCTTCGTCTGCACCGCCTTCGCTGTCCCGCCGCTGCCGCGTCTTCATGCAGGGGCCGGTTTTTGCGTTCTGGACACTGTCTCATGTGTCTCCAACACTCGCGCGGCGGGCGTTGCAAAGCGATTGAACTGGCGCTTGGGGAAGAGTATCGGCGGGCCATGAGCATTCCACCTCCTGAAACCCTGTTGGTCGAAACCCGCCGCGTCGCCTGCGACGGGGCCAGCGGCATCCGCGGCATGGCAGGCTTTCGCCCTGCGGCGCTCGGTCATCCGCGCGTGTTCCTCGAAATCGACGAGCGCGGTTATGTCGACTGCGGCTATTGCGACCGGCGCTTCGTGCTGAAAGGCGGCGTGGCCGATGGCGCGGATCAGGCGCGCCTTCCCGATATCGCAGAGGGTGCCAGCCCGGGTTGAATGCCGTCCTGCGGTCAGGCCCGGTTCAGCCGCCTTGTGACAGAGTGATGCCCGCAATGCTTGGGGAGAATCGCCGATGATCCGCATGTCCCATCACTCGAAAGCCCTGATCGGCTGTCTTGCCGCCGCGCTTGCGATGGCGGGCGGTGCAAGCCTTTCGGCACAGGCCACCGCGCGGGCGCAGGGCGATCTCGAAGCCGAGGTTTCCGAAGAGGCGCCGAGCGCGGGCGAGCAAAAGCTGGCCAAGCTGCTCGAAGGCCGCGTCGCGGGCGCGCCGGTGCGGTGCATCAACACCCGGCCCTCGCAGCCGATGCGGACGATCGAGGGCGTTGCCTATGTCTATGGGTCGGGCAACACGATCTATGTCCAGCGCACCCGCGATCCGGACGAGATCCGTGACAGGAACATCCTGATCAGCGACCGCGTGACCGGTTCGCAGATGTGCCGCACGGATCTGCTGCGCGCTGTCGATCAGTTCAGCGGCTTCTTCATGGGCCCGGTGTTTTTCGAAGACTTCGTGCCTTATACGCGCGTCAAGGCGGCAGGCATGTCCACCGGCGGGTAAGCGCCGCGTTCTGCCATCACCACGCGCGCGGTGTGCCGGCATTCGGCGAAGCAGTCGTGCTCGCCGGGTGCGGGATCCGGGATGCCTTCCGCGGATGCGGGCTCGCATTCGCCAGCCCCCTCTCCGGAGGACAGCGCGATCTGGTGAAGCGCATCGCTGCTCAGATCGCACAGGATCTGCTCGGCCCGGCGATAGGCCGAGATCTCCTCGTGCATCGCCCCCAAGGCGCTTGCACTGGCGAGTTCGTCTCCGCGATAATCGGCATTTGCGCAGGCGCTGCAATGACACGACGGGCGCGCGGGCGCATCGTGCGGCCTGATCGCGAGCGCCAGCCGCGCTGCGGCCTCGCCGGTGACCGCAGCGGCGCGATCGACCACCGCCATGGCATTCCCCTGCCACCGCCCCAAAGTCCATGCCGCGAGCCCCACGCACATCATCATGCCGGCCAGCGCTGCTGGGCCCCCTGGAATATCCATCACCACCGCTCCGTCCAAGTCAGCCGGCAAGCCTCCCGAAGCCGACCGGTATCATGCAAACCGACGCATGCCATCGACTCCCCCCGGAATGGATGCAGCGCGCGCGCCATTGTGACGCAAGGATGCGGTTCAGATAATGCGTTGAACTACCTAGCGGACATTGCGTAGGTGCGCAGTGGAGCCCGCGATCAGGCGCGAGCCATGGCATGCATCCGGGCGATGATCTCCTCGGCCTGCAGCATGATCCGGTCGATCAGTTCCTGACAGGTGGGAATGTCGTTGATCAACCCTGCGACCATCCCGCAACTCCACGCGCCGGCATCCATCGTGCCTTCCTGCATGATCTTCGGATACACCCCGGCGACCTCGGGCAGAATGTCCTGGATCGTGATCGCATCGCCCAGCGCGCGCTCCTTTTCGAGCAGCCGCTCGACCGCGGCATTGTTGAGCACGCGCTCGGTGTTGCGCAGCGGGCGCATCACCAGCCGGGTGTCGAGTTCGCTCGCCGCCAGGATCGCCTGCTTGACGTTTTCATGCACCGGAGCCTCCTTCGTGGCGATGAAGCGGGTGCCCATGTTCATCCCCTGCGCGCCCATCGCGAGGCTGGCGACAAGGCTGCGCCCGTCGGCCATCCCGCCGCTCGAAACGAAGGGAATTTCCAGCTCGTCCGCCGCGCGCGGCAGCAGGATGAAGTTGGGCACATCGTCCTCGCCCGGATGCCCGCCGCATTCGAACCCGTCGACGCTCACCGCATCGCAGCCGATGTCCTGCGCCTTCAAAGAGTGGCGCACCGAGGTGCACTTGTGGATCACCTTGATCCCGGCATCCTTGAGCGGCGGGAGCAGATCGACGGGGTTGCGCCCCGCAGTCTCGACCACCTTCACCCCGCCATCGATGATCGCCTTTACCAGCCCCGGATAATCGGGCGGGGTCAGCGTCGGCAGGATCGTCAGGTTCACGCCGAAGGGCTTGTCGGTCATGTCCTTGCACCGCGCGATCTCGTTCGCGAGCTTCTCGGGCGTGCCCTGCGTGAGCCCGGTGATCACCCCCAGCCCGCCGGCGTTGGACACAGCAGCCGCCATTTCGGCAAGGCCGACATGATGCATGCCCCCCTGGATGATCGGGTGCTGGATGCCGAACATTTCGGTGATGGCGGTCTTCATGGCGGTATCTCTCCGGTGGCAATGGCGTGTTTGAAAGCCAGACAAGCGGAGTTGCGCGGAGCTTTCAAGCCCGCTTTTGGCAGTGCGCCGGCGCGATGCGCGATGTCGTAGCGTCAGGGCGCGGACGATAGGCTGAAAGTGGGCACGCAGCCCGAGGCGCGCCGTCAGCCGCGGGTAAATACCAGCGTAAAGGTTACCGGGACGGCCGGCGTGATCGACGGCAATTGCGCCAGCGCGCGCAATTCGCCTAGTTCGTCCGTCAGCCCGAACATGTCGGTCGAAATGATGACCGGCGCAGCGGAGAGCACCATCACGCGGTCCTCGCCCGTGCGGGTCACCAGCACCTCTGTCACGATGTCGGCAGAAGCGCCCTTGATCGTGACACTCGCCTGCAACGGTCGGCTGACCGTCTGCCCAACCATCAGCCCGCCGAACCGTGCCGGATCAAGCTTTGCGGTGATCGTCGCGGTCGGATTGTCGGCAACCGCAAAGAACACATCGCGCATTCGCTCGTTGCGGACCGCAACTCCGGTGTTGACCGAGGCCAGCGACACATCGACGCTGGCAGTGCCATCCGTAGCGACCTTGCCCGACAGCGTATCGAAGCGATTGTTTTCGGCAACCTCTCCCGCCTTGATCGAGACATAGCCAAGCCGCGAGGCGGTGGGATCGAGCGTCCAGGCGCTGTCGGTCACGGCTGCGCTGGCGCTGGCATCGGGCGCGGGCGGCGCATCCGCCTCCGGCCCGGCGCACGCAGCGAGACCGAGAGCAAGGATGGCTGAAAACGAAAGGGAAGCAAGCGACCGCATAAGCGATGCGATATGCGATTTGCCCTGTGTGCGGAAGGGGTCGATCACGCCCGACTTATCGTCATTCCCACTCGATCGTGCCCGGGGGCTTCGACGTGTAGTCGTAGACCACGCGGTTGATGCCCTTGACCTCGTTGACGATACGGGTGGCCACGCGGGTCAGGAAGCCGGCATCATAGGGGAAGACATCGGCGGTCATCCCGTCGGTCGACGTTACCGCCCGCAGCGCGCAGACCGAATCGTAAGTGCGCCCGTCGCCCATCACGCCGACGGTCTTGACCGGCAGCAGCACGGCAAAGGCCTGCCAGATCGCGTCATACAGCCCGGCGTTGCGGATTTCCTCGAGATAGACCGCATCGGCCTTGCGCAGGATATCGCAGCGTTCCTTGGTGACCTCGCCCGGAATGCGGATCGCAAGGCCCGGCCCGGGGAAAGGATGCCGGCCGACGAAGGCATCGGGCAGGCCCAGTTCGCGGCCCAGATCGCGCACCTCGTCCTTGAACAATTCGCGCAGAGGCTCGACCAGTTGCATGTTCATGCGTTCGGGCAGGCCGCCGACATTGTGGTGGCTTTTGATCGTGACGCTGGGCCCGCCGGTGAAGCTGACGCTTTCGATGACGTCAGGGTAAAGCGTGCCCTGCGCAAGAAAATCCGCGCCGCCGATCTTTCTGGCTTCGGCCTCGAAGACGTCGATGAAGGTCTTGCCGATGAACTTGCGCTTGGCTTCGGGGTCGGTGAGCCCAGCAAGCCCGCCGAGGAACAGCTCTTCGGCCTCCACATGCACCAGCGGGATGTTGTAGTGATCGCGGAACAGGGTGACGACCTGCTCGGCCTCGTTCATGCGCATCAGCCCGTGGTCGACGAAGACGCAGGTCAGCTGGTCGCCGATCGCCTCGTGGATCAGCACCGCAGCCACCGCCGAATCGACCCCGCCCGAAAGACCGCAGATCACCCGCTTGTCGCCCACCTGCGCACGGATTTCGGCGATCTTGGTCTGGCGGAATTCGGCCATCGTCCAGTCGCCTGCTAGCCCGCAGACGTGACGCACGAAGTTGGCGATCAGGCGCGCGCCATCGGGGGTGTGGACCACCTCGGGGTGGAACTGGGTGCCGTAGAACTTGCGCGCCTCGTCCGCGATCACCGCGAAGGGCGCGCCATCGGAGGTGGCGACAATCTCGAAGCCGGGGGCAAATTGCGTAACCTTGTCGCCGTGGCTCATCCAGACCTGATGCCGTGTCCCGACCTCCCACAACCCGTTGAATAGCGCGCATTCGGCGGTGACAGTCAGGAACGCGCGGCCGAATTCGCCGCCTTCGCCGGTTTCGTGGCCCGGCTTGACCTCGCCGCCAAGCTGGTGGGTCATCACCTGTTGACCGTAGCATATCCCGAGGATCGGCACGCCCGCATCGAACAGGGCTTGCGGCGCGCGCGGCGATCCGTCGGCAGGAACGCTGGCAGGCGAGCCTGACAGGATAATGCCCTTGGGCTTCATCCGGTGGAAGGCGGCTTCGGCCTGCGTGAACGGCGCGATCTCGGAATAGACACCGGCCTCGCGCACCCGCCGGGCAATCAGCTGGGTCACTTGCGAACCGAAATCGACGATCAGGATCGACTCGGAGACGGCGGAATGGCCCGCAAGGGCCTCGGAGGGGTGCGCGCTCATGGCGGCGGATTACGGAGCGCATCCGCGCCTGTCCAGCGCATGCAGGCGATCACGCGTGATTTTTGCGCCGCCTCTCAAAAAGTTTTTCGCAACGCCAGCGGGTTCCCGAATTCTTGCGCGCGGCCGTTGCAAAGTTTGGAACCGATTCCGAGCATTTCGCATTTGCACATTAATCTTGTGCGCTGCACCATAGTTTCAAACAGAGACTGAATGCCGGTCACGGCATCGCCTCACCTTTCACCCTCTTTCAAATTTCCGGAGTATCCCGATGCGTTTCGTTTTTCCGCTGATCGCGCTTGCCACCATCGCCGCACCCGCTGCGGCTGAAAAAGTCAGCACTGTCCGGGTCGACTATGCCGACGTCGACGTGGCCTCGAACGAAGGGCGCGCTGCGCTGGAAACGCGGCTTGAAAGCCGTTTGCGCAAGGCCTGCACCTTCGAAGGCACCGCACGCTACACCTTCAGCCGCGATGCGGTGGACAGCAAGTGCCTGGCCGATGCCCGCCTCGCAGCACGCGCCGAAATCGATCGCGTGGTCGCGGCGGCAGCGCGCAGTGGCCGCGAAGTTGCCGCCAACTGATTAAAATCGTTTGCAAGACTAGCGGCCGTCGACAGATCCCGGCGGCCGTTTTGCGTCAAATGACACGCCTACTGTTGCGCAAAGTGCAATTGCGGGACGCGTTTTCGCATTTGAAAAGGCGCGTTCGGGATCCCAATTGCGCAATCGTGTGATGTGCCGCAGGGACCTCCTCTCCACCTCTGCGATCCGCAAGGACACATTGCCGGCGACCCGGGCCGAAAACGGCCTTGTCGCCCTCTGCCGACCAACAAGGACGTGCCAGCTTCCCCCCTTGCTTGGCTGCCTTGATGGTGATCGCTCCGCCCTTGCGGCGGGCAAGCAGTGAAAGAGACGCGGCCACCGCACTCCCCCCCCTCTAATGGTGGCCGCGTCTCGATCTGCGGTCCGTCGTCACAAATCATTTGTGAAACGGGTCGTTGGACGCCGAAGGCGATAGGTGATTGCGCCGCAAAATTTTTTCCGGTCGCATTTGTGATTGATTATTGCGCAATTGCGTTTATATCGTGCGCCTGCCGGAGCGGTTGTCCCTCTCCCCCCTAGCTGCCGCTCCGGTCACTCCCCCTATTCATGCAAGCCTGTGCGTAGCGATATCGGGCGGTTATCCGCCTGAACCCAGCTGCTCGGCCATTTCGCGCAGGTCGGTCTTGAGCAGCTTGCCGATATGGCTGCGCGGCATCTCGTCGATCCTGTGCAGTGCGGAGAGCCGCTGCGTCTTGCCGAGCCGGGCGTTGACTGCGGCGAGCACGGATCCGGGCTCGCGGTCACCGCGCAGCACCACGAAGCCCACCGGCGTCTCCCCCCAGCTGCGCGAAGCGACACCCACGACCGCCGCCTCGGCCACCTCGGGCTCCTTGAGCAATTCGGCCTCGAGATCGCTCGGGTAGATATTGAACCCGCCCGAGATGATCATGTCCTTGGCGCGGCCCACCAGCTCGACGAAGCCATCGGCATCGACCCGGCCGATATCGCCCATCCGCATCCAAGCCTCGCCCGTTGCAGGATCGATCCACTGCGCTTCGGCGGTCTTGCCGGGCTGGTTCTTGTAGCCGCTCATCATGGTCTGGCTGCGCCCGACCATATTGCCCGGCGTGCCGGGTGGGACTTCGCGGTCGTCATCGCCCAGCACCTTCAATTCGCTGCCCGGTGCGGGGCGGCCCACGGTGTGGAGCTTGTCGGGAAATTCGTGCGCGGGCAGCAGGCAGACCACGCCGCCTTCGGTCATCGAATAGATCTCGATCAGCCCGCCCGGCATCCGGCTCAGAACCTCGCGCTTCAGCTCGGCGGAGAAGGGCGCCGACGTGCAGTATTTGAGCCTGAGCGCCGACAGATCGAAATTGCCGAAATCCGCAAAATCCATCAGCCGCTGGTATTGCACCGGCACCAGCATGGTGATCGTGGTGCGGTCGGCTTCAGCATAGCCGAGCCAGCGCGCGCAGTCGAACTTGCCCATCACCCGCACGCATCCGCCCGCCAGCAGCACCGGCAGGAAGGCCACCATCGTGGTGTTCGAATAAAGCGGCGTCGATGCCAGCGAGCGCACCGCGATGCCGGCATTGAGATAGCTGAGCGCAGTCGGCGCGAACTGCCGCCAGCGCATTCCGTGCGCATGCACGATACCCTTGGGAATGCCGGTGGTACCCGATGAATAGATGATGTTGAATGGATCGGACGGTGCGGGCGCAAACTCCGGTGCGCGCGCGCCCGGAGGCGCCATCCACTGGCCGATGCTGTCGAGCGGAATGCGGACCAGATCGGCCATGAAATCCGGCCCCAGCTCCGCCGCCTTTGCCGCGTCGATGAACAGGTGGATCGCGCCCGAATCGCGCGCCATGCCTTCAAGCTGCTCCGCGCTCGCACTGGTGGTGAGTGGTGCGGCGACCCCGCCCGCGCGCACGGCGGCAAGAAACACCAGCGCATATTCCACGCTCGATGTGCCGAGGATCGCGACCGATTGCCCGCGCTGCAATCCGGTTTCCACCAATCGCGTCGCCAGCCGTTCGACGAGGCCGACAAGTTCGGCCCAGTAAACCTCGCGGTGATCGTCGATCAGCGCCAGCGCGTCGCCCTTCACGCGCGACCATTGCATCAGGATCTCGGGGAAATTGCCGAAGGGTTCGGCAAGCGCGGCTTGCGGATCGAAGTGGGTCATGGCCTGCACTTTATGGCGCTACGCACACTTGTCGACTATCAAGTCCCCGCCAGCGATCCCAATCCGAAGGCGAGCATCACGCCCAGCGCGGTCGCAATCCCGGCGAGGTGGTGGTCTTCCTTGTAGGCCTTGGGAAAGACCTCGGTCGCGAGGCTGGCAACCACCGCGCCCGCCGCAAAACAGCGGATCAGCGCAAGCCAATGCTCGCTGACCCCTTCAAGCGTGACATTGCCGATCAGGGCCGCAGCGGACAGCGCCAGCGCGGTTCCCGCCCAGACCAGCATGATCCTGGACTTCGATTCGCCATTGTCCTTCATCTCGCGCGCGCTGCCCGCGGCTTCGGGCAGGTTCGACAACAGGATCGAACCCGCCAGCGCGGCAACTTCAAGCGGGGTCGCGGCGATCAGCGCCACGCCGAGCGCAAGGTTTTCGGGCAATCCGTCGAGCGTTACCGCCGCGAGGAGGCCGCCACCCGATGTCTCGCCCCACTTTTCGTCGATCCAGTAATCGAGCGCGGAAAACACGATCGCGCCGGCCAGAACACCGGCCATTGCGACCATCACCGAACTTTTCTCGATCGAAGGGACGATCAATTCGCTGACCGCGGACAGCAGCAGCGCGCCGCCGGCAAGCGCGACCAGAAAGCCTTCGGTCTTCTTGCCGAGCCTGAAATAGGCGCCCCATGCTGCCCCGGCGAGGAGCGCGCCCGACACCACGGCGATCACGATCAGGGTCAGCATCATGCAAGGCTCAATCGGTTTTCCGGCCGAATGTTGCACGCCTGCGCACATGCATGGCAAGGATGGCCGCGGGGAGAGATATCGATGACCATGAAAGGCAGCATTGCCGCGCTCGCCGCGCTAACGGTCGCATCGGCCGCGCATGGCAAGGTGACATCTCCCGAACCGGAAAGCGTGGTCGTTGTCCTCGCCCATCCCGATGACGAGTTGCTGATGGCACCCGCGATCGCCGCGCTGGCGCGCGAGGGCCGGTTTGTCAGCATCGTCCACGCGACGCCCGGCGATGAAGGCCCCGGCGTATCGGGCATGGAAAAGGGCGCAGCGCTCGCCGCCGTCCGCCGCGCCGAAGCGCAATGTGCGGGAAAAGCGCTGGGCGCCACCGAGGTGGCAAATCTGGAATTTGGCGACGGCACGCTTGCCGATCATGCGCGCGGCGGATCGCTCGCCGAGGCGCTGGCCCTGCGTATCGGGGAGGCGGCAATCGTGCTGACTTGGGGACCGGATGGCGGATACGGCCATGCCGATCACCGGATGATAAGCGCGGTCGCCTCGCAGATCGTGCAGGCGATGGCGCCCGAAGCGCGGCCCCGGCTGCTCTATGTCGGCATTCCCGCCGGAAGCCTGCCGCCGGTGCCGGACATGGCAGGGTGGGCCACGACCGATCCCGCGCTGCTCAGCGAAACCATCCCCTACACCCCCGCCGATCTCGCCGCCGCAAAGGCCGCGGCGATGTGCCACGAAACGCAGTTCGACACCGCCACGCGCGAAGGCATGATGGCGCTGTTCGATGCCACGATGTGGCGCGGAAAGGTCCATTTCCGCCCGGCCTTCTGACCTGCGCGCGCAGGCGGCCTGATCACTCGGGGAAAAGCGCCGCTTGCGACCCTATCTTGGTTGGGTTTCCCCGCCGTAGCCCCTATATGATGGGCCATGGACGAGAACAATTTGAACGCCGCCGGTCAGGCGCCTGCCAAGCTTCCCAATGCCAATGAATATGGCGCCGATTCGATCAAGGTTCTGAAGGGCCTCGATGCGGTCCGCAAGCGGCCCGGCATGTATATCGGCGACACCGACGACGGATCGGGTCTGCACCACATGGTGTTTGAGGTCAGCGACAACGCGATCGACGAGGCGCTGGCGGGCCATTGCGACCTCGTGCTGATCGAATTGAACCCCGATGGCTCGGTCTCGGTCGAGGATAACGGGCGCGGCATCCCCACCGGCATGCACTCCGAGGAAGGCGTGTCTGCGGCCGAAGTCATCATGACGCAGCTGCACGCGGGCGGGAAGTTCGAGAACACCTCGGACGACAACGCCTACAAGGTGTCGGGCGGTCTGCACGGCGTGGGCGTGTCGGTCGTCAACGCGCTGAGCGAATGGCTCGAACTGACGATCTGGCGCGAAGGCCATGAACACTGGATGCGGTTCGAACACGGCGATGCGGTCGAAAGCCTGCGCGTGGTCGGCGATGCGCCGCCGGTTACGGGCAACGGCGATGCCAATGGTCTCAAGAAGGGCACCCGCGTCACCTTCAAGGCGAGCCACGACACCTTCAAGAACGTCACCGAGTTCGATTTCGAAAAGCTCGAACACCGTTACCGCGAACTGGCCTTCCTCAATTCGGGCGTGCGCATCCGCCTGCGCGATCTGCGCCACGAGGACGTGGCCGAGCACGATCTCTATTACGAAGGCGGCATCGCGGCTTTCGTGAAATATCTCGACCGCAACAAGCAGCCGCTGATCCCCGAGCCGATTTCGGTATCGGCGGAGAAGGACGGGATCGGGATCGATGTCGCGCTCGAATGGAACGACAGCTATTACGAGAACGTCCTCGCCTTCACCAACAACATCCCGCAGCGCGACGGCGGCACGCACCTGGCCGCCTTCCGTGCGGCCCTCACCCGCACGCTCAACAATTATGCCGAGCGTTCGGGGATGCTGAAGAAGGAAAAGGTCAGCCTGTCGGGCGAAGACATGCGCGAGGGCCTGACCGCGATCGTCAGCGTCAAGCTGCCTGACCCGAAATTCTCAAGCCAGACCAAGGACAAGCTGGTCAGCTCCGAAGTGCGCTCGCCGCTGGAATCGCTGATGAGCGACAAGATGACGGAGTGGCTTGAGGAAAACCCGAACGAGGCCCGCGCGATCATCCAGAAAGTGATTGACGCCGCCGCCGCACGCGAAGCCGCCAAGCGCGCCCGCGAAATGAGCCGCAAGGGCGCGATGAGCGTCGCTTCGCTGCCGGGCAAGCTGGCCGATTGCCAGGAACGCGATCCGGCCAAGTCCGAACTGTTTCTGGTCGAAGGCGATTCGGCGGGCGGTTCGGCCAAGCAGGGGCGCGATCGCAAGACGCAGGCGATCCTGCCGCTGAAGGGCAAGATCCTCAACGTCGAGCGCGCGCGGTTCGACCGGATCATTTCGTCGAAGGAAGTCGGCACGCTGATCCAAGCGATGGGCACCGGGATCCGCGACGAGTTCAACCTCGACAAGCTGCGCTACCACAAGATCGTCATCATGACCGACGCAGACGTCGACGGCGCGCACATCCGCACGCTGCTGCTGACCTTCTTCCACCGCCAGATGCCCGAGATCATCAAGGCCGGGCACCTGTTCATCGCCCAGCCGCCCTTGTTCAAGGTGTCGAAGGGGCGCAGCGAAGTCTACCTCAAGGATCAGGGCGCGCTCGACCGCTATCTGGTCGATGCCGGGCTCCAGGGCCGCGTGCTCGAAACCAGCGGCGGAACGCGCGGCGCGGAGGAACTGCGCAGCCTCGTCGACAGCGCGCTGCGATTGAAGAACCTGCTCGCCTTCGTCCCGCGGCGTTACGACAGCGGGATCGTCGAACAGATGGCGCTGACCGGCGCGCTTGAGCCCGGTCTCGAAGGCGATGCGCTGGCCGCTGCGCTGGCGCGCGCGGCCGCGCGGCTTGGCGCAGGCGACCGCGAGGCGCGCTGGTCGGCAAGCCAGCGCGAGGATGGCACTGTGGTGTTCGAACGCCTGTGGCGCGGGGTCACTGATGTCCACGAGATCGAGGGCCGGTTCCTTTCGAGCACCGAGGCGCACAAGCTTCACAGCCTCGCCGCCGCGCAGGCCGAAGCCTATGCCGAGCCGGTCAGTCTGGTGCGCGCCGGTGCCGAGCCCGAGGAGCCCGAACCCGAAGCCGTCCCCGTCACCGAAGAACCGCTGGCAGGCGAGAGCGAAGATGGTGCAGCAGCGCCGGTCGCCGCCTTCGACGGCACGATCAGCCGCCCCAGCCAGCTGCTCGAGGCGATTTTCGCTGCGGGGCGCAAGGGTCTGGCGATCGCGCGCTACAAGGGTCTGGGCGAGATGAACGCGGAACAATTGTGGGAAACCACGCTTGACCCGGAAGCCCGCATCCTTCTGCAGGTCAAGGTCGAGGATGCCGATGTGACGGACGAGATTTTCACCCGTCTGATGGGCGACATCGTCGAGCCGCGCCGCGAATTCATTCAGGACAACGCCCTCAACGTCGCCAACCTCGACGTCTGATCCTTCTTGACGAGACGCCATGACCGTTCAGCCGACGACCCGTACCGAGGAACTGCAACAGACCAGCTTCATGACGATCCTCGTGGTCGTCAGCCTGCTGATGGCCGTTATCGTGCTGCCCTTCGCGCAGCCCCTGCTGTGGGCGGCGCTGGCGGCAATCATGTTCCAGCCACTGTATCGCTACACGTTGCGGCAGATGAAGGGGCGCCGCAATCCCGCCGCCGGGGTTTCGTTGCTGACCATCTTCATCGTGGTGCTGGTTCCGGCTGCATGGATCACCAGCATGGTGATCGAACAGGCCTTCGTGCTGATGGAGACGCTGCAACAACAGCCGATCAATCTCGCGGTGGTCTATGACCGGGTCTACGGCATGCTGCCGCAGTTCGCGCAGAATGCGGTCGACCGCAGCGAATGGGCCAATGTCACGATGGTCCAGGCCCGGCTGCAGGAACTGCTCGCCCAGAGTGCCGGCGTGATCGCCTCGCAGGCGGTGCTGATCGGCAGCGGTGCATTGAGTTTCTTCCTGTCGCTTGGCGTCGGGCTTTATGTGATGTTCTTCCTCTTGCGCGATGGCGAGCGGATCGGGCGGCGAATCATGAATGCGGTCCCGGTCGAACGCAGCATCGCCGAACGCCTCGCCGAACGGTTCCTCGGGATCGTGCGCGCAACGATCAAGGGCACGGGCGTTGTCGCGCTGGTGCAAGGCGCGCTGGGCTGGATTTCGCTGCTGATCGCGGGCGTGCCTTCGGCGCTGCTGTTCGGCGTGCTGATGGCGATCTTCGCGCTGGTCCCGGTGATCGGCGCAGGCGCGGTGTGGCTGCCTGCGGGCCTGTGGCTGCTGATCGTCGGCGACACGTGGCAGGGGATTTTTATTCTGCTGTTCGGCTTGATCGTCATCTCGTCGGCGGACAACGTTCTGCGCCCCATCCTCGTTGGCCGCGACACGGGCATCCCCGACTGGATCATCCTCGTCACCACGCTCGGCGGGATCAGCCTCGTCGGCTTTTCGGGGATCGTGCTTGGCCCGCTGGTGGCCGGGCTGTTCCTCGCCAGCTGGTCGATCCTGCGCGAGCAGCGCGAGGAGGATGAGCTGTCCGTGCAGGAAGAGAGCGACGGCATCAACGTCGATTCCTCGGGCCACGCTTCCGGCAGGGCATAGACATGGCTGGCCCGATCGTCAGACCCGGCTCGCAAGGCGAGGCGATCGGCCGGCTGGTTGTCGCAGGCATCGTGGTCGCGTTGCTGCCGGCGCTGCCTTTCGGGCAATACCTCGCCTATCCCTTCTTCATCCTGACCACATGGTTCCACGAAATGGGCCACGGGCTGACCGCAATCGCGCTCGGCCAGAACTTCGAACAACTGGTGATCTTCCCCAACGGATCGGGTGTTGCTGCCAACCAGATCGCGGGCGATGCGCCGCGGGTGTTTCAGGCCCTGATCGCTGCCGGGGGCCCTTTGGCACCGGCGGCTGCCGGCGCGGGCATGATCGTCGCCAGCGCGCATCCCAGAGCGCGGCGCATCGTGCTTGGCCTGGTCGCCTTGGCGATCCTTGCCAGCACCATCATCTGGGTGCGTTCGGCGACCGGCTGGTGGGCTTTGCCGCTCGCCGCCGCGATCATCGGCGCGGTCGCATGGCGCGGCTCGGACGCCTTCATGCGGTTCAGCCTTCAGTTCCTCGGTCTGATGGCGGCCTTCAGCGCGCTGTCGGACTGGCGCTACCTGTTCACCGAGGAGGTCGTTCTGGGCGGGCAGGCGATGCTGTCCGACACCGGCGCGATCGCGGCGGTGATGGGCCTGCCGCACTGGCTTTGGGCCGGCGTCTTGCTGGGACTGTCGGCGCTGATGATCGGCGCCGCGCTCAGATACGCGCTGGCGGCCAAGCGGCTGCGTCCCCCCGGCCCCAGGCTTCCGGCCAATGTTCTGCAATTCCGCCGCGATCCCCGGCAGTAACCGCAAAGCCCCGCGCCGCCGCTAAGGCTAGCCTGCGACTTTCAGCGTGTTGACGCCCGACGCATCCGCCCCGGCTTCTCCCGACAGGCCGATGAACATGGTGTCGACGATCCGCGCCAGTTTCGCCTCGGTCAGCTTGTCGCCGAGATAGATCAGCGCATCGGGGAGCGTGTAATTGCTGATCATCTGGTTGATCAGCGACAATGCCTCGTCGATCTCGAGCCCGGCAAAGAAGCCTTCGGCCTGCGCTTCGGCGATCAGTTCGCACAGGTAATGGTCGGCAAGATCGACGTAGGAGCGCACACGCTCGAAATTGGCCGCACCCATTTCGCACAGGATCGTGAAGAAATGCGGATCGGCGCGGAACCGTTCCTGCGCGATCACGAAGCGGCGGCGGAAAAATTCGTACATCTTGCGCTGCGGCGGAAGGTTCGAGGCGAGCACCTCCTCCATCACCGCCAGTTGCGGCGCCAGCCAGGTCTGCGCGACGGCATCGAACATGTCGTCGTAATCGGCGAACAGCGCTTCGAACCGGGCGCGGGTGAGGCCGCTTTCGGCCATGGCGACCGTCCAAGGCACCTCTGCGCCGCGTTCCTTGACCAGATCGAGAACGTGGCGCGCCACGCGCTCACGCTCGGCCTGCCGGGCGGGTTCGGTCAATGACATGTCGCTCACGCCTCCTCGCGCAGGGCCCATCATAGGCGAGAGGCGGGCAGGCATAAAGGGCCGCTCGTCGATTTTTGCGCGGCGCAGCAAGGGGAAAGACATGTGAAGTGAGACGATCGCACAGTCTTTCAGTTCCGCGGCGGAAGCGGGAAAAATGCCGATGTGCGGCGCTTGTAATCGGCGTATTTGTCGCCCTTGGACTTGTCCATGCCCTTTTCCAGCAGCGTCACGCCCGACCAGCGGGTGAGCGTGAAGCTCAGGAACAGCGGGCCGATCACGGTTGCGGCAGCATATTCCCATCCGGCCGCAGCGCAGGCAAGCCAGATGCCCCACCATGCGGCGAAATCGCCGAAATAATTGGGGTGGCGGGTATAGCGCCACAGCCCGGTGTCGAGCACCTTGCCGTGATTGGCCGGATCGGCCCTGAAGCGCGCCAATTGCCAGTCGCCGACCCATTCGAAGAACACGCCGACGCTCCACAGCGCAAAGCCCGCCCATGCCAGCGGCGGGATCGGGGCAGGCGCACCGCTGGCAAGGATGCCGACCTGTGCAGGCGATGAGACCGCAAACAGCAGCACCGCCTGCATCAGCCACACCTTGGTCAGCGCGGCGCGGGCGAAGTGGCCCTGTTCACGCGCCTTTTTGAGGATCAGCTTGTAACGCTTGTCCTCGCCTTCGCGCTGCCAGCGCCGGAACAGATGGATGCCGAGCCGGAAGCCCCACGCCGCGGTCATTCCCATGATCAGCGTGGCGAGCGCGCCCGGTCCGCCGGGAACATGCAGCCAGCTTGCGAGAGCGAGAATGCCCATGCCCGCGCCCCAGAAGGCATCGATGAAGCTGACATCGTTGATCTTCACGCTGATCGCCCACTGGATCAGCACCAGCACCAGAAGGATCACGGCGTTAAGGGCGAGCAGCTCAAACATCGTTCTTGCCCGCGATAATGTCGCGCGCCTGCTGCTCCAAGACCTTGAACCGCTCGTAATCGGGCAGTTTCGATCGGAACCATTCGGCGATCTTGAGCAGATCCTCGCCGTAATTGCCCGTCGGCATCATCGGCGGGCCGAAGCTGACGATCCGCGTGCCGTGGTCGGCAAAGGCAGGAACGATCGGCACGCTGGCAGCGCGCGCGATGTGGTAGAAGCCCGACTTCCACTTGCCGTCCGATTTGCGGCTGCCCTCGCAGGCGATCACCAACGCCAGTTCATCGCGCGCGGCAAATTCGGCGGCGACCTGTTCGGTGGCATTGAACCGACTGCGACGATCGACCGGGATGCCGCCCATGTCGAACATGAAATTCCGCATGATACCGGTGAACAGCGTGTGCTTGCCCATGAAATTGGGCTTCACGCCTTCCTCGTGGGTGGCGCCGGTAAAGAACACGAAATCCCAGTTCGAGGTGTGCGGCGCGCCCGCCAGCACGTATTTCTTCAAATGCCGCGGCAGCGGATCGACCACCTTCCAGCCTTGCGCATACCAGAAGACAAGGATGATCCGCCGCACGATGCGCGACAACAAGGTGGGCGCGCGCGTGGGCGCAGGGGTGGTTGGCATATGCGGCAAAATGTTGCCCTCTCCCAAAAGGCTTGGCTGCTTGTGGCCTAATCGAGGTTAGTTACGCAAGGGGGCGGGAGAGGGTTTCAGATCACATCCGGAACACGCCGAAGCTCGGACGCTCGGCAATCGGCGCTTCGAGCGATGCCGCCAGCGCAAGGCCCAAGACATCGCGGGTCTGCACCGGGTCGATCACGCCGTCATCCCACAATCGCGCAGTGGCATAGTAGGGGTTGCCTTCGTCCTCGTATTTCTGGCGTATCGGGGCCTTGAAGGCTTCGGCCTGCTCGGCGTCCCACGTATCCGCGTCGCGGTGGACGGTAGCGAGCACGGACGCGGCCTGCTCACCGCCCATCACCGAGATGCGGGCATTGGGCCAGGTGAACATGAAGCGCGGCGAATAGGCGCGCCCGCACATCCCGTAGTTGCCCGCGCCGAAACTGCCGCCGATCACCACGGTGAGTTTGGGAACGGTGGCGGTGGCGACGGCCGTCACCAGCTTCGCGCCATGCTTGGCGATGCCTTCCGCCTCGTATTTCCCGCCGACCATGAAGCCGGAGATATTCTGCAGGAACAGCAAGGGCACGCGCCGCTGGCAGGCAAGCTCGATGAAATGCGCACCCTTCTGCGCACTTTCGGAAAACAGCACGCCGTTGTTGGCGAGGATCGCGACCGGCATCCCCCAGATGTGGGCAAAGCCGCAGACCAGCGTGGCGCCGTAATGCGCCTTGAATTCGTGGAACTCACTGCCGTCGACCAGCCGCGCGATCACTTCCTTCACATCGTAAGGCGCGCGAACGTCATCGGGGATCAGCGCGTAAAGGTCTTCCGCATCGAACTTGGGCGGGCGCGGGTCTTTCAGCGCCACGTCCTTGGCCGCGCCGGTGTTCGCGCCGAGATGCGACACGATGTCGCGCACGATGGTCAGCGCGTGTTCGTCGTTCTCGGCCAAGTGATCGACCACGCCCGATTTCTTGGCGTGCAAGTCGCCGCCGCCCAAGTCCTCTGCGCTGATCTCCTCGCCCGTCGCGGCCTTTACCAGCGGCGGGCCGGCGAGGAAGATCGTGCCCTGGTTGCGGACGATCACCGTCTCGTCGGACATGGCGGGAACGTAGGCCCCGCCCGCAGTGCAGCTTCCCATGACGCAGGCGATCTGCGGGATGCCCAGCGCAGACATATTCGCCTGATTGAAGAATATCCGCCCGAAGTGATCGCGGTCGGGGAAGACCTCGGCCTGATGCGGCAGGTTCGCCCCGCCGCTGTCGACCAGGTAAATGCACGGCAGGCGATTCTCCTGCGCAATCTCCTGCGCGCGCAGGTGCTTCTTGACCGTCATCGGGTAATAGGTGCCGCCCTTCACGGTCGCATCATTGCACACGATCATGCATTGCCGACCCGAGACGCGGCCCACGCCGCAGATCAGCGATGCGCCGTTGACGTCGCCTTCATACATCCCGTTGGCAGCGAGCTGACCGACTTCGAGGAAGGGCGAGCCCGGATCGAGCAACCGCTCCACCCGCTCGCGCGGGAGCAGCTTGCCGCGCGACACATGCCGCTCGCGCGATTTTTCCGTGCCGCCAAGGGCAGCCTCGGCCACGCGGGCGCGCAGGTCTTGTGCCAGCGCGTGATTGTGCGCGAAGCGGGCCTTCGCCTCAGGGCTCTCGCGGTCGAGTTTGGTCGTAAGCGTGGGGGCAGTCATGATGAAGTCCTCAGCGTTTCCGCACGAATTCGGCCCGCAGGACGAGGCCCTTGATGCCGGGATATTTGCAGTCGATCTCTTGGCTGTCGCCGGTCAGGCGGATCGACTTGATGAGCGTGCCCTGCTTCAAGGTCTTGCCTGCGCCCTTGACCTCGAGATCCTTGATCAGCGTCACCGCATCGCCATCGGCCAGCAGGTTGCCGACCGCATCGCGCACCTCGACCGTGTTCTCAGCCGCCTGCTTGGCGGCAAGTTCGGAGGCTGGCAGCCACTCGCCGCTGGCCTCGTCATAGACGTAGTCTTCGTCGCCGCTCATCGCCCGTTCCCCATTTTAAGCTTGGCGGTCATACCGAAGATGGCTTCATGTATCGCCACGATTTGGCGATCCCGACGGCAAAGGCCAGACCCATGATCCCGGTGATCGCAGATGTCACTGCCATGAAAGCAAAGCTCGCATCCGGCCCCCAAGTCGCCGGAAAGGCGAGACAGGCTGTCCGCGCCAGCAGCACGACAGTGATGGCGATGAGACCGGTGCGCAGCAGCGGCACCCGGCGTACCATGCCTGCCCCGGAAAGCGCGTAGAGGCACCACCCGGCAAGGATGATCGCGATGACGCCGGTGATGATCGCAGGCTTCCACGAACCGGCTTCGTCGAGCCGGGCCATCTGCTCGCCAGCCCCGAAGAAGCGGTACCAGTCACCGCCCCCGATGATCGAGGCAACATGGAGCAGCGCGGTGAGCAGGCTCATGACGGCGGCTGCGACCAGCCAGTTTTTGCCAGCGGACTTCACCCTGCCGCCCCGATCAATTCGCGCCCGATCAGCATCCGGCGGATTTCGTTGGTGCCCGCACCGATATCGAGCAGCTTGGCATCGCGCATGTAGCGTTCGACCGGCCAGTCGGTGGTGTAGCCCGCGCCGCCCAGCGCCTGCACGCTTTCAGCGGCGACCTTGAAGGCGTTCTCGCTCGCAAGCAAAATCACGCCCGCCGCATCGAAGCGCGTCGTCTGGCCGGCGTCGCAGGCCTTCGCCACCGCATAGGTGTAGGCGCGCGCGGATTGCAGCGCGACATACATGTCGGCGACCTTGGCCTGCATCAGTTGGAAGCTGCCGATGGGTTTTCCGAACTGCTTCCTCTCGCGCAGGTAGGGGATCACCGTGTCGAGGCAGGCCTGCATGATGCCGAGTTGCAACCCGGCGAGCACCACGCGCTCGTAATCGAGCCCGCTCATCAGCACGCCCACACCGCCGTTCAGCGGTCCCATGATGCGCTCTTCGGGGATGAAGCAGTCGGTGAACACCAGCTCGGCGGTGGGCGAGCCCTTCATGCCGACCTTGCTGATCTTCTGGCCGATGGCAAAGCCTTCGTCGCCCTTCTCGATCAGGAAGGCGGTGATGCCGCGCGATCCGGCGGCGCCATCGGTCTTGGCATAGACCACCAGCGTGTCGGCCTCGGGCGCGTTGGTGATCCAGAACTTGGTGCCGTTCAGCACATAGCCGCCCTGAACCGCCTCGGCCTTCAGCTTCATCGAAACCACGTCCGACCCTGCACCCGCTTCGGACATGGCGAGGCTGCCGACGTGTTCGCCGCTGATCAGCTTGGGGAGATATTTCGCCTTCTGCTCGTCATTGCCCCAACGGCGGATCTGGTTGAGGCAGAGGTTCGAATGCGCGCCGTAGGAAAGGCCGATGCTGGCCGATGCGCGGCTGACTTCCTCGACCGCGATCACGTGTTCAAGGTAGCCGAGGCCCAACCCGCCCCATTCTTCCTCGACCGTAATCCCGTGCAGGCCCAATGCGCCCATCGGCTCCCACAATTCGCGCGGGAAGCGGTCTTCGCGGTCGGTGCGGTCCGCCAGCGGCATGATCTGCTCATCGGCAAAGCGCGCCGTGCTTTCACGGATCATCTCGGCCGCTTCGCCAAGCTGGAAGTCGAAATCGGGGGTGGCGCGCATGAATTGTTCCTCGCCGCGTAATGATTGTTCTGCGGCTGCGCATAGCAAGCCAACACGCAAACGCCAATCGGAGACGCTGGCGCGGCCGTATCATTCTCGCTAATCCTGCTCCCTGCATGGACATCGCCCAGCCCCTTCTCCGCTTCGACGGGGTGATCTGCCGCTTCGGCGATGTGACCGCGGTGGACGGGGTCACCTGCGATATCGCCGCCGGCAGCTTCGTGGCGCTGGTGGGCGCATCGGGATCGGGCAAGTCGACATTGCTAAAGACGGTGAACACGCTGGTCGCGGCGACCGAAGGGCGCGTGCTGTTCGCGCAAGCCGATGTGCGCGATCTGAGGCCCGCCGCGTTGCGCCGCCGGGTGGGATACGTGTTTCAGGGCATCGGCCTGTTCCCGCATTTCTCGGTCGCCGAGAACATTGCGATCGGCCCGCGGCTGGCAGGGGAAAAGCTTGCGCCATCGCGGATTGCCGAATTGCTCGAACTGGTCGAACTCGATCCCGCCTTTGCCACGCGGATGCCCGACGAACTTTCTGGCGGACAGCGCCAGCGGGTCGGCGTGGCGCGCGCGCTGGCGGGCGGACCGGAACTGCTGATCATGGACGAGCCTTTCGGCGCGCTCGACCCGATCACGCGCGACGCGCTGGGCCGCAAGGTGCGCGAGTTGCACGATGCGCTGGGCCTTACCACCGTGATGGTCACCCACGACATGGCCGAGGCGCTGTTGCTGGCCGACCGGGTGCTGGTGATGAACGCGGGCGCGCTGGTTGCGGACGAAACCCCGCGCGCGCTGCTGGCAGGTGCAGGCGGCGCAATCGCGCAGGGGCTTGTCGCAGTGCCCCGCCAGCAGGCCGAACGGCTCGCCGCGATGGAACGCGCGCCGTGAACGCCATCTGGGACATTCTTCCCGGCCTCGGCGACAAATTGTCGGCGCATGTCGTGCTGTCGGCCAGCGCGATCGGGCTGGCGATCCTGATCGCACTGCCGCTGGCGGTGTGGGCGGGCCGTTCGGCGGTGGTCTCGCGCGTGGTGCTGAGCCTGGCGAGCCTCGTCCAGACGATCCCCGCGCTTGCGCTGCTGGCGCTGTTCTTCCCGCTGCTGCTGTCCTTGCGCAGCATCTTTGGCGAAGGCCTGCCGACTCTGGGCTTTCTGCCCGCGTTGATGGCACTGACGCTTTATGCGTTGCTGCCGATCCTGAGAAACGCGGTTACCGCGCAGGCCAATCTCGATGAAGGCGTGCTTGAGGCCGCCGACGGGGTGGGCATGACCAAGTGGCAGAAACTGACACTGGTCGAAGCCCCACTGGCGGCACCTTTCATCATGGCCGGCATCCGCACCGCGAGCGTCTGGACCATCGGGGCGGCAACGCTCGCCACCACGATCGGCCAGCCCAGCCTCGGCGATCCGATCTTTGCCGGGCTGCAAACCCAGAACTGGGCGCTGGTGCTGGCCGGGTGTCTGGCGAGCGCGGGCCTTGCGCTTGCCGCCGACAACCTGCTCTGGGTGATCGAGGTCGGTCTGGCCCGGCGCAAGCGGTGGATGACGTTGGGCGGCGTCGCGATCGTCGTGCTCGGTATCCTCGCCGCGCTATGGGGTCAGCGCCCCGACAGCGAGGAACGCCCGATCGTGATCGCGGCCAAGCAATTTTCCGAACAATATATCCTTGCGCAACTGATTGGCGCGCGGCTGGAGGCGGCGGGATACCGCGTGATCTACCGCGACGGGCTGGGCAGCGCGGTCGTCCATTCTGCGGTGGCCGCCTCGAGCGTCGACATCTCGGTCGATTATACCGGGACGATCTGGGCCAACTATCTCAAACGCGCGGACAATCCGGGCCGCGAGGCGATGTTCGAGACGATCCGCGACTGGGAGCAGCGCGAAAACGGGATCAAAGTGCTGGGCCGGCTCGGGTTCGAGAACGCTTATGCCTTTGCGATGCGCGCCGACCGCGCGCGCGCGCTGGGCGTCACCAGCCTTGCCGATCTGGTGGGCAAGGGCCCGGGCCTGACCGTTGGCGGCGATCCCGAATTCTTCGAGCGGCCCGAATGGCTCGCGGTGCGCGATGCCTATGGCCTCAGCTTCGGCAGGACGCGCAATTTCGCGCCGACCTTCATGTACAATGCGCTCGCCTCGGGCGAGGCGGATGTCATCAGCGCCTACACCTCGGACGGGCGGATCGCGGCGGACAGGCTGGTGGTGCTCGCCGATCCCAAGGGCGCGCTGCCGAGCTATGATGCGCTGCTGATCCTCTCCCCGCGGATTGCGCAGGACGCAGGCGTGACCGCCGCGCTTCAGCCGCTGCTGGGTGCGATCAGCGTCGAAGCGATGCGCGAGGCGAACTACGCGGTCGACCGCGAGGATGCGGGCAAGCTTACGCCCAAGGCCGCCGCGGCCGCGTTGGCGAGGAAGATCGGGCTTTAGCCGCGCGCTGTCCGGTCAGGACGCGCGCTTCCACACCTGTGCCTGGCAGAACGGGCCGAGACAGCCCTTCACTTCCAGCGTCCCGTCAGGCTTGCGGCGCAGTTTCGCCGTATAGGTCTTGCCCTTCTTGGGGTCGTAAACCTGCCCGCGCCATCCGTCTCCGTCGGCAGCAAGGCCGGACAGAATTGCGGTACCCAGCAGTTTGCGTGTGCGCTTGGCGGGATCGGGGTTGTTGACATCGCGCTGGTCGTTGCCCTGCGCCGCGGGAACGAGGAAGCGTTCGATCCGGCCGCACAGCGCCGCGCCGCATGGTGCAATGGCAACAACGGCGGCCTTGTCCTGTGTCACCCAGCGGCCCGTGATCGGCTCGGCCGCCCACGCGGGCAGCGCGAGCGCCGCTGCGCCAAAGGCGATCGCCGCACCGGCGATCCGCGTTTTGATCATCCCCATCATTCGAACCCCGCACCGAACGGCCAGCGCCGCCCGCAGATCCCCAGCACCTTGAACAAGGTGCCCATCTGATTGTCCTCGACCAGCCGGTCGCGCTGCCGCTTGATCACTTGCCCTTGCGCGGGATTGCGGCGCTGCAACGCCTCCATCCGCGTGTCGATCCCCATCTGGCGCAGCCATTCGCCCTGGAATTGCAGCCCCATCAGGTCGGCGCCGTTGTCCTCGGCAACCTGTTTCAACAGTTCAAAATCGACATGCGCGGTGATGTCGGCATCGCCGGGATGGGCGAACACATCGACCTTCTGGTGCGCCTTCAACGCCTGCAAGGTCGACCCCGAGCGAAGTTCCATGTGCCCGTAATCGATGATCAGCGCGGCACCGCCCTGATCCTTCAGCCGGCGGGCGATATCGGCCATGAGCGCAACGCTCGCAGGGCTGGTTTCGATCATCGCGCCTTGGGCAGCGCTGCGCCAGCTTGGCGGGACGAGGTGATCCATCCGCTCGCGGCCCGCCATCAAGGTGAAGGCCTCGCCGTCCAGCCCGACCAGCCGGTCGAACCAGCCATCGGCGCTTCGCACCAGCTGATGGATCGGCAGCGCATCGAAAAACTCGTTGGCGACGATCAGCAGCGGGGCATCATCGGGCAGGGTCGAGATATCGTGGTGGTGGTGACAGCCCGGAAATGCCTCGCGCTGGATCTTGCGCAAGGATGCCGATGTTTCGACGAAATGGATCTCCGGCGCGAACTGGTAGCGCGCGGCCGCGCCCAGCGCATCCTTCGCCAGCGTACCGCGCCCCGGGCCAAGCTCGACATAGTGGATCCGCTTGCGGCTGCCCATACGCACCCACAGATCCGCCAACCATAGCCCGATCAGCTCGCCGAACATCTGGCTGATTTCGGGCGCGGTGATGAAATCGCCCTGCGCGCCCAGGGGATCGCGGCTGGCGTAATAGCGCGCGTTGCTTTCGCCCATGAACTGCGCGAGGCTGATCGGCCCGGTTTCGCGGATCAAGCGCCTGAGCAGCTTGGGCACGTCGACATTCGCGCGGGCGATGACTTCGGCTTCAAGCCGCGCCTGTTCGGCTGCGGCGGCTTCCTCGGCCTCGCGCCGCGCCCGCTCTTCGGCAGCGATCCGCGCAGCTTCGGCCTCGGCGGCAAGCCGTGCTTCTTCCTCTGCTGCCAGACGGGCCGCTTCGGCGGCGGCTTCGGCCTCGCGGCGGGCCTGTTCCTCGGCGGCTTGCCGAGCGGCTTCCGCCGCTACGTGGCGTGCGCGTTCCTCGGCTTCGGCGCGGGCGCGGGCTTCGGCTTCGCGGCGGGCCTGCTCCTCTGCGGCAGCCTTGGCGCGCGACTCGGCTTCGGCGCGGGCGCGGGCCTCGGCTTCGGCCTTGGCACGCGCCTTGGCCTCGGCACGGGCTCGCGCTTCGGCCTCCTTTTTCAGCCGGGCTTCCTCGGCGGCCTTGGCGCGCGCTTCGGCTTCGGCGCGGGCGCGGGCCTCGGCTTCGGCCTTGGTGCGGGCAGCAGCTTCGCGGCGGGCCTGTTCTTCGGCAGCGGCCCTCGCAGCGGCTGCGGCAGCCTCGGCCTCGCGGCGAGCGGTCTCTTCAGCCTCGCGGCGCGCCTTTTCCTCGGCCTCGGCGCGCGCCTTGGCTTCTTTGGCCGCCTTTGCCTCGGCTTCGGCGCGGGCCTTGGCTTCCTTGCGCGCCTGCGCTTCGGCAGCGGCTTTGGCACGCGCTTCGGCCTCGGCACGTGCCCTTGCTTCGGCTTCGGCAGCCTTGCGCGCCCGCGCCTCGGCGGCGGCTTTCTCGCGGGCCTCGCGTTCGGCTGCAGCGCGCGCTTCGGCCTCGGCCTTTTCGCGCGCGCGGGCTTCCTTGATCTGACGGGCGCGCTCTTCCGCGGCGGCAGCGCGCGCCAGGCCTTCCGCCTTCTGGCGCAGCATCGCGTCGGTGCGTGCCCGCGCAGCCGCACGCGCCGCTTCGCTCGGCGCGGGCGCGGCGACCGGTTCGGGCGCGGGATCGATCAGCCTGAGCGCGCTGCGCCAGACCCCGGGCCCATCCGCCGCCTTCAGGCCGGAGTCGGCGTCGTCGCCGCGAGCGCCGGCTTGCGCAGCGCGAAGATCACGACAATCAATCCAGTCAGGATAAGCGGTATCGTCAGCCATTGCCCCATCGATAGCCCGGTCCGGGCCGCAAAGTCAGCCAGTTGTTGATCCGGCTGGCGGAAAAACTCGTTCACGAACCGCGATACGCCCATGCCTACGGTGAACACGCCGGCGAGCAGGCCCGGGCGATAGCGCGCGCGGGTGAACCAGAACAGGCTCAGCATGATAACCAGCATCGCCAGCCCTTCGAGCCCGGCCTGATAAAGCTGGCTGGGGTGGCGCGCCAGCGCATCGGGATCGCGCGGGAATACCATCGCCCATGGCACATCGGTCACCCGGCCCCACAGCTCGCCATTGACGAAGTTCGCCAGCCGGCCAAGCAGCATCCCCATCGGCACGCCGACGCTTACATAGTCGACCACGCGGATGAAGTTGAGCTTATCGCGCCACGCGACATAGGCCATCGCCAGCGTCACGCCCATCAGCCCGCCATGGAAGCTCATTCCCCCGTCCCACAAACGCAGCAAGCGCCACGAAACGATGCCGTCGCCCGAAAAATCGGTCCACAGGCTGGTGTCGTAGAACATCGCGTAGCCAAGCCGCCCGCCGAGAATGACGCCCAGCGTGCAGTAGAAGAACAGATCGTCGGCATGCCGCTGCGCCATCGGCGCGCCGGGCTGCTTCAGCGCTTTCGACGTGTGCCAATAGGCAAAGATCACGCCCAGAAGATAGGCCAGCGAATAGTAGCGCAGGGTGAAAGAACCGATCTCGATCCCCGGTTTCAGCCCCAGACTGGCCCATTGGATCGGTTCGGCAACGCCGCTTGCGGCAAGTAGTGACAGCACAGGGCGAACCTCTTAATGACAATGATATGCCGTATCGGTGTGCCCGACACGGCCCCGCTCGCGCCGGCGCTTCTGGCACAGCGCGCGGGGCAGGGGAAGGGGCGCGGCGCACGCCGGGAGGAATGGGACAGGCGGCCCGATCAAGGGCCGCTGCAATGAAGAGAGAGGAATCAACCCGCATGCCCACCCAGCTGGACAATGCGCTCGAAGCGATCATCACCGGATTGACCGCCGAGGGACAGCCTTTTGCCACCGTGCCTTTCACCCGCGACGGTGTGACCATGCCCGCCTTTGCTGCAGCGCCCCCGACGCTGGCCCATTATTTCGCGCATTTCTGCAACCAGAACAAGGATATCCCCTTCCTTGTCGATGGCGATATCCGGCTGACCTTCGGCGAAGCCTATGCCGCGGCGACCTGCGTTGCCGAAAGCCTGGTGCGCGATCACGGCATCGAAAAGGGCGACCGCGTCGGCATCGCCGCGCGCAATTCGGCCAACTGGATGATCGCTTACATGGGGATCATCATGGCCGGCGGCTGCGCGACCCTGCTTAACGGTTTTTCGAGCGGTGAGGAGCTCGCCTACGGGCTCGATCTGGCCGAAGCCAGGCTGCTGCTCGCCGACGAAGCCCGCGCCGCGCGGCTCGAAGGCCATGCGCACCCGGCCAAGGTCGTGCTGTTCACCCATGGCAATCCGCCCGCCGAAGGGCTGGTCGCGGTCTGGGCGACGCCGCAGGGCGCGCCTGCCGCGATGGCGATGCTCGCCGAACTCGGCCCCGACGACATGGCGACGATCCTCTACACCTCGGGTTCGACCGGCAAGTCCAAGGGCGCATGGTCCGATCACCGCGGCGTGGTGAGCGGCGTGATGAATTACGTCGCGCAGTCGGCGATGGCCAAGGTGCATCTCGAAAGCGGCGGCGAGGTGATCACCGATCAGCCCTGCGCGCTGGTCGCAGTCCCCTTGTTCCATGTGACGGGCGAAGTGCCGCTGTTCCTGCAAAGCTTCGCGATCGCGCGCAAGCTGGTGCTGATGCCCAAGTGGGATGCGGGCCTAGCGATCCGGCTGATGGCGGAAGAAAAGGTCAGCTATTTCGTCGGCGTGCCGTTGATGAGCTACGAAATCGCCAACCACCCCGACCGCGAGAATTACGACCTGTCGGCCTGCAAGAGCTTTGCCGCCGGCGGTGCGCCGCGTCCGGTCGAGCATGTCACCCGGATCAAGGAAGCCTTCCCCGGCGGTTTCCCGCTGCTGGGCTATGGCCTCACTGAAACCAACGCGGTGGGCTGCGGCAACCTGAACGAGAACTATCTTGCCAAGCCCGGTTCAACGGGGCGCCCTTCGAAGCCGCTGGTCGACATGGCGATCCTCGATGATTTGGGCCATCCGCTGGCGCAAGGCCAGGTAGGCGAGGTCTGCATCCGTTCGGTGGCCAATTTCCGCGGCTACTGGAAAAACCCCGAGGCGACCGCTGCCGCCTTCACCGATGACGGCTATTTCCGCACCGGCGATCTGGGCTATCTCGACGAGGACGGCTATCTGTTCATCGTCGACCGCAAGAAGGACATCATCATCCGCGGCGGGGAGAACATTTCCTGCATCGAGGTGGAAGACGCGATCTACGCGCATGACGATATCGGCGAATGCTCTGTCTTCGGCCTGCCCGACGAGCGGTTCGGCGAGGTGCCCGCGGCGGTCTACACCATGAAGGAAGGCCGCCCGGCGATCAGCCCCGCAGACCTGCGCGCGTTCCTCCTCGAACGGATCGCGCCGTTCAAGGTGCCGCTCGAATCGCAGATGTGGATGGCGGGCGAAGCCTTGCCGCGGCTGGGCACGCAGAAGATCGACAAGCGCACGGTCAAGGCGCGCTATCTCGGTCAGACCGCCGCCGCATGAGCGCGCCCGCGTGACCATCCGCCGCGTCCCTTCGCAGCGTGCGATCATCGACCGGCGGGCGCTGGCCGAACAGATCGCCGCGCTGCACGGGGCGGGCGGCGCGTCGGCGCGCGCGGCGATCGTCGCGGCGCTGCGCGCGGCGCTGGACGAAGGACGCAGGGAACTGAACCACCGGCTGGAGGAGACGCCCTCTGCCGGGCACGAGGTTACCGCCGGGTTCAGCTTCCTGATCGACCAGTTGCTGCGCGTGATCCACGATCACGTCACCACCCACCTCTACCCCGTCCCCAACGCGACGCAGGCCGAACGGCTCGCGATCCTCGCGGTGGGCGGATATGGCCGCGCCGAGATGGCGCCGCATTCGGATATCGATGTCGCCTTCATCACCCCGGGCAAGCGCGCGCCGTGGTGCGAGCAGGTGATCGAGACGATGCTCTACCTGCTGTGGGATCTCGGCCTCAAGGTCGGCCATTCCAGCCGCACGGTCGCGGATACGATCCGCATGGCGCGCGAGGATCTGACGATCCGCACCGCGCTGCTCGAAAGCCGGTTGGTGTGGGGCGAACAGGCGCTTTACGAAGAGCTGCGCACCCGCTTCTGGAACGAAGTCGTCAAGGGAAGCGAGCGCCAGTTCCTCGCCGAGAAACTGGCCGAACGCAACGCCCGTCACAAGCGGATGGGCGACAGCCGCTATGTCGTCGAACCCAACGTCAAGGAAGGCAAGGGCGGTCTGCGCGACCTTCAGACGCTCTACTGGATCGGCAAATATGTCCACCGCGTCGGGAGCGCCGCCGAACTGGTCGATGTGGGGCTGTTCACGCAGAACGAATATCGCACCTTCCGCCGCGCCGAGGCGTTTCTGCTCGCCGCGCGCTGCCACATGCACATCCTGACCGACCGCGCCGAGGACCGGCTGACCTTCGATTTGCAACGGCAGGTGGCCGAACGCATGCAGTTTGCCGATCGCCCGGGCAAAAGCGCGGTCGAACGCTTCATGCAATACTACTTCATGCAGGTGAAACGCGTCGGCAGCCTGACCGGCGTGTTCCTTGCCCACCTCGACGAGGAAATGGCGAAAAAGCGCAGTCGCACAGGCTTTTTCGCCGGCTGGACGCAGCGCCCGCGGATGTTCAAGGGCTATATCGTCGAAGGCGGACGGCTGCGCGCGCCGGGCGACGCATGGTTCCGCGCCGATCCGGTGCGGTTGATCGAGGTGTTCCAGCTGGCCGAGGCCGAGGGGCTCGAAATCCACCCTGAAACCATGCGGCAGGCCGGGCGCGATGCCAAGCTGATCGACGGCAAGCTGCGACGCGACCGCCGCGCCAATGCGCTGTTTCTCGATCTGCTCAGCGGAAGGAAGGACCCCGAAACGAGCTTGCGCTGGATGAACGAGACGGGCGTGTTCGGCCGCTTCGTGCCCGATTTCGGCCGGGTCAATGCGCAGATGCAGTTCGACATGTATCACCACTACACCGTCGATGAACACACGATCCGGGCGATCGGCTTGCTCAGCCAGATCGAGCGCGGATTGCTTGCCGGCGACCATCCGCGCGCCACCCGCGAATTTCCCAAGCTCGCCTCGCGCCGCGCGCTGTATGTCGCGGTGCTGCTGCACGATATCGCCAAGGGGCGCGGGGGCGACCATTCGGTGCTCGGCGCCGATGTCGCCTACAAGCTCGGCCCGCGCTTCGGCCTCGACGAGAAGGAAACCGATCTGGTCGCCTGGCTGGTGCTGCAACACCTGCTGATGAGCCGCACCGCGCAGAAACGCGACCTGACCGACCCCAAGACGATCGAGGATTTCGTCACCGAGGTGCAGAGCCTCGAACGCTTGCGCAATCTGGCGATCCTGACCGCGGTCGATATCCGCGCGGTCGGCCCCGGAACGTGGAACAGCTGGAAAGGCCAGCTCCTGGGCGAGCTTTACGATGCCGCACAGGAACGTCTGCGGCTGGGCCACAAGGGCAATGGCCGAAAAGGCCGCGTCACCGCGAAGAAGGACGCGGTCCAGCGCCTGCTGGGCGATGCCGATCATCTGGTCGACACCATCGGCGCGCAGCTTGGCGATGCCTACTGGATCGCCGAACCCGAAGACATCATCGCCAGCAATCTCGTGCAATACGACGCCGCGATCGCGAGCAAGAACCAGCTGTCGATCGCTTGCGAGGTCGACGAGACCCGCGGCGCGACCCGGGTGAGCGTGATCGCCGCCGACCATCCGGGCCTGTTCTACCGCATGGCGGGCGGCATCCATCTGGCCGGCGCCAACATCATCGATGCGCGGATCCACACCGCGCGCAGCGGCTATGCGGTCGACAATTTTCTGGTGCAGGACCAGAATGGCCAGCCCTTCCGCGAAGCGGGCCAGATGGCGCGCATCGAAAAGGGCATCCGCGACGCGCTGTTGGCGCAGGTCGAACTGGTGCCGAAACTCGCCGCGCGACCGCTGGCGCACTCGCGCGCAAAGGCGTTCGATGTCGCCCCGCGGGTCGATTTCGACAATGACGCATCGAACCATTTCACCGTGATCGAAGTCACCGCGCGCGATCGCCCGGCGCTGCTCAACCGGCTGGCGCACGCCTTGTACAAGGCCAACCTGATCGTCCATTCGGCGCATATCACCGCCTATGGCGAGGCCGCCGCCGATACCTTCTATGTGACCGATCTGACCGCATCGAAGATCAAGGCGCCCGACCGGCTTGCCGAGATCGAGGCCGCGTTGCTTGCCGCCGCAAGCGACCAGCGCCAGCAACAGCTGGAAAAGGCCTGAGCGTGGCTTTCTGACCACAGCGGCAAATGCGCTGCGGCGAGCCGAGTGTGCGATAGGTTGCATTGGCAAAACGTATTGCCTAGGCAGCGGCCCTCAACTCAGGGAGAGTTACTTCATGACAATCGCATCCCCCGTGTCGGGCCGCCTGCGGCTCGGCAAGCTGGCGCTGCTGCTCTCGGCCGCCACCCTCGCCCCCTTCGCCGCGGCCGCGCAGGACGCCGAAGCCCCGGCTGAGGAAACCTCGACCAGCGCGCTCGACCAGATCAACGAAATCCTCGTCACCGGCACCAAGACCAAGGATGCTGAAAACGTGCAGGACGTGCCGCTGGCCGTCACCGCGTTCAACGCCGGCACGCTCGAAGCCTACAAGATCCGCGACATTTCGGGTCTGTCGTTCCAGGCCCCGACCGTCAGCCTCGACCAGGTCGGCACCAGCCGCGGCACCGCCAACTTCACCGTCCGCGGGCTTGGCATCAACTCCTCGATCCCCTCGATCGACCCGACCGTCGGCGTGTTCGTCGATGGCGTCTATCTGGGCATCAACGGCGGCGTCGTGTTCGACCTGTTCGACCTTGAAAGCGTCGAAATCCTGCGCGGCCCGCAGGGCGTGCTGTTCGGCCGCAACGTGACCGGCGGCGCGGTGGTGATCAACACCGGCAACCCGACCGAAGATTTCAGCGGCAAGTTCCGCGCAGCAGTCGACGGCCCGCTGGTCGATGGCGGCCGCGGCGGCGCCAACTACACCGTCAGCGGCGTGCTCTCTGGCCCGATCATCGAAGACGTGCTGCTGTTCAAGGCCGGCGCCTATTACAACAAGGACGAAGGCTACTTCACCAACCTGTTCAACGGCGAAAACCAGGGCGCAGCGGAAACCAAGATCTTCCGCGGCGCCCTCGAAGCCCGCCTCGGCGCGCTGACGCTGCTCGGCAAGCTCGACTACTTCGAAAGCGACGGCGACGGCCCGGCCGCACAGAACCGCGGCTTCTTCGATCGCAACAGCTACGACCTGTCGATCGACGAGCCGGGCTTCTATGCCAACGAAATCTGGACCGGCTCGCTCACCGCGACGCTCGACATCGGTGCGGGCACCCTGACCAACGTGTTCGGTTATCGCGATTACAAGGCCGCCACCCGCGGCGACATCGACGCGACCCCGCGCTTCCTGTTCCACTCGAACACCGCAACCGATCAGGACCAGATCTCGAACGAACTGCGTTACGCGATCTCGACCGGCGCGCTCGACCTCACCTTCGGCGGGTTCTACTTCAAGCAGAACCTCGCCTATGACGAGAGCCGCGAACTGCGCCGCGATCTGCCGGTGAACCTGCGTCCCCCCGTGTTCTACGGCGGCGGTCGTCAGGAGCATGAAGTGCTTGGCGTGTTCGCCAATGCGCAGCTCGAAATCGCCGATGGCTTCTCGCTGATCGGCGGTCTGCGCTGGAACCAGGAAACCAAGGACGCGGCCGTCACCTACGTCACGCCGCGCGCGCCTTGCTCGGTGGTAGCAGGCACCTGCCCGACCGGCACGCAGCCGTTCAACCCGGCGACCGAAACCGCCGGCTTCACCGACGATGTCCGGTTCCGCAACCTGTCGCCCAAGGTCGGCGCGCAGTATGAATGGGCCAACAGCCAGCTTTATGGCCACTGGAGCCGCGGCTACCGTTCGGGCGGTTACAACTTCCGCATCACCAACGTCGCCGTCTTCAACCGCGCCTTTGCCGCCACCGGCGAACTGGGCTTCGGCGAAGAGAAGGTCGACAACTACGAGATCGGCGGCAAGTTCCAGACAATGGACCGCTCGTTCACGCTCAACGTCGCCGGCTACATCACCAAGGTCGGCAACATGCAGCGCGAAGTGAACCTCGCCGATCCGGGCGCGGGCGTGGTGCAGAACATCCTCAACACTGCCGATGCCACGATCAAGGGCTTCGAAGCCGAAGCGCGCATGCGCGTGTCGGAATCGCTCGCCTTCAGCGCGAACGTCGGGATCACCGATGCCGCCTATGACCGGGTGCTGTTCGACATTTCGGGCGATGGCCGCATCACCGATGCCGATCTTGCCCTGTCGCTGCCGCGCGTTCCCCCGGTCACCGTCGGCGTGGGCTTCATCCACGACCTCGACCTTGGCACCGGCGGCGCGCTGCTGACCCGCGTGAACTACCAGTATCGCGACCGCGCGGCCTACACCGACGACAACTTCGGCTGGCTGAACGACCTCAGCAACCTCGAAGCCAACATCAGCTGGACCACCCCGGTCGATGGCCTGACGCTGTCGGTCTATGGTCGCAACCTGATCGACCAGGTGCAGGAAGGCGGCGATACGCAGGTTCCCTTCGGCGGCCCGCTGTCCGACGGCGTGCAGCAGCCCTTCCAGCAGCGTCCGGGTGCCGGCACCTTCTCGCCGCTGATGCGCGGCCGGAACATCGGTATCGAAGCGCTGTTCGAATTCTGATGACGTGATAGCGGTCGCCCCCTTGCGGGCGATCGTCCTCGCCTATCTGCCACAAGAAAAAGGGGCGCTCCGGCAACGGGGCGCCCTTTTTGCGTGTCAGTCCGCGTGCGTCGCCAGCAGCAGCGCTGTCGCTTGGTCATCGAACGCGACAAAGGCCCATTCGAAGGCTGCATCGGTGACCGGGTTCCAGCCGAAATACATCCGGTTGGTGACGATCTGGCGGATTGCCGGATCGAAGCAGGCGAGGAACTCCGCGCCCATCGTCAGCGCGTCGGCCTCGCCCAGCCACGGCGTGCCGGGCTTCACCATGTCGGCCGCAAACGCATCGCGCAGGCTCCCGAGCGCGGCGCGCGGATCGCCGGGCGCCGCCTCGGTATCGAGCAGTTCCCAGTTCTGGCCGATGGGAAGAAGGTCAAGCTCTGTCATCAACGCATCGGCGCGGGCGGTGTGGAGCAGCGGCGGATTCACCGGCACGCGCGCCTCGATCCGCACGCTGCCCGAGCCCGCATTCAGCCGCGCCTGCCACCGCGCGGCGAAATCCGCGATCCGCGCGGCCGCGGGTTTCATCCCCGCACGCCGAACAATGCGCTGCCGACCCGCACATGGGTCGCGCCCAGCATCACCGCGGTCTCGTAATCGCCGCTCATCCCCATGCTGAGGCCGCCGGCCACGCCATTATCCGCGGCAAGCTTCGCCAGATAGGCGAAGAACGGCGCGGCCTCGGTGTCGGCGGGGGGAATGCACATCAGCCCGGCGAGCGGAATGGCTGCCGCGCGCGCCTCGGCGAGGAACGCGGGCAGTTCGCTGATCGGGCACCCGCCCTTCTGCGCCTCGTCACCGATATTGACCTGCACGAAACAGGGCACCTGCCGCCCGGCCTTGTCCATCGCGCGGGCAAGCGCGGTCAGCAGGCTCGGCCGGTCGAGCGAATGGATCGCGTCGAACAGCGCCACGGCTTCTTCGGCCTTGTTCGATTGCAACTGGCCGATCAGGTGCAGCGCGATGTCGGGATGGGCTTCGCGCAAGGCGGGCCACTTGCCTTGCGCTTCCTGCACCCGGTTTTCGCCGAACACGCGCTGGCCGGCATCGATCAGCGGCTGGATCGCGGGCGCTTCGTGGGTCTTGCTCACCGCGATCAGCGTCACGTCTTCGGGCTTGCGGCGTGCCTGTTTGCACGCGCGCGCGATATTGGCATGAATGTCGGCGAGGCGGGTGGCTGTATTTTCCATGGCTGCGCTCTATAGCGCCAAGGTGGCCCGCGCAAAGACCCTCCCCGCCCTGTGGCTGATATCGGATGCGCGCAACGATGCCGCGCTTGAAAGCGCGCTTGCACGGCTTCCGCGCGGCAGTGGCTTCGTGTTCCGGCACTATCATCTGGGCGCCGCCGAGCGCGGCGAGCGCTTTGCAACCTTGGCCGCAGCCGCGCGGGCGCACGGCCACTGCGTGATCCTGTCGGGCAGCGCGGCACTGGCGCAGGACTGGGGCGCGGATGGCATTTACGGCCCGCCAACAGCGCTGGGGGAACCCTGTAGCCTGCTACGGCTCGCGACCGCGCACGATCCGCACGAAATCGCGCTCGCCAACAGCGCGGGCGCCGACGGCATCTTCCTGTCGCCCGTGTTTTCGACCCGCTCGCACCCCGGCGCAGATTGCCTTGGCGAAGCCCGCTTTCGCGCACTCGCGGCTCAGGCCGCTGCACCCGTCATCGCGCTGGGCGGAATGACCGCGCAGCGCGCAAGCCAGCTTGACTGGCCGCGCTGGGCTGCCATCGACGGGCTGAGTTAGTAGGCGCCGTCCGTTCATCGCTCTTTCCTTGACCCTGAACCTGTCAGGATTCATGGTGTGTTCCGCACAGGAGACTCCCCCGAAATGGCCACCCGCGCGGCCCCATCCGTCACTTCCGCCCGCCCACCCGCCGGCCGCCAGACCGACGCCGAATGGCGCGCGGGCCTGCGCCGTTCGCTGCGCCGCGCGTTCCAGATGAGCGGTGCGGGCCTGTTGCTGGGTGCGTGCGTCTTCCTTGCGCTGGCGCTGGCGAGCTACACCCAGACCGATCCCAGCCCCTCGACCGCAGCCGACCCGGCAGAAGTCGCCAACTGGATGGGCGCGGCGGGCGCGTGGGCGGCGGACCGTGTGCTGTTGATCTTCGGGCTGCCGGGCGTGCTGCTGCTGCCGCTGCTCTATGTCAGCGCGCGCAAGCTGTGGCGCGATGTCGAGAATGGCGACGAGCCCGAAACCACCGCGTGGTGGATGCCGACCGCGCTACTGTTGCTTGCGATGACGCTGATCGCCACCGTGCTTGCGCTGGTGTTCGACGGGCCGGGCGGAACGCTGCCCGCGCAATCGGGCGGATTGTCCGGGCTGATCGGCGCGGGCGCGATCCGGGCGGTCGCCGCGCGGTTCGGGGAAAGCGCCGAAGGCTGGGTGATTCTCGGGCTCGCGCTGGTCAGCCTCGCCGCCGGCGTTGCGCTGCTCACCCGCATCTTCGCGATCGACTGGCGCGTGCTGATGAGCCTGCCCGACTTCCTCGGCGGGGGCAGCCTTGCGGGCCTCATGCGCCGCCTGCGCAGCGAGCGCCCCGGCACGGCGCCTGCGCTTGGCTATGCCGGCGGGATCGATGCCGATGACGAGGACGAAGCTGACGCAGACGCCGCTGCGCGCCCGCGCCGTGCTGCCAGGACGCCGATCGTCGCCCCGCCCGCCGCGCTCGAGGAAACCCCGCGCCGCGCGCCCGAAATCAGCGATCCTTCCGCCCCGCCCAAGCGCGCGCCCAGCGGCAAGACCGCGCAGCGCGACATGTTCGCGCCCTTCAACCTGCCCAGCCTCGACCTGCTTGCCGAACCGCCGACCGACAAGGGGCCCAAGCTCGACAAGCTGGCGCTGGAACGCAACGCGCGCCTGCTCGAAAACGTGCTCGACGATTTCAATGTGAAGGGCGAAATTACCGCGGTGCGCACCGGGCCGGTGGTGACGATGTACGAACTCGAACCCGCGCCCGGCATCAAGGCCAGCCGCGTGGTCGGCCTTGCCGAAGACATCGCCCGCAACATGAGCGCGATTTCCGCGCGCGTCTCGCCCATTCCCGGGCGCACGGTGATGGGGATCGAACTGCCCAACCAGGATCGCCAGACGGTGATGCTGAAGGAACTCGCCGCGGCGGCCGATTTCGTCGATGCCAAGGGCAATCTGCCGATCATTCTGGGCAAGGATATCGCGGGCGAACCGGTGATTGCCGATCTTGCCGCGATGCCGCACTTGCTGGTCGCGGGCACCACCGGATCGGGCAAGTCGGTCGGGCTGAACGTGATCCTGCTTTCGCTGCTCTACCGCTTTACCCCGTCCGAACTGCGGATGATCCTGATCGATCCCAAGGTGCTCGAACTCAAGACCTACGACGACATCCCGCATCTGCTGTCGCCCGTGGTGACCGAGCCGGCCAAGTCCGTGCGCGCGCTGAAATGGGCGGTCGAGGAAATGGAGCGTCGCTACCGGATGATGAGCGCGATTTCCTCGCGCAACATCAACTCCTTCAACGAGAAAGTCAGCGCCGCGATCGCCAAGGGCAAGCCTTTGGGCCGCCGGGTGCAGACCGGGTTCGACCCCGAAACCGGCGAGCAGTTGTTCGAGGAAGAACAGCTCGATTACCAGCCGCTGCCGCAGATCGTGCTGATCGTCGACGAACTGGCCGACCTCATGGTCACGATCGGCAAGGAAATCGAAGTACTGATCCAGCGTCTCTCGCAAAAGAGCCGTGCGGCGGGCATCCACCTGATCATGGCGACGCAGCGCCCGTCGGTCGATGTCATCACCGGCGTGATCAAGGCCAACCTGCCGACCCGGATCAGCTTCAAGGTGACCAGCCGGATCGACAGCCGCACGATCCTTGGCGAACAGGGGGCAGAACAACTGCTGGGCAAGGGTGACATGCTCTACAAGCCCAACACCGGCGCGATGGTGCGCGTCCACGGGCCCTTTGTCTCGGACGAAGAGGTCGAGGCGGTCGCCGATTTCTGGCGCGCGCAGGGCTCGCCCGAATATGTCGATGCGGTCACCGAGGAACCCGAGGAAGGCTTCGGCGGGTTCGGCTTCGATGATGAACTGACCGCGTCCGACAACCCCGAGGAACGCAAGTATCGGCAGGCTTGCCAGATCGTGTTCGAAAACCAGAAGGCATCGGGAAGCTGGCTGCAACGCCAGATGGGCGTGGGCTACAACACCGCCGCCAAATGGATCGAACGGATGGAGGAGGACGGTTTCGTCGGCCCTGCCAACCATGTGGGTCGCCGCGAGATCTACCGCGACAAGGATGGCAATCCGCTCTGACCAGGAGGATGGTTGAACCCGCCGCCTCCCAACGAACTACGGTTTTACAACGACATGGCCGACCTGCCGGAATAACCCCCGGGTTTTGTAATCAAGGTTAGTATTTTCTAAAGATCAGCCTCCGTAAACCGTCATGGTAAACGGGGGTTAGTCAACGATGTTAAACACGATGGCGCGATATGTGCGTGCGCAGTGCGCCGCCTTGTGGCTTGCGGCGGTTTGCGCGCTGGTTGCGGGTCCGGTCTGCGCGCAAGACGGATGGACGCTCGAACCTGCCGCGCGGATCGAGTTTCAGGCTGTCAGCGCGCAATCCACCACCCGCGATGAAGACCTCGTTGTCGAAGGCGAGGCGCTGTCGGTGCGCGGGCAGGCGAGCCTCGGGCTTGAAAGCAAGCGCACCCGCGTCCGCGTCGAAGCCGACCGGATCGAGGTTTTCCGCCTCGGCAAGGGGCGCGCCGATGTGTCGCGCGACCGGTTGACCGCGGCGATCGAGCACGATCTCACCCGCAGTTTCGAATTGCAGGCGCAGCTTCGCCGTTACGACGATCTGGTCACGGTAGAGGCGGCCGATACCGATGCCTGGGAATACTCCGCGCGTGCCACCTTCGAGCCTACGCGCGCCAACCGTTTCCGCCTGCAAGGCACATGGCGCGAACGGCAATACGACAGCGTGGCCGCTCCCCCGACCACGGGCGAGGGCGAAAGGATCGATGCGCAATACCGCCGCCGTTTCGGCGCCTATCACTACCTCGCCTTCGACCTTCGCAGCGAAGCGATCCGCTCGGACGATCCGCGGCGCGGATACGAGCGCGAATCGGCCGGCGTCGCCTACACCCGCCCGGTTGCGAAGGACCTGCGCCTGCGCCCGGCGGTCGAGGTGATCCGCACCCGTTTCGATGGCCGCATCGCCGACAATGGCGCGCTGCGGCGCGACCGCCAGACCGTCCCCGAATTAGAGCTGCAATGGTGGCCCGGCCCATGGCGGATCGAGGCCGAGGCGAAATACATCTTCTTTTCCAGCAACGAGGCCGCGCGCGAGCGCGAAGGCTATCGTCTAACGCTGTCGGTGGGCCGCGTGTTCTGAAATGATCGCCCGCGTCGGCCAGATCTGGGCAAACGCAACCCCGCAGGTCCGCCGCCCGTTCTACATCGGGCTGGCGGTGGCGGTGGTGCTTGCCGTTCTGGTCGGCCTCGGGGTCGCCAATACCGAAACTTTCGTTGCGCTGCCTTCGACCTTCGAAGGTGTCGCCGCCTCGCAGGCGATCTGGGGGCTGAAGCCGTCGAACCTCTTGATGGTGCTGCCGCTGGGCTCGTTCCTGGTGGTGCTGGCGAGGAGCTTCATCGGGCTCAAGGCCTTCGGTCTGTTCACCCCGATGCTGATCGCGCTCGCCTTCCTGCAGATCGGGCCGGTGATGGGGCCGGTGGTGCTGTGTTCCTCGGTGCTGGTCGGGATGATCGTCACCCCCGGTCTGCTCAAGCTGCGGATGACGCGCGTGGGCTTTCTGGGCGTGCTGATTTCGCTGATCGTGCTGGTGCTGGTCGCCTTGCAGATGGTGCTCGACACCAATCTTCAGGTCGATGCCTTTCCGGTGATCGTTTGCGCGCTGTGCGTCGAACGCTGGTGGAAGCAGTGGGGCAAGGACGGGGCGAAACCGGCGGCGAAGATGGCGGCCAACACCTTCGTTCTGGCGATCGTGATCGAATTCGTGATGGTGTCCGATTTCGCGATGGCGCTGATCGAATGGTCGCCGCTGCTGATGCCCGCGACCGCGGCGGTGGCGATTGCGCTGCTCGGGCGGTATCGCGGCCTGCGCCTGTCCGAAATCGGGCGGTTCGCGCCGATCTGGCTCGAACGACGGCGCAAGGCGCGCGCCGCGCGGGCCGACCCGCTTCCCGAAGGGGTGGAGCATGATCGCCGCGTTGGCGCGCCCAACACGCGCCGCGTGGCGGCGCGCCCGCTTGCCCCCTACCGCAAGCCTGCGCTGGTTCCTTTGCACCGCAATCACGCCATGGTGCTGACCGCGATGGCACGGCACAAACGCCCGGTGCGCGGCATGTGGGTGATCGGTTCGGCGGCAGAGCTGATGGCGGGCGCGCGCCGGCGGGTTCCGCAACCACTCCCCGAATATCGAATGCGCGCGCGCCCCCGCCTTGTCGCATCGGGCGGGCGCATGCTCGCGGACTGCACCGATGGCTGGCCCGAAGCACGCCCGCCGATCCACAACGCCTGGGTGATCCGCAAGGTGGACGATGTTTAGCGCGCTCGGCCGTTGGCTCGGGCTCGACGAGAATGCGCTCACCGGGGGCGAGGTGCTCGGCATCAACATGCGCAATGCGCTGATCCAGAAATACAATCCGCGCCACGCGATCGAACGCGCGCGCGACAAGGTGGCGGCCAAGCGCGCGCTGGAGGCGGCGGGAATTTCCTGCACCGGCACCGTCGCGGTGCTCGAAGACAACCAGCAGGTCGCCAATTTCAAGCCCAGCCGCGACATGCCCGATGCCTGGGCGATCAAGCCTGCGAGGGGATCGCAGGGCGACGGCATCCTGCTCGCGGTGCGGCGCGAGGGGAACACGTGGTTCAAGGGATCGGGGGCGCCGCTGCCCGAAGACATGGTGATGCACCACATCCAGAAGGTGGTCGACGGCGGCTTTTCGGGCGATTCGGCGGCAGAGGACGCCGCGCTGATCGAACCGCTGATCATCGCCGACCCCGCGCTGTCGCGGATCGTGCCCGAGGGCCTGCCCGATCTGCGCGTCATCAGTCTCCACCACACGCCGCTGATGGCGATGGTGCGGCTGCCGACGATCGAGAGCGATGGCAAGGCCAACCTCCACCAGCGCGCGATCGGGGCGGGGATCGACATGGAAACCGGCTGCATCACCCGCGCGGTGGTGAAAGGCGTGCCGATCACCCATCACCCCGATACCGGAGTCAACCTGATCGGCTTCGAGATTCCGGGCTGGAAGCGGGTGCTCGAACTCGCCTCACGCTGCGGGCCGGCGGTGGGCCTCGGCTATTGCGGGGCGGACATCGTGCTCGACGTGAACGACGGGCCCTTGGTGATCGAGGTCAATGCCCACCCGGGGATCGAGATTCAGAACATCTGCCAGGCGGGCCTCAAGGCGCGGATCGCCGCAACGGGGGAGGATTTCCGCTGAGCTATTGCCCCATCACCGCGGGCGGGCCGAGCGGATCGAAACCTTCGCCGCGCAGCGCATCGCGTTCGGCGATCTCGGCGGGGGTGAGCGGGCGGAAACGGATCGCGACGGGGGTGAAGCTGCCATCTTCGCGCTGGCGGATGGTCACGATCCCGCGCTGGTCGCGGTTCTGCAATTCGCGCTGCAATTCGGCAGCGCGCACCTGTCCGATGTAGAGGCGGCCCCGGTTGAGGCTGTCCCAGCCGTAAACGCCGCTGCTGTCCGACCGCACCCAATAGGCGCCGCAAGGCTGGTCGGCCGGGATTGCGCTGACCCGCGCAAGCGTCGGCGCCTCGCCTTCGAGGCACAGGGCCGACGGAACGATGTCGCTTTGCGGGAGCCCCGGCCAGTCGTAGGAAAACTCGACATAATGCCCGCGCAGGTAATCGCGTGGGTCGTATCCCTGGATCGGCACCTCCCATTCGGTGCCCGAACGGAAGGTGCGGTCGCTGATGCCCCATAGGGCTGCGAGACCCGCGATCGGCAGGAGTGCGGCGACAAGGCGCGCGGTGCGGATCATGCCTCGCGCTCCGCAGCAGGGGCGAATCGGCGCGATACCCGCACCGCAGCCCAGGCGACGGCAAGGATCAGCACGCCGGCGAAAATCAGCCCGAACCCGCTGGTCAGCAGATCGGCGGCGAGTTCGAAGCTGAGGATGATGAGCCGCAGCGCGATTGCGGCGACCGCCAGCTGGAACACGCCGCGCCATGACGCGGCCAGCGCGGCGGCCGCAATGCCTGCCCACAGCATGAAGAACAATAGCGCGGCAAAGGCGGTGCTCTCGCCTGCGGCCGCGGCGAGGGCGATGACGACACCCGCTCCCGACAGGATCGCCCCCGTCATCTGCCCCGACCGGCCCGGGCGCGCAGCCAGATGGGCGACCCCGGCAAGCGCGATCACCGCCCCGCAGGCAAGGCTCGCGGTTCCCTCTCGAGGCCAGCCCCCGCCGCCGAAACCGCCCGCACTGGCAATCGCGCAGGCCAGCGAGGCGAGCGCGGCGGCATAGGCGAGCGCGATCTGCTCCAGCCGCTGCCAGAAATCGGGCCGCCGGCTGCGCGCGCGCATCCATCCGCCCGCCGGCGCGAGGATCGCGGGCAAGGCAGCCACGACGCCCAGCCACAAGCGCCACGCGGTTCCCAGCCCCGGGGTATCGCCGTAAGCGGTGATGTGGGTGACATACTCCCACGCGGTCCACGCCGCCCCCCCGACCAGCGCCAGCGCGGCAGGCCAGCCGCGCCCGGTCAGCAGCAGCAGCGGCGCGAACAGCGCAAGCCACAAGCCAAGCGGCTGCCACAGCGGCGAGGATGTCTGATAGACCTGCCCCAAATGCCCGAAGAAGGTAAGGCCGAGCGCCGCGGCGACGAACATCAGCGCCTCGGTCGCCCAAGGGGACTTTGCCGCCAGCGCTTCCTCGCGGACGGACAGCAGCGCCAGCAATCCGGCGATCAGCGCCAGATGGAAACCAAGGCGCGCGAGCCCCGGAATTTCCTCCCAGTTCGCCGCCACCACCGACACAAGGCCAAGCCCGATCGCAAGCGCGCCGATCCCCCACACCGCCCACAACAGCAGCGGGCGGGCATGGGCATCCTCGTAGGTAAGCAGCGCATCGCGCGTCGCGGCGTCGATCACGCCGGCTTCGTGCCACTGGACGATCTTGCGTGCGCTCATGGCGTGCAGCCTAGAGCGTTTCAGGCGCGGCTTGCAACACGCCCGCACCCGCAAAGCAAAAACGGCCGACCCCGGGAGGGCCGGCCGCTTTCATGTCGGCGCGATCAGGCGCGCGCGCTTACTTGGCTTCGAGTTCGGCCTTGGTCAGCACCGGCATCGCATCGACCTTGGCCGCGTTCGCGGTCATCGTGTCGGCGGGCATCGCGACCATCCCGATCTTGGCGAGCGGGCCGTCCTTGCCCCAGCTCTTTACCCATTCCTTCATGTAATCCTGAAGGCCGGGGATCGCGCGCATGTGCGCCTTCTTGATGTAGACATAAAGCGGGCGCGCGCCGGGATAGGCGAAGCTGGCGATGTTATCGTAAGTCGCCTCGACCCCGTTCATCGGCAGGTCCTGCACCTTGTCGAGGTTTTCCTCGAGATAGGAGAAGCCGAAGATGCCCACCACCTTGGGATTTGCCTGGATCTTCTGGACCACCAGATTGTCCTGCTCGCCCTGATCGACATAGGCGCCGTCGTCGCGCACTTCGGTGCAGATCTGCTTGTACTTGTCCTCGTCGCTGTCCTTCAGCGCCTTCATCGCGGGGTCGGCCTTGCAGCCGGCTTCGAGGATCAGTTCCTTCAATGCATCGCGCGTGCCCGAGGTGCTGGGCGGGCCATAGACCACGATCGGTTCGGCCGGCAGCGCGGGGTCGACATCCTTCCAGGTCTTGGCGGTCTGCGGCTTGCCATAGGGCTGGGCTGCCAGCGCCTTGTAAACGGTTTCGGGCGTCAGGTTGAGCATGATCCCGCCCTTGGCCGAAGCAAAGGCGATCCCGTCGAGACCGACCTGAAGTTCGATGATCTCGTCGACCTTGTTGCTCGCGCAGCTGTCGAATTCGGCCGGCTTCATCCGGCGCGAGGCATTGACCATGTCCGGGGTGTTGGGGCCTAGCCCTGAACAGAACAGCTGGATGCCGTTGCCCGTCCCGGTCGATTCGATCAGCGGCGAACGCATATCGGGGAAGCTGCGCGAGAAATTCTCGGCGACCAGCTTGGCAAAGGGATAGACCGTCGAGGAACCGACCGCGTGCACCGATTGCGCCGCCGAACCGCCGCCCGTGTCCCCGCAGGCGGCAAGCGTGGTGGCGGCAAGCGCCAGAGCGGCGCCGGATTTGAGAACTGCTGCAATGCGATAGGCCATGGTGTTTCCCGATAAATGCTTGAACCGATCGCGCTTGGGCAACCGGCTTCCGGCGGCTGCGTTAGAAGCGTTTCGTGACACCTGTGTGACTGCAATATGACCCCTCGCCGCAACATTTCGGCGCAAGCCCGCAACGTTTTGCCGTCGGTGCGACAAAGCGTTGAGAAACCGTCGGTTTCCGATGAAGGCGAATTCAGCCTTAACAGCATGGTAAGGGGTTGCCTGCTAAGCGCGGCGGCAATGGAGTTCCTGCGCCTCTTCTTCCGGCTTGGCCTGATCGCTGCGGTGGCGATGCTGCTGGCTGCCCGACCGGCAGCGGCGGACGATCACACCGTGCCGAGCTTTGCGCCGGCGTGCCATGCAGCGAGCGCGGCGGGAGCGGATGCCCGCAAGATGGACGCGCGCGGGCCATGGATCTGCGACGACAGCGGCTGGGATTCGGGCGCGCCCGCCGTCTGGCTCAGGTTCGATGCGCGCGCCTGGGCGGGTGAAAAGCTGCCGCGCTACTTCTACAGCCGGATATCGCGGTACGACACCATCGCATTCCACGCGGTCGATACCGATGGCGCGGTGCGTTCGGTGCGCCGAAGCGAAGCCGAAGGCGCACCCTTTGCGTCGGGTCCGGTGTTCCAGTTGCGCCTGCCCGACGTCACCCGCGACACCCGCCACCTCCTGGTCGAGATCGCCGGGCCGCATTCGGTCCCGCTGCTGACCGAGGCCCGCATCACGCACGATCCGGGCAGCGCCGAATGGTCGCAGTCCGAAATGATGCTGCTCGCATTCGTCGCCGGGATGCTGATCCTGCCGCTTTTGTTCGACATCAGCTTTTTCGTGGTGCTGCGCGAACGGTTCGTGCTGCTCCATGCCGGGCTGGTGAGCGCGATGATGCTTTACGTGCTGACCGCCGGCGGGCTGGCATCGGCCTTCGCGGCGATCCCTCTGCCGGTGATGGCGGTGGTCGGCGCGGTGTCCTATGCGGTGGGCGGCGGGCTGTCGCTGCTGTTCGTCCACGCCTTCCTCGAACGCGGCGCGCAATCACCCGCGATGCGCAATCTGACCCGCGCGACCGGCTGGTTCACGATCATCGTGCCCAGCCTGTTCGGCCTGCAATTGCCGGCCACGCAAGGCTTCGACGATGCGGCCTATTTCATCGCCTTCGTGCCGTGTCTCGCGGTGCTGACGGGCGCGGTGATCGAGGCGGTGTCGCGCGGCAGCCGTTCGGCGCGCTATGTCGCGGCAGCCTGGCTGCCGATGATCGCGGCTTCGACCGAACGCTGGCTGCGCGGACTGGGCTGGCATGTCGGTTCCTCCACGCTCGACCAGATGCTCTATGTCGCGATCGGGATCGAGGTGGTGGTCATCAGCCTTGCGATCGCCGACCGGTTCCTGGCGCTGCGGCGCGAACGCGATGCCGCGCTGACCGAGGCGCGGATGCTCGAACACCTGTCGACCCGCGATCCGCTGACGGGCCTGATGAACCGGCGCGCGATCGAGGCGCGGTTCGACGAGCTTTTGGCGCAGGGCTTCGATACCTTCGCGCTGGTCGATCTCGACCGGTTCAAGGCGATCAACGATCTGCACGGCCACCAGGTCGGCGATGCCGCGCTGATCGCCTGCGCGACCGCACTGCGCGCCGCGGGCGACCGGGACACGGTGGCGGTGCGGCTGGGGGGCGAGGAATTCGTGGTGCTGCTGCGCGGCGAACGCGGGATCGAGCGCGCCGAAGCCCTGCGACAGGCGATCCCGATCCGTATCGCCAATGATGTCCCCGGCCTCGACCTGCCGGTCACCGCCAGCATGGGCGTGGTGCGGGTCGGCGATGCTGGCTTACAGAAGATGGCCTTTGCCGAATTTTATGCCCGCGCCGACGCGCTGATGTATGAAGCCAAGGCATCGGGCCGCAACCGCCTGTCCTATGAACGCCTGACCGTGTTTCGCAAACCGCCTGGATCGCGCCAGAGCGGACGGGGTCAGGCGGCTTAGCTCGCCTTTGGCCGCCCTGCCGGCGGCGTAGACCTCCCACCCCGCCTCCCCACCCGGCCATCATAACATAGTGGTACTATTGGTGGCCGGGTGGGGAGGCGGGGCGGGAGGTCTGCCTCTCTACAGAAAAGCCTCAAGCACTTCGGGCCGCACGCGGGCAAGGCGCCCGGTCGCGCGGTCGATCATCGCCCATGTGGTCGCCGCGCTGACGAGGCGCTTGCCGGACGCATCGGTGAATTCCACCCGCCGCAGCGATTTTGCGCCCTGCGCGCCGCCTTCGATCCATGTCGTTGCGGTGACTTGCGCCCCCTCGGAGACATTGCCGCGGTAATCGATCTCGTGCCGGATCACGACCCAGAAGAACGCCTCGCGATCCTCGGGCCGTGCCGCCGCATCCCAGTGCGCGGTCGCCATGTCCTGGATCCACTGCACCCACACGGTGTTGTTGACGTGGCCGAGTTCGTCGATGTGTTGTGGCTCGGCGCGGAAGGTGCGGGTGAAGGTGTTGGCCATGGCCAACCGCGTAACGGCTGCGGCGCCCTTGCCGCAAGCACTTGTTAGCACGCCTGCCCCTATCCTGCCTTTCGCACAGGCGCGTGAAAGGAGCACCCCATGCCCGATGACGAGGGCGAAGAACGCAGGAAACGCGGCTTTCGCCCGTCGTTCGAATATCGCCAGCCCGAAGGCAGCAAGGGCAAGAGCTTCATCCTCATTCCCGAAGGCGCGTTCACGGCCGAAAACGGCGCGGTGACGCCGATTGCCGATGCGGTCGATTTCTTCTGGACCGCAGTCGCCGCCGATCCGCGCCGCTGGAATGCCAGTCTCAAGGGCTATGACTGGCTGCTCGCGCATGCCGCTTATGCCAGCCGTGAGGACTTGCGCCGCACGCTCGGCTGGCTGGAGGGTGCGATCTCCTTGCGCGACCGGGCGGGCGCGGTGGCGGCCTGCCGTTATCTTGCGGCAATGCCGCTTGTCCTGCTGGCGAGCGACCACGGGCGCCTGTCGGCGATCTTCAACAGCCGCAAGGTCGGGATGGTGTGGCAGATCACCCCGTTCCTCGACAAGACTCCGCTGCCCAGCGGCCCGATCCCCAAATTCGGCGAGGAAGCGGGCTTCGGCCTGATCCGTTCATCGCCCGAACTTTACCTCAAGCTGGCGATGCTCAGCCCCGAAATGGAAAGCATCGTCAGCCTGCTTGCGGCCGAAGCGATCCGCTACAACGTCTCGCTTCCGCCGCCGCTGGTCACTCTTGCGCAGGCTGATCGCCCTTAGGCGCCATCCCCATCTGCCACAGGATGAAGGCGAACTCCTCCGCGGTTTCCTTCAAGGCGTTCCAGCGGCCCGACTGCCCGCCGTGGCCTGCGCCCATGTTGGTCTTCAAGAGCAGCAGATTGTCGTCGGTCTTCAGCTCGCGCAGCTTGGCGACCCACTTGGCAGGCTCCCAATAGGTCACGCGAGGATCGTTGAGGCCTGCCGTCACCATCAGCGGCGGATAGGCCTTCGCGGTCACCTGATCATAGGGCGAATAGGACAGCATATAGGCAAACGCCGCCTTGTCGGTGATGGGATTGCCCCATTCCTGCCATTCGCCGGGCGTCAGTGGCAGCTTCTCGTTGAGCATCGTGCCGACCACATCGACGAAGGGCACATGGGCCACCACCGCGCCATATTGCGCAGGGTCCTGATTGATCACCGCGCCCATCAACTCGCCGCCCGCCGAACCGCCGCTTGCGGTCACCTTGCCTTCGGCGGTGTAGCCCGCAGCGATCAGCCCGCGCCCGGCATCGACGAAATCGTTGAAGGTGTTGGTCCGCTCGAACAGCTTGCCCTGCAGATACCAGCGCCGCCCCAGATCATCCCCGCCGCGGATATGCGCGATCGCATAGGCGAAGCCGCGATCCACCAATGACAGCCGCGAGGTCGAGAAGCCCGGCGGCACGGCATAGCCGTAGGCACCATAGGCATAGAGATGCAGCGGCCCCGGTCCTTCGATCCCGGCCTTTTTCAGAATGTCCGCGCGGTCGCGGCGCATCAGCACGCTGACCGGCACCTGCGTCCCGTCGCGCGCGGTGATCGTCAGCCGTTCGGAAACATATTTCGAGGCGTCATAACCGCTCGGGATTTCCTGCGTCTTCAATGTCGTCAGCTTGCCGGTCGCAACGTCGTAATCATAGACCGTCCCCGGCGTCACCATCGACTGATACGACAGCCGCAGCACGTCCATGTCGTATTCGGGGTTGTTGCCAAGGCCTGCGACAAAGCTGGGCTCGGGGAAGGTGATCGGGGTGATCTTTGCCGGGTCGGCATATTGCCGAAGCTGAATCTGGTCGAGCCCGCCCAGCCGCCCTTCGGTGACGAAGAAGCCCTTGAACAGGTCGAAATCGGTCAGATAGAAATCGTCCGATCCCGCGATTACGGTCTGCCATTCGCCGGGGGCGTCGAGCTTCGCCTTGGCGAGCCGGAAGTTGATGTGATCGTCGTTGGTCAGCACCCACAATTCGCCATCACGCACATCGACGCTGTATTCGACACCCTTCTGGCGCGGGCGCACGATGATCGGCGCGGCGGTGGGATTGGCGGCGGGGACAAGGCGCACCTCGCTCGTCTCGTTGTCGCCGGTGGCGATGATCAGCCAGTCTTCCTGCGCGGAAAGCCCGGTGCCGACACCGAAGGACTGATCTTCCTCCTTGTAGAGCGTGACATCGCTGTCCGTGGGCGTGCCGATCACGTGGAGCCTGGCCTCAAGCGTGCGCCATTCCTCGGTCGAGGGGCCATAAACCAGCGCGGTGTCGCCCATCACCCAGGTCAGCCCGCCGCGCAGGTTCTCGATCACGTCGGGCAGATGCTCGCCGGTGGCCAGATCCTTGATCCGCGCGGTGTAACGCTCGCCCCCGCTGGTGTCGGTCGAATAGGCAAGATAGCGCCCGTTCTGGCTGATCGAGGCCGCCCCGAGGCTGAAATATTCATGGCCTTCGGCCAATGCATTCTCGTCGATCAGCAGTTCGTCCGGGCCGCCGGCGGCGGGCTTGCGCCAATGCTTGCGATACTGCGCGCCTTCCTCGAACTCGGACCAGTAGATGTAATCGCCATCCTTCTGCGGCACGGTCGAATCGTCCTCCTTGATGCGGGCGCGCATCTCGGTGAACAGGGCTTCGGTCAGCGCCTTCTGGCCCGCCATCTGGCTTTCGAAATAGGCGTTCTCGGCCTTGAGGTGGTCGAGCACTTGCGGGTCGTCGACCGTGGGATAGGACTTGTCGTAAAGCCAGTCATAGGGGTCTTCGACCGTGATCCCGTGCACGGTGTAGGTGTGCGGGCGCTTCTGGGCGACCGGGGGCTTGATGGCGGTTGCAGAGGCAGCGGAAGTGGGCGTGTCGGTCACGGAAGCGGAATCCTTGGGCTGGGCAGACGCGGCATGCGCGCCCGCGCAAAAGGTGGTGGCGGCAAGTGCGGTGGCAAGAGCCAGCTGGCTGATCGGACGAAGCATGGTCGATTATGTCCCCTCTCGCGGCCCCGCAAGCTGTGCAGGCGGGTGGAAAGACGCGCGCGCAGGGCCTATGATGGCGGTTCTACTGCCACAATCCTGCGCGGCAAGCCTTGGCGCAGGGCCAAAGGATCGACACGATGCTGATGCAAACCCACGAAGCCCGCCTTGCTGCCCTGCGCGAGGAATTGAAGCGGCGCGGGCATGACGGTTTCATCGTCCCCATCAGCGACGAGCACATGAGCGAATATGTCGGCGATTATGCCCAGCGCCTTGGCTGGCTGACGGGGTTCGGCGGATCGGCGGGGTTTGCCTGCGTCACGCTGACCCACGCGGCGATCTTCGTCGACGGGCGCTATACTGTGCAGGTGCGCCAGCAGGTCGATGAAAAGCTGTTCGAATACCGCTCCGTTCCCAAGGACACGCTCGCCGGATGGCTGGGCGAGGTGTGCGAAAGCGGCGCGAAAATCGCCTATGATCCCTGGCTGCACACCTGGGGCTTTGTCGAGGCGCTGGAAAAGCGCGTCGCGGACAAGGGCATCACGCTGGTCCCGGCGGCAGGCAACCCGATCGACGCGGTGTGGGCCGATCGTCCCGCGCCCTCGCCCGCCGCGGCGCTGCCGCATGACGATAATCACGCAGGCCGCTCCTCGGCGGAAAAGCGCGCTGCGGTGGCCGACTGGCTGACGCGCGAAGGCCATGATGCGGTGGTGATCCCCGCGCTCGATTCGGTCGCATGGCTGCTTAACATCCGGGGGAGCGACGTGGCGCACACCCCGGTGGCGCTGTCCTATGTCATCGCGCACAAGGACGGCAGCGCCGACTTGTTCATCGCGCCCGAAAAGGTGACGCCCGAGCTTGCCCGCCATCTGGGCAACGCGGTGACGGTGCGCGACCGTGCCGCTTTCGAAGGCGCGCTGACAGGCGAATTTGCAGGCAAGAGCGTCGCGCTCGATCCTGATTTTGCGGTGGTCGCCATCGCGCAGGGCCTGCGCAGCGGCGGCGCGCGCTTCGCCTTCAAGCAGGACCCGACGATCCTTGCCAAGGCGGTCAAGAACCCGGCCGAACAGGCAGGCCAGCGCGACGCGCAGGCGCGCGACGGGGCGGCGGTATCGAAATTCCTGCGCTGGCTCGAAATGACCGCGCCCTCGGGCGAGGTCGACGAACTCGCCGCCGCAGCACGTCTGCAAGCCTTTCGCGAGGAAGACCCGGGCCTGCGCGATCTCAGCTTCGATACGATCTCGGCCGCCGCGGGCCATGCCGCGCTGCCGCATTACAAAGTGGGCGAGGACAGCAATATCCCGATCCCGCCCTCGTCGATCTACCTCGTCGATTCGGGCGGGCAATATGTCGGCGCGTCCGGCAGCGGCACCACCGATATCACCCGCACCGTCTGGATCGGCCCGGGCGAACCCTCGGCGGAAATGCGCGATCGCAACACCCGCGTGCTCAAGGGCCATATCCAGCTTGCCCGCGCGGTCTTCCCGCAAGGCACCTGCGGCGCGCAGCTCGATGTGCTCGCGCGGCAATATCTGTGGGAAGCGGGCGTCGATTACGCGCACGGCACGGGCCACGGCGTGGGCAGCTTCCTTGCGGTGCACGAAGGCCCGCAACGGATCGCCAAGCCGGGCGGCGGGCAGGCGGGCACGGGGCAGGAACTGCACGCGGGCATGATCCTCTCGAACGAGCCGGGCTATTACAAGCCGGGCGCCTTCGGCATCCGGATCGAAAACCTCGTGCTGGTCGAGGAACGCGCCATCCCCGCGCAGGAAGGCAGCTGGCTCGGGTTCGAGACACTGACCTTCGTCCCGCTCGACCGCAAGCTGATCGCGCGCGATCTGTTGACCGCCGAGGAGATCGCATGGGTCGACACCTACCACGCCAAGGTGCGCGAACTGCTCAGCCCGCGGCTCGGCGGCGAGGATCTGGCCTGGCTCGAACGCGAAACGCAGCCGCTGTAGGAAACGCGCGCCGCACGCTTGTTGGAATGGCTTTGTTCCTGTATTGTTCCGGACATCGAATCACAGAATCGGAGCATGGGCATGATCGGCTACGTAACCCTCGGCACCAATGATCTGCCGCGCGCGGCGGCGTTCTACGATGCTGTCGCGGCGCATTTCGGGCTGGGACGGATGATGGAATTCGACAGCTTCATCGCCTGGGGCGAAATCGGCGGCGCGGCCGGGATCGCCGCGACCGTGCCCTTCGATGGCCAGCCGGCCACGGTGGGCAACGGGGTGATGGTCGCGCTGGAGGTGAAAACCCCCGAAGAAGTCCACGCGGTCTATGACACCGCGATCGCGCATGGCGGCACCTGTGAAGGCGCGCCCGGACCGCGCGGCGGCGACGGGTTTTACGCAGGCTATTTCCGCGATCCCGATGGCAACAAATTGAACGCCTTCTGCATGGTCGCACCCGACAAGTCCGAAGGCTGAAGTGCGCGCGGGCGCTGGCAGCGCGGTTTCGGCCGCGCCCAGCGCCCTTTCGCCCCCGTCCTGACCCGCTCCAGCCCCCGTTCGAAGGGCTGTTACAGCGGTGTTTCACGTGAAACATCCGCGCCGCGGCAGGCGGGCACCGGTCAGCGCATCAGCCCGCCGATCAGGTTGCGCACGAAAGCGGTCGCGCCGGTCTGGATCGGGCTGGCGGACGATTTCTTGCCCAGCACCATCGCCACCGCCATCGAAGCCAGCGACCCGCTCGCCGCGGTCATCGCGCTCTTGCCGGCCTTTTCCCACACCGAAGGCGTCTTGCGCTCGCGCTTGCCAACCTCCGCCTTGCCCTTTGCGGCAACCTCCTCGGCGGTGGCTGCGGCATCGGCGGCCTTGGCGGCCAGCACCTCGGCCGCGCTTTCGCGGTCGACCCGGGTGTCGTATTTGCCTTCAAGCGGACTGACCGACTGGATGATCGCGCGCTCCTTTGCGGTCAGCGGCCCCAGCCGCGAGCGCGGCGGCTTGATCATCGCGCGCGCCACCACCGTCGGCGCACCTTCTTCGTCGAGCGTGGAAACCAGCGCCTCGCCCACCTTCAACTCGGTGATCACGGTTTCGACATCGAGCGCGGGGTTGACCCGGAACGTCTCCGACGCTGCCCTGATCGCCCGCTGATCGCGCGGAGTGAAGGCGCGCAGCGCATGCTGCACGCGGTTGCCCAGCTGGCCGGCGACCTTCTCGGGGATGTCGATCGGGTTCTGGGTGATGAAATAGACCCCCACCCCCTTCGACCGGATCAGCCGGACGACCTGTTCGATCGTGTCCATCAGCGCCTTGGGCGCATCGGCGAACAGCAGGTGCGCCTCGTCGAAAAAGAACACCAGCACCGGCTTTTCGGGGTCGCCCACCTCGGGCAGCGCCTCGAACAGTTCGGCCAGCAGCCACAAGAGGAAGGTGGCGTAAAGCTTGGGGCTGCGCATCAGCTTGTCGGCAGCAAGCACGTTGATATAGCCGCGGCCATTCTCGTCCACTTTCAGGAAATCGCCGATTTCCAGCGCCGGCTCGCCGAAGAAATGGTCCGCCCCCTGCGCTTCGAAGGACAAGAGCTGCCGCTGGATCGCGCCCACAGATGGCTTGGTGACGTTGCCGTATTTGCCCGACAATTCGGCCGCATTCTCGTTCGCCCATGCCAGCAGCGCCGAAAGATCGGCAAAATCGAGCAGCAGCAGACCATTCTCGTCGGCATGGCGGAAGATGATCTGCAACACGCCTTCCTGCGTCTCGTTGAGATCGAGCAGGCGGGCGAGCAGCAGCGGGCCCATTTCGGACACCGTGGTGCGGATCGGGTGGCCCTGTTCGCCGTAAAGATCCCAGAACACCGCGGGGTTGTCCTCGTAGGCGTAGTCGGTGATCCCCAGTTCGGCGGCGCGCGCCTCAAGCTTGGCGGCGTGTTTGAAGGTGGGCGATCCGGGCATCGCGATCCCCGACAGATCGCCCTTCACATCGGCAAGGAACACCGGCACGCCCGCCTTGGAAAAGCTTTCGGCAATCCCCTGCAAGGTCACGGTCTTGCCCGTTCCCGTTGCGCCCGCAATCAATCCGTGGCGGTTCGCGCGGCTCAGCAGCAGCGACTGGCGCGTGCCATCGCCGCCCAGCCCGAGAAAGATGTCACCGCTCTGTTCGCTCATCCCGCGTTCCCCACCGTTTGGCCTTGCCTTCCCATATCGCAATTGCTCCGCCTGTCGAGCGCAAGCGGCACGCGTTTCCTACGCGCCGCCGGTCTGATAGGGAAACCGCCATGACCCGCCGCCCGCCTTGCCAAAGGAGCCTGCCGCCCGCCCGCCGGGTGCAGGGCGCGCAGGGCAAGTTTTTTCGCTTCTGGACAGTGTCTCATGTGTCTCCAACACGCCGGCGTGATGCGGCACATGCTCGACAGGCTGGCGCGATTGGGCCAAGGCTGGGCGGGTGATGGCTCCGCACGCTCCGTTCGTCCTGCTCGATGATGCCCGCGCCGGCGAAGGCGCCGCCGACGCGCTGCTTTACGACACGCTGCGCGCGCAGTTCGTGGCGCACCGCCCGGACGAGGTCGAAGGCGCGCTGGCCGCTGCCGATGCCGCGCGCGTGGCGAATGGCGGAACGCTGGCGGGCTATATCGCCTATGAAGCGGGCCTTGCGCTCGAACCCAGGCTTGCCGCGCATGCCGCGCTGCGCAGCGGCGCAGCCGGGCCGCTGGTCTGGCTCGGCCTGTTCGATCCTGCGCGCCGGATCGCCGCTGCCGACGTGCCCGCATGGCTCGCCGCGCGCGCCGAAGCGCCGGGCACGCTTGGCCCGATGGAGCCGCAATTGTCGCCCGGTGGCTATGCCGCGGCCTTTGCCGCGCTGACCGAAGCGATCCATGCAGGCGACATCTATCAGGCCAACCTCACCTATCCGCTGGCCGGTTCCTATCGCGGCGATCCGGTGGGGCTTTACGCCGCGCTGCGGGACGGGGCGCAGGCGGGTTATGGCGGGCTGGTGTTCGACGGGTCGCACTGGCTGTTGAGCTTCTCGCCCGAACTCTTCGCCGCGCTCAACGGGGCGGAAGCCAAGGTCAAGCCGATGAAGGGCACCCGCCCGCGCATGACCGATGCGTCCGCCGATGCCGCGATGGCCCGCGATCTTGCCGCCTCTGTCAAGGACCGCGCGGAAAACCTGATGATCGTCGACCTGATGCGCAACGATCTGTCGCGCGTGGCCGAACCCGGCAGCGTGCGGGTCGATGCGCCCTTTGCGGTCGAAAGCTATCCGACGGTGCACCAGATGGTCTCGACCGTGCGTGCGCGGCTCGCCCCGGGCCGCACCGCGATGGACATGGTGCGCGCACTGTTCCCCTGCGGCTCGATCACCGGCGCGCCCAAGATCCGTGCAATGGAATTGCTGACCAGCGCAGAGCGCGATGCGCGCGGGCCCTATTGCGGGGCGATCGGGCGGATCGATGCTGATGGCAATGCCGCCTTCAACGTCGCGATCCGCACCTTGCGGCTGACCCCGATCGAGAACGGTCAGGGCAGCGCGGTGCTCGGCATCGGCTCGGCGATCGTCGCGGATAGCGATGCGATGTCCGAACGGCGCGAATGCGAGGTCAAGGCCGGCTTCCTGCGCCGTGCCGCGCCCGGGCTTGCCGCGCCGCAATGCGACCTGATCGAAACGATGCGCTTCGATCCCGACAGCGGCATCCCGCATCTCGAAGCGCACCTTGCGCGGATGAAGGCGAGCGCCGCCACGCTCGGTTTCGTGTTCGACCGCCATGCCCTGCGCAACCAGATCCAGGCGCTGTGCTTCGAGCTTGAAACCCCCGCCAAAATCCGGCTGATGGTGGCAAGGAGCGGGGCCAGCGCGCTGGAAACCGCACCGCTGCCGGCACCGCTTGGCGAGCCGGTCAAGGTCGCAGCCCTTCCCCACCCGCTCGATCCCACCGACTGGCGGCTCGCGCACAAGACCTCCGATCGCGGATTTTACGAGGATGCGCTGGCCGCCGCGCGCAGCTTCGGCGCGGACGAGGCGCTGCTGGTGCGCAAGGATGGTCAGGTGACCGAGGGCTGCTGGACGAGCGTGTTTGCGGAAGGTTCGGACGGCGTGCTTGTCACCCCGCCGCTTGCCCTCGGGCTGCTGCCCGGCGTACTGCGCGCGCACCTCATCGAACAGGGCCGCGCGCGCGAAGGCGAGGTAACGCTGGACATGCTGGCAGGCGGGTTCTGGCTCGGCAATGCACTGCGCGGTCTGATGGCTGCGCAGCTTGTCTGACGCAGCCTTCGACATTGTGCGTTGCAACGGCTAACGGGGCGCATGGCTGACATTACGATACTCTACGAAGACGGCGAAGCGCTGGTGATCGACAAGCCTTCGGGCATGGCTGTGGACCGGCCGCGGAAGGGCGGGATCTGCCTCGAAGATCACCTCGAACGACTGAAGCTGGGCTTCCAGCGCCCGCCTGTTGCGGTCCACCGCCTCGACACCGACACCAGCGGCTGCCTGCTCCTGGCGCGCAACCCCAAGGCGCTGGCGCGGTTCAACAAGGCGTTCGAGGAGCGGCTGGTGGGCAAGACCTATCTCGCGGTGCTCGCCGGCCGGCCCGAGGGCACCCAAGGCACGATCGAGCTGTCGCTGTCGAAGATCTCGTCGGCGGAAAAGGGCTGGCGGATGATCCCCGCCAGGAAGGGCAAGCCTGCTGTCTCGCACTGGGAACTGGTCGAGGAACTGGGACCGCACAGCCTGATTCGCTTCCGCCCCGAAACCGGGCGCACGCACCAGCTGCGCGTGCACGCGCTGGCCGGGCTTGGCGCGCCGCTGCTGGGCGATCCGGTTTACGGCGCGGGCAATGCGCCGGGCGCGAAACGCACGATGCTCCACGCCGAAAGCCTGACCGTCACCCGCCCGGGCAAGACCGCGATCGAGGCGCGCGCCCCGCTGCCGCGCGATTTCCTCGCGCTCGGCATCACGGATGCATGACGACGAACCGCTGACCGCGCGCGCGCTGCGCCTGGCCAGCGAAAGCTTTCTGGCAGGTTCGGGGCCGGGCGGGCAGAACGCGAACAAGGTTGCCACCGAAGTCGAACTGCGGGTCAACATCTATGCCCTGCGCTTAAGCCCTCCGGTGTTTGCGCGGCTGCGCGAACTGGCGGGGAGCCGGATCGCGGGCAATGGCGATCTGATCGTCACCTCCAAGGCGCACCGCACGCAGGACGCCAACCGGCAGGACGCGCGGGCGAAACTGGCCGCGCTGCTCGATGAAGCGCAGGTTCAGCCCAAACGCCGTGCCAAGACCCGGCTCAACCGGGTGGGCAAGACCGAGCGGCTGAAGGTCAAGAAAGGGCGCGCCGCGGTCAAGGCCAACCGCGGAAAGCCCCGCGCATCGGATTGGTGAGGCTTATTGACTTTTGCCGGTGAATCGGCGAATGGCGCGCCCATGTGGCGGTGTGCCGGGCCTACCGGGCGCGCCGCTATTTGCTTTTCTAGCCCTGCTTGCGCCGGGCCGACCCAGTTGACAGGATACCCGCCATGGCGAAGCCCACCACCGTCAAGATCCGCCTCGTCTCAAGCGAAGGCACCGGCTTTTTCTACGTGACCAAGAAGAATCCGCGGAACATCACCGAGAAGATGAGCTTCCGCAAGTATGACCCGGTTGCACGCAAGCATGTCGAATTCAAGGAAGCCAAGATCAAGTAAGATCGGCTTTGCGCCCCCTGCCATGGCCGGGGGCGACAATTCATCGACAGTTCAAGCCGGCGGGTCTAATCGCCCCGGCATGAACAAAAACACATCTTTCGTGAGCAAGCTGGGGCTTGGCCTTGGGGCCGGGGCGCTGGCTTTTGGCCTTGCCCCCATGGCAGCCCCCGCCTTCGTCCCCGCAGCCGCCGCGCAATCGGCGAGCGAGATCGACGCGGTCGTGGGCGCGCTGCGCGGCATCTCCACCATGAAGGCCGACTTCACCCAGACCGACCGCCAGGGCACCACCTTGCGCGGCACGATGACGCTGAAGCGTCCGGGCAAGATCCGCTTCGACTACGGCAAGAGCGCCGATTTCCTAGTGATCTCGAACGGCAAGTCGCTCTACATGGTCGACTACGAAGTCGCGCAGGTCGAACGCTGGCCGATCGGCAATTCGCCGCTGGGCGCGCTGTTCGATCCGAACAAGGACGTAAAACGGTTCGGCAAGATCGTGCCGACGGGCAATCGCAACGTGATCAGCGTCGAAGTGCGCGATCCCAAGAAGCCCGAGTTCGGGATGATCACGCTGATCTTCACCCGCAACGCGTCGGCCCCGGGCGGCTGGCAGCTGACCAACTGGGTTGCGCTCGATGCGCAAAACAACCGCACCCGCGTCAATCTCTCGAATCAGCGGTATGGCCTTGCCGTGTCGGACAGCACGTTCACCTTCAAGGACCCGCGCCGCTCGACTCGTCGCCCGGGATAAACGCCGATCCGACGAACGGTTGTATGAAAGCGACAAAAATATTCACGTGTTCATGGGAATGAAAGGCAATATCGGCTAATCATTCTCAACAAGGCGGGCCGAAGGGAGGTTTCCCCCCTGTTGCCCACCCTTCGAATTGGGCCTGTCTTGTACAAGCGTGACGAACGCTCCATGGAACCCTCGACCCACCGCCCCCGGGTCGAGGGTTTTCCTTTTTCCGGGCCGACCGCAGTGCAACGGTCCTATTTCTCCCAGCCCAGCGCCTTGCGGATGATGCTGTAGATCACGTTCTGCTCGATCACGCCGCGTGCCCGCGCCGCGCCCGGGCCTGTCGCGAACAGCGCGACATCCTCCCCGCCATGCGTTTCGCTGCCCAGCGGCACCAGCGCCTGCTGACGCGCCTTGATCCCGGTCTCGGGTGCCGGCCGCGCGTGATCGTGGTCGGTCGCATCGGGGTCCAGACGCAAGCCCCCCGGCCCGTTGGCATAGCCGAGCGTGGTATAGGGTTTCCCGTCCGCTGCCAGCAACGGCGAGGCGCCGTCGCCGCCATCCTCGCCCGAACCTTGCGGCGGGACGACCACCCCGAGGATGTCGTTCCCGCGCTTGGGATAGCCGGCGATCGTGAACACGTGGCTGTGATCGGCGGTCACCATGATCAGCGTTTCGGCGGGATCGGTATGATCGACCGCATATTGCACCGCGCGCGCAAATTCGACCGCTTCCTCCAGCGCATAGCCGGCCTGGCCTGCGTGGTGCGCGTGATCGATCCGCCCGCCCTCGACCATCAGGTAATAGCCCTGCGGATCGGCCTTGAGCCGCGCGATTGCCGCGGCGGTCATCTCGGTCAGCGTAGGCTCGGGCGAATCGGCCTTGCGATCGGCCATGAAGGTGAGGTGGCCGGGCGCGAACAGCCCGAGCACGGGCCGGTTCTTCGGCGCTGCGGTCAGCTCGGCCGCGCTGCGGACGACCGTGCCGCGATTGGCCGCCGCCCACTGCGCCGGCAAATCCGCGCCAGCTTCGATCCGCCGCCCCGCGGCGTCCTTGTCCTTCCCGTAGAACACCGATGTCCCGCCCCCCAGCGCCACATCGAACCGCGCCTCGGCCAGCTGGCGCGCGATATCCTTGCATCCCGCCGGCTGCTGGTCGGCGGGGATCGCGGTGTCGCTCTCCCAGTCGCGGTCGGCGCTGCGGGCATAGACGCTGGCCGGGGTTGCGTGGGTCAGCCGCGTGGTGGTGACGATGCCGAGCGCCAGCCCCCGCGCCTTCACCTCCTCGCCCAACAGCGGCAGCGGGTGCGTCAGCGCATCGCGGCACACGCCCTTTTCCGCCGCCGGCCCGATCCCGAGCACGCCGATCCGGGTCTTCACGCCCGAATGAATCGCGGTTGCCGTGCCCGCGCTGTCGGGCACCTGCGCGTTGGTGTTGTAGGTCTTGACCAGCGCCACGTTCGGGAATTTCTCGAAGCTGAGCCGGTTCTCCTCCCCCGTCTCGCCGCGCTTCTGGCCGTCGTAGATCCGCGCGGCGGTGATCGTCGAAATCCCCATCCCGTCGCCGATGAACAGGATCACGTTCTTCGCGCGCGGTTCGGCGGCGGGTTTGCGCTCCCTTGCCATCGCCGGGGTAGCGGCGACGCTGGCGAGAAGCAGGGCGGTGAGGATCGTGCGGGTCATCGGGCGTCTCCGGGAAAGCGTGCCCGGCCCTATCGCGGGGTGATTTGACGATAAAGTGAAAGCTGGAAGTTTTGCGTTCTTGCCGCCCTATCGCTTCGCTACTTGAGAGCGTTCTTGCCGCCCTATCGCTTCGCTACTTGAGAGCGTTCTTGCCGCCCTATCGCTTCGCTACTTGAGGGCGTTCTTGCCGCCCTATCGCTTCGCTACTTGAGGGCGTTCTTGCCGCCCTATCGCTTCGCTACTTGAGGGCGTTCTTGCCGCCCTATCGCTTCGCTACTTGAGGGCGCGGGCTTCTCCCCCTAAGTCCGCCCCCATGCTGTCTGTTGCCACCTGGAACATCAACTCGGCCCGTCTGCGGGTCGGTCTCATCGAAAAGCTGCTGACCGAGGCCGCGCCCGACATCCTGTGCCTGCAGGAGATCAAGTGCGAAAGCCACCTGTTCCCGGCCGAAGCGCTGGCGAGCCTCGGTTACACCCATCAGGCGGTGAGCGGGCAGAAAGGCTATCACGGCGTCGCCACGATCAGCCGCGTCCCGATCCGCGAGGTTACCCGCCACGACTGGCAGGACAATGGCGAGGCGCGACATATCGGGGTCGAGGTGCTGGGCCGCGACCTCCTGATCGAGAACGTCTATGTCCCTGCCGGCGGCGACGTTCCCGACCGCGCGGTGAACCCCAAGTTCGGCCAGAAGCTCGACTTCCTCGGCCGGATGACCGCGTGGGCGGACACGCTTGACCGGCCCTCGTTGATCGTCGGCGATTTCAACATAGCCCCGCTCGAAAGCGACGTGTGGAGCCACAAGCAGTTGCTCAAGGTCGTCAGCCATACGCCGGTCGAGGTCGAGACGCTGAAGCGCTTTCAGGACGCGCATGGCTGGGTCGATCTGGGCCGCCAGCATGTGCCCGCGCCGCAACGTTATTATTCGTGGTGGAGCTACCGCAATCCCGGCTGGCAGGAGAACGACAAGGGCCGCCGGCTCGATCATATGTGGGCCTCGCCCGAGGTCGCACGGCAGGCGACCGCGCACCGCGTGATCGAGGAAGCGCGCAGCTGGACGCAGCCGTCCGACCACGTGCCGCTGGTGACGGAGTTCGATCTCTGAGCGCACCCTCGCCCGAACGCCGCGCCGCGCAGGCGGTGGACGCGCTGCGCCACGGCTGGCCGCTCGCCTTTGCGGGCGGGCCCCAAGGGACGATAACGCTGCTGCCGGTCGAGACCGCCGCGCTTGCCCACGCAACCGCGCCGCAGATGCTGATCTCGGCGGCGCGCGCGGCGACCCTGAAGCTTGCCAACCAGAAAGAAGCAGCCGTGCCGCACGCCCCGGTGCTGATCGCAGGGGGTGAGGATTTCGCACTTCGCGATGCGCTGCCGATTGCCGACCCCGCGCTCGATCTTGGCAACCCTCTCAAAGGACCGTTCAAGGCAGTCGCGCTCGATTGGGCCGAGGCGGCGGTGGCCGCGCTCGAACTGGCGCGGATCGCAGGCATCCTGCCCGCCTTCATGGTCGATCCGCAAGGCGCGGGCGAGGCACTGCCGATCGCGGCGAGCGACCTTGCCGCCTATGCCGATGCGGGCGCGCTGAAGATCGTCACCCGCGCACGGCTGCCGGTGAGCGCCTGCGAGGATGCCGAGATCGTCGCCTTCCGCTCCGCCGCCGACCTGCGCGAACATGTCGCGCTCGTCATCGGCAAGCAGAACGGCGACCGCCAGCCCCTGGTGCGCCTGCATTCCGAATGCCTGACCGGCGACATCCTCGGCAGCCTCAAGTGCGACTGCGGGCCGCAGCTCGATGCCGCGCTCCACGCGATGGCGCACGAGGCGCGGGACAGCGGTGGCTGGGGCGTGCTGCTCTACATGCGGCAGGAGGGTCGCGGGATCGGCCTTGTCAACAAGCTGCGCGCCTACCGCTTGCAGGACCAGGGGTTCGACACGGTCGAGGCCAACCAGCGCCTTGGCCTGCCCGACGAGGCACGCGATTTCCCGGTGGCGGCGCGGATGCTGGAGCTGCTGGGGGCGACGACCATTCGGCTGCTCACCAACAACCCGGCGAAAGTGCGCGCGCTGGAGGATGCGGGGATCACGGTGAGCGAACGGGTGCCGCATCAGCTTCCCGATAACCCGCACAACGCGCGCTATCTGGCGACCAAGCGCGACCGGTCAGGGCATTTGCTGATCTGACAGCCGCCGCGACGCGCGCCTGTTGGAGACACATGAGACACTGTCCAGAAGCAAAAACTTCTGCTTCGCACGCGGGCCCAAAAGCAGCGCAGAGCGGGAGGAAAAGGGGGCGATCCATCCGGCGACGTTGTCAGACGCCCTGCAAGTAGGAAAGCGGCCTCAGCGCTGCTCGTATTGCTTGATCCCGCCCGCGATCCTGTTGCCCTGCATCACCACGCGGCTCGCGGTCCAGTCGGCGAGGAAGGCGCTGCTGCGCGATACGCCGGGGACGAAGCGGGCTTCGTTGTTCACGACCTCGAGCCCGTCAGAAGGATGGAGCAGGTCTTCGGCACCGAGCGCGATAAAGGCCGAATAGTTCTCCTTGTCGCGCCCCTGCACGAACCAGTTGTCGGCGATCCGGCCCACGCTGCCGGCGGGCAGGTCGATCATGTAATTGGTCGCCTTGCCGTTCGCGTCATCGAAACTGTTGTTTTCGATCACCACTTCGCGGCTCCGGACCTTGACATAGTGGCCGCCCATCCCCCGCTCGAACCGGCTTTCGCGCACCGTGAGCGATCCGTAATTGCCGATATAGATCGAATGCGCGCAGCCGGCCGAATTCTCGCAGGTGCCAAGCCCGGTGAAGGTCGACCGGGTGATGTAGATGCGGCCCGTCGGATCATCGGCGGTCAAAATGCCCTGCTGGCTGTTTTCGAACCGCGCATGGGCGACATTCAGCGCGCCCTTCTCCAGCCGGATGCCTGCGCCATTGCCGTCGGGCACGCGCATGTTCGAGAACGTGATCCCCCGGATCTCGGCACCGATCCCGCGCAGCACGAAGGCGGCCTTGCCCTCGCACGAGCGGGCGATGAAGGTGACGCTGCCGGGACGGGGCGCTTCGTAGACGATCACACCCGCGTTCTGCACCGCGCATTGGCGATAGGTGCCTTCGGCGATGCGGATCGTGCCGCGCCCTTCGCCGATCGCGTCAACCGCTTCCTGCAAGGTCGCGAACCGCGCGCCGGTTTCGGCGATGGTGAAGGCATCGGGAACGGGCTGTGCGCTCACCACCGCGACCGGCAGGATGGCAGCGGCGACAAGCGCAAGGGCGCGCAGGGGCGAAGCGGGGGCGGGCATGGTCATGACCCGAATATTATCATGCCAGCACGCGCCCACCACCAAGCCTGCGGCAGGTGTGCCCATTTGGCACTTGGCGCGCACCCCCAGCCGTGGCTAAACCCTTCGCGACACACGGGCCGGCCGACGCCGGCACCATTCCATGCGAGAGGAACCTCCCCGATGCGCAAGCTTGCCGCGATTGCCGCCCTGACCGCCGCCACCCTTGGCCTTGCCGCCTGCGGCAGCGCCGACGATGCCTCGACCGAGGCGAGCGCCGACACGGTCGAAATGCCCGCCGATGCCGCGCTCGCGCCGATTGACGCGGTGCCGGTGGCCGACCCTTCGGCAACCGCGACCGACACGCCCGACGCGCTCGAAACCCCCGCCCCCGATGCCAGCGCGACGGCTGCGGCCGATGCAGCCGCCGACGTTGCCGCGCAGGCCGCCGCGGCCGCCGAAGAACCCGCCGAGTAAGCGGGCGCCGCGATGATCCGGCGCCCCCGCCTTGCCGCAGCCGTCCTCGCCCTGCCGCTGGCAATGCTGCCTGCCGCCTGCGGCGAGGCCGAACCCACCCCGCCGGGCGAAGTGAGCCCGGGCGAGGCCAAGGCGCTCGACGATGCGGCGAGCATGCTCGACGAGCGCCGCCTGCCGCCCGAAACGCTCGCCACCGACACCCCGCCCGCATCATCGCCCGCCGATTTGACAGGCGACGCTGCCGACGCACGCCGTTAGGCAGGCACGGCGCGCGCCCATTGCCAAGGAATGACATCATGAACGCCCCCGCCAACCTTTCGGCCCCGATCAACCCGGGGATGGACGCAGACACCTTCGAACAATTCGCCGAGCAGCTTACCCGCTATGTCCGCGAACGCCTGATCCCCGCCGAAGCGCAGGTGATCGCCGAAGACCGCGTGCCCGAAGAGATCGTCAACGAGATGCGCGAGATGGGCCTGTTCGGCCTGTCGGTGCCCGAGGAGTTCGGCGGCGCGGGCCTCAACATGACGCAATATGCGCGCGTCGTGAACATCATGGCCTATGCCGCGCCCGCCTATCGTTCGATCTTCTCGATCAATGTCGGGATGTTCGCGAGCGCATTGAAGAACGGCGCGACGCAGGCCCAGAAGGAAGAATGGTATCCCAGGATCGCCGAGGGGCGGATCGCGTGCTTCGGGCTTACCGAACCGGGTTCGGGCAGCGACAGCGCGGGGCTCGCGACCTCGGCGGTGCCCGATCCGGATGGCAACGGCTGGATCCTGAATGGCACCAAACGCTACATCACCAACGCGCCTTACGCCGATGTCGCGCTGATCATGGCGCGCACCAACAAGGAAGCGCTGCCCAAGAACGCGCATGTCAGCGCCTTCCTCGTGCCGATGGACAGCCCGGGCATTTCGCGCGGCAGCCCCGACAAGAAGATGGGGCAGGCCGGCAGCCACATCTGCGACATCATGCTCGACGATGTGCGCGTGCCCGGCGACGCCCTACTCGGCGGAGAGACCGGCAAGGGTTTCGTCTTTGCGATGAAGAGCCTCGACAACGGGCGCATTTCGGTGGGCGCAGCGGCGACCGGCTATGCCCGACGCGCGCTCGATTCCGCGCTGCGCTATGCCAATGAACGCAAGGCCTTCGGCGAGCCGATCGCCAATTTCCAGCTGATCCAGCAGATGCTCGCCGACAGCGAGATCGAGATCTACGCCGCCGAAAGCATGATGGCTGATGTCACCGCGCGCGCCGACCGGGGCGAGAACATCCTCGTGAAAGCCGCCGCCTTCAAGGTCTTCGCTAGCGAGATGTGCGGCCGCGTGGTCGACCGCGTCGTGCAGGTCTATGGCGGTGCTGGCTACCTTGCCGAATACGACGCCGAACGCTTCTTCCGCGATGCGCGCATTTACCGCATCTACGAAGGCACGACGCAGATCCTCCAGCTCCAGATCGCCAAGCACATGCTGCGCGAGTGGAGGGAGAATGTATAACCTCCTCGATGATCTCTCGATCGTAGAGGTTTCCAGCTTCGTCGCATCGCCCACCGCCGGGCTCTATTGCGCGCAGATGGGCGCGGAAGTGATCCGGGTCGACCACAAGGCGGGCGGGCTCGATTACAACCGCTATATGCTGACCGCCGAGGGGCGCTCGCTCAGTTGGGAGAACCTCAACCGCGCCAAGAAATCGGTCGCGCTCGATCTTACGTCGGGCGAGGGGCGCGAATTGCTGGTCGAACTGGCGGGCGCGGTGGGTCAGTGCATCACCAACCTGCCCGAACGAAGCTTCCTGAGCCACGCCGCGATGGCGGCGAAGCGCGCGGACATGGTCAGCTTGCGGGTCATGGGCTGGCATGACGGGCGGCAGGCGATGGATTTCACCGTCAACGCCGCTGCCGGCTACCCGCTGATGTGCGGACCGGAGGACTGGGACCCGGCGACCGCCCCGCCCGTCAACCAGGTGCTTCCCGCATGGGATTTCATCACCGGAGCCTACGGCGCTTTTGCCATGCTCGCAGCGCTGCGCCACCGCGACCGCACGGGCGAAGGCAGCGAAGTGCGCCTGCCGCTGGGCGATGTCGCGATCGGCACGATGGCGAACGCGGGTCTGCTGGCCGAAGTGCTCTACCGCGGCGGGGATCGCGAGCGATTGGGCAATGCGATCTGGGGCGCGTTCGGACGCGATTTCCGCAGCCGGGACGGCGTCAGGTTCATGGTCGCGGCGCTCACCCCCAAGCAGTGGGGCGGGCTGGTCAAGGCATTCGCGGTCGAGGACGGTATCGCCGCCTTGGAAGCCCGCCACGGCGTGCGCTTCGCCGATGGGGATACCCCACGCTTCCGGCACCGCGCCGATCTGTTCGCGCTGTTCCAGAGCGCGGCCGACGGCATGGATTATGCCGACATCGCAGCGCGGCTGGCGGCCGAGACCTGCACATTCGAACGCTACCGCACCGCCTATGAAGCCGCCAATGATCCGGCGCTGGTCGCGGACAATCCGCTGTTCGGCCCTGCGCCCGCGAACCCCAGCGGTTTCGATTACCCCGCCACGCGCTCTTTTGCGAACCTGCCGGGCCGGGAGGCGGGCGATCCCGCACCTGCGCCTTACCTCGGCGAACATTCCGAGGAAGTGCTCAGCGACAAACTCGGCCTCTCCTCCGGCACGATCGGCAAGCTGGTCGATGCGGGGACGGTGGCTCTTTCGGACAAGGACAAGACATGACCAGACGCCCAGAAGCTCGCAGGGCCGCCATCGTTTCGCCCCTGCGCACCCCGGTGGGCAAGTTCCTCGGCGGGCTCAGCAGCATGAATGCAGGCCAATTGGGCGCGGTGATTTTGAAGGCGCTGGTCGAGCGTTCGGGCATCGACCCCGCGCGGGTCGATGATGTCGTCTTTTCCCAAGGTTACGGCAATGGCGAGGCGCCCGCGATCGGCCACTGGTCGTGGCTCGCAGCGGGCCTGCCCATCGAAGTCCCCGGCTTTCAGCTCGACCGGCGCTGCGGATCGGGCGTGCAGGCGGTGGCGACCGCGGCGATGATGGTCGAAACGGGCATGGCCGATGTCGTTGTCGCGGGCGGCGTGGAGTCCATGTCGAATGTCGAACATTACACCACCGACCTTCGCGGCGGAGTGCGGATGGGCGACATGACGCTCCACGACCGGCTCAGCCGCGGACGCGTGATGAGCCAGCCGGTCGAGCGTTTCGGTGTCATCACCGGGATGATCGAGACGGCGGAAAACCTCGCCAAGGATTACGGCATCACCCGCGAGGAGGCGGATGCCTTCGCCGTCCGCTCGCACCAGAACGCCGCGCGCGCCTGGGTCGAGGGCAAATTCGCCGAGCAGCTCGTGCCGGTCACGATCCCGCAGCGGCGCGGCGACCCCGTGGTCTTCGAACATGACGAGGGATACCGCGCCGACGCCTCGATGGAGACGCTCGGCAAGCTTGCCCCCATCGACCTGCGCCGCGACGCGCAAGCCATCGTCACCGCAGGCAATGCCAGCCAGCAGAACGATGCCGCCGCCGCCTGTCTCGTGGTGGCCGAGGACAAGCTCGAAGAACTGGGCCTCACCCCGATGTTGTGGTTCGGCGGCTGGGCGGCGGCGGGCTGTGACCCTTCGCGCATGGGGATCGGGCCGGTGCCTGCGGTCGAGCGCCTGTTCGAACGGCGCGGCTACAAGTGGGACGATATCGGCATGGTCGAATTGAACGAAGCCTTCGCTCCGCAGGTGCTCGCTGTGCTCAAGGGCTGGGGCTGGAGCGACGACGATTCGCGCCGTGAAATCCTCAACGTCAACGGATCGGGGATCAGCCTCGGCCACCCGATCGGCGCGACCGGCGGGCGCATCCTTGCCGACATGGCGCATGAAATGCACCGGCGCGGGGTGCGCTATGGCCTTGAAACCATGTGCATCGGCGGCGGTCAGGGCATCGCGGCGGTGTTCGAGCGCGCGCAGTGACCTACGCGGCGTGGATCGGGCGCGAGGTGCGCGCAGCGGACCGGCTTGACGAGGGGCTGGCGGCGCGCTGGCTGGCCACCTTCGATCTGCCGCGCCCGCACCCAGCGATCATGCCGCAGGGCATCCATTTCGCGCTGTGCACCCCGCAAGCACCGACCGCGAGCTTGGGCGAGGACGGGCATCCGGCGCGCGACGACAGCGCCGACAGCTTTCTGCCGCCCTTTCCCCAATTCGGCGCTGGGCCGCGCCGGATGTGGGCCTCCTCGACAATCGCGTTTCATGCCCCCATCGCCATCGGCGCGGCGATCACGCGAAGCAGCCGCATCGCCGCGATCAGCGAGAAAGAGGGCTCGACCGGACCGCTTGCCTTCGTCGATGTTTCACATGAAACATTCGCCAATGGCACGCTGGCGGCGGTCGAAACGCAGTCTATCGTCTACCGGGAGGGGGCAAGCGGGGGTCAAGCGCTGTCACCGCCGCCGCTGGGCGAGGGCAGTTTTATCCCGAGCGATTGGGACGCGCACCGCGTTCTCACGCCCGATGCGCGGCTGTTGTTCCGCTATTCGGCGCTGACCTTCAACAGCCACCGGATCCATTACGATGCGCCCTATGCTCACGACGTCGAGCGGTATCGCGGGCTGGTCGTCCACGGGCCGCTGATCGCGAGCCTGCTGTTGCAACTGGCCGCGCGCGAACTGGGCGAGAACCGCGTGCGCAACTTCGCGTTCAGGGGCCTTTCCCCAGCGATCGCAGGCGAACCGCTGCATTTGGTGATGCGGGCGCAGGGCGACGGTTACGAATTGGCCGCCTTTGCCGATGATGGCCGGCAGATCACCAGGGCGAGCGCCAGCCTTTAATCCGCGGTCCAATCGGCAATCGGCTTCAATGCCTTGTATTTTTCCTTGGCAGGTTTGCGGCCGAGCGCGGGAAAATCGATCAACTCGGGCTCGGCATGCGTATCGGGGATGCGGCCAAGCAGATCGCGCACCAGTGTCAGCCGCCCGCGCCGCTGATCGTTGAAATCGACGATCGTCCACGGCGCATGCGCGGTGTGCGTCGCCTTGATCATTGCCTCGCGCGCGCTGGTGTAATCGTCGTATTTGTCGCGCGCGGCCAGATCGATCGGCGACAGCTTCCAGCGTTTGAGCGGATCGTCAAGCCGTTCGCGCAGGCGCTCCTCCTGGCGTTCCTGATCGGCGGCAAGCCAGTATTTGAACAACAGGATACCATCTTCGACCAGCAGCTTTTCGAACAGCGGCGCGGCTTTGAGGAAGGCGGCAACCTCGGCTTCGCTGGCATAGCCCATCACCTTTTCGACGCCCGCGCGGTTATACCATGACCGGTCGAACAGCACGATCTCGCCCGCCGTGGGCAGATGCGCGATGTAACGCTGGAAATACCACTGGCCCGCTTCGGCCTCGGTCGGCTTGGGCAAGGCCACGGTGCGGCACTGGCGCGGATTGAGCGCATCGCGCACCGCTGTGATCGCCCCGCCCTTGCCCGCAGTGTCGCGGCCCTCGAACAGCACCACCACGCGCGCACCCGCCGCCTTGACCCAGCGCGCCATGCTGACCAGTTCGAGCGTCATCGGTTCGAGCGCGGCCTCGTATTCCTTGCGCTTCATGCCCATCACCAGCTTCCCTCCGTTTGTCCTCGGCGCGCGAAAGTAGTATCACCTGTAACCATGGCCACACTCGCAGATCCCAAGCCCGATTTCGCCACCTTGCCCCAGATGGCAGCCGAAGTCTTTACCGCTCCGCTCGCCCGCCCCGCGCATGTCGGGGAGGATTGGCTGGAGCCCGCGCAGACCGCCTATACCGCCGAAGATCATGGCGTGTGGGACGATCTGTTCGCACGCCAGATGGAAGTGCTTCCCGGGCGTGCGTGCAGTGCCTTCATGGCGGGGCTCGAAAAACTCGATCTGGGACGCGGGGGCATCCCCGAATTCGGCCTGCTGTCGCAGGAACTGGGCGCGCTTACCGGGTGGAGCGTGGTGCCCGTGCCGATGCTGATCCCCGATCACGTGTTCTTCTGGCATCTGGCCAACCGCCGTTTCCCGGCGGGCAATTTCATCCGCACGCGCGAAACCTTCGACTACATCCAGGAACCCGACGTGTTCCACGATGTCTTCGGCCACGTCCCGATGCTGACCGATCCGACCTATGCCGATTACATGCAGGAATATGGCCGCGCCGGGTGGAAGGCGATGCGTTACAACCGGCTGAAGGCGCTGGGCGCGCTGTACTGGTACACGGTCGAATTCGGGCTGATCGAGGAAGCGCCGGGCGATGTGCGGGCCTATGGCGCGGGCATCCTGTCAGGCCCTACCGAAGCGAAATTCGCGGTCGAGGCGCAAAGTCCCAACCGCATCATGCTCAACGTCGACCGCGTGATGCGCACCGATTACGTCATCAGCGACCTGCAACCGACCTATTTCGTGATCGAAAGCTTCGGCGATCTTTACCGCCAGACGGTCGAGCGCGATTTCGACCGGCTGTATCAAAGCCTTCCGGCTGGCTTCACCTATGCCAATTCGGCGGTGATCGATGTCGACAACGTCCTGCACCGCGGCACGCAGGAATATGCCTTGCGCGGCGGGCGCGGCAGCGGGGCGGCGCCGGTCTAGGACAAACGAAAACGGCCCGGAACCGAAGTTCCGGGCCGCCAATCTGCGCTTGGGCTGTAACAGCCGGCAAGCGAAAGATTACATCGCTGCCGGGGTCGCGGCTGCGGTGCCGTTGTCCATGGCTTCGCCCTGGGCTTCCATGGCGTCGGCCTTGTCTTCAGCCTTGTCGACCATTGCGTCTTCCTGCGCGTCGGTGATCTGGCCAGCGTCTTCCATGGCTTCAGCCTGGTCGGCAACGGCTTCAGCGTTGGCTTCGCCGGCGTCTTCCATGGCGTTTTCGTTCGGGCCTTCGCAGGCTGCGAGCGACAGACCGAGGGTCGCGGCGAACAGGGTGGCGGTGTGCTTGGCAGTGAACTTCATGACGCTCTCCATAAAACTGGGCGGCAGGCATTGGCCGGCCGTGCAGCCCTTAATAGAGATGCTTCACCATTGTTCCAGTCAGAAAAAAGAATCAGGTTTCCCGTCCGGCTCGGCGGCGCTTCATCGCAGCGTGATATAATGCGAGCGCGGCCATCGTCGCGATGACCCCGGCACCAAGGCCCAGCAGCGAAAGGCTGCCGACCATCGTGCCCTCGTTGGCAACCACGCCCGCGATCACGCAGATGACAATCCCCAGCCCGATCTGGCGCAGGATATCGCCCGCCGCCTCTGTCCGCCCGAGGATCGAGGCCAGCCAGCCCAGACTTGCCCCCAACACGATCAGCACCAGCAAGGCCATTTTGTCACAAATCTCCCAAGAGGTCGCCGGCCCGTATCATCCGGGCAGGTCCACTCCCCTAACCCGTGGGAGTGCGGGTGGTTCCAAGCCCGGCCGCCTGCAGGCGCAGCCGCGGCCGCCTTATCGCAAGGTCAGCCAGGCGAGCCCTGCCGCGCCGACCGCGATGCGATACCATGCGAAGGGCGCGAACCCGACCCGGGTGATCACCGCCACGAACAGCTTGACCACCACCAGCGCGGTAACAAAGCCCACCACCGAACCGATCCCGATCAGCTCCAGATCGCGCGGGGTGATCGCGTCGGCATGCTTGGCCAATTGATAGACAGTCGCGCCTGACAGCGTCGGCACTGCGAGGAAGAAGCTGAATTCGGCCGCGGTCTTGCGGTCGACGCCGAAGGCCATCGCGCCAAGAATCGTCGCGCCCGAACGGCTGACGCCCGGGATCATCGCGACGCATTGCACCAGCCCGATCAGGATCGCGGTGCGCAGCGGCACTCCGCCAACACCCGGCCCGGTGGCGGGCGGATTGGCCCAGCGTTCGATCGCGAGGATCGCGATCCCGCCGATGATCAGCGACCAGCACACCAGCACCGCATTGCCCAGCATCGTCTCGATCGCATCACCGAACGCAAGCCCCAGCAGCACTGCGGGAAAGAACGCGACCAGAAGGTTGCGCACGAAGGCGATCGCGCCCTTCTCGAACCCGAACAGGCCTTTGGCGACATCCCAGAAGGTGCGCCAATAAAGCACCACGATCGCAAGGATCGCGGCGGGCTGGATCGCGATGTTGAAGATTTCCCAGTCGGACTGGTCGAACCCGAGCAGTTCGGTGGCAAGGATCAGGTGTCCGGTCGAGGACACGGGCAGGAACTCGGTCAGCCCTTCGAGGATGCCCAGCAGGATCGCGGCAATGGTATCGGTCATGGCCGCAGCGCTTCGACGAGGCGGGGTCTCAAGTCAAACCAAAAGGCCCGCTCCGTGCACGGAGCGGGCCTTCTTAACCCTTACCAGATCCGGACGCGCTGTTCGGGCGGCAGATACATCGCATCGCCGGGCTTCACGCCGAAGGCTTCGTACCATTCGTCGAGCTGGCGCACGACGCCGTTGACGCGGTATTCTTCGGGGCTGTGCGGGTCGGTGCGCAGGCGGTTGCGGTAATTGTCCTCGCGCTGGGTCGAACGCCATACCTGTGCCCAGGCCAGGAAGAAGCGCTGGTCGCCGGTCAACCCGTCGATCACCGGCACATCCTTGCCCTTGGTCGCCAGCTTGTAGGCGCGGTAGGCCATCGACAACCCGCCGACATCGCCGATGTCCTCGCCCAGCGTCAGCCGGCCGTTGACGCAGGTCTTGCCGTCGTCGAGCGGGCAGAACGCGCTGTATTGCGCGACCAGCCGGTTGCCCAGTGCATCGAACGCCGCGCGGTCGGCATCGGTCCACCAGTTGCGCAGCGCGCCCGATGCGTCCGACTTCGAACCCTGATCGTCGAAGCCGTGGCCGATTTCGTGGCCGATCACCCCGCCGATCGCACCGTAATTGACCGCGATGTCGTTCGACAGAGCGAAGAACGGCTGTTGCAGGATGCCTGCGGGGAAGACGATCTCGTTCTTCACCGAGTTGTAATAGGCGTTCACCGTCTGCGGCAGCATGCCCCATTCGGTGCGGTCGATCGGCGCGCCGAGCTTGGCGACGTTGTCGGCCAGCTGCCACTTGGCCGCAGCCATGCGGTTGGCAATCGGATCGCCCGCGGTGATCGCCAAGCCCTCATAGGTTTCAAGGTTCGGACGATAGCCGATCTTGGGATCGAAGCTCGCCAGCTTGGCGCGCGCCTCGGTCTTGGTCTGTTCGCCCATCCACTGGATTTCGTTGATCGATTCGCCCAGTGCCAGACGCAGGTTGGCGACCAGTTCGTCCATTGCCGCCTTGTTCTCGGGCGGGAAGAAGCGCGCGACATAGGCTTTGCCGACCAGTTCGCCGATCAGCCCTTCGGTTTCGGCAATCGCGCGCTTCCAGCGCGGACGCTGCTGCGGGGTGCCCAGCAGGGTCTGGTTGTAGAAGGCAAAGCGCGCATCGTCGAACCGCTTGGGCAGCACTGCGGCCTGACCCGAGAGGAATTCCTTCGCCATCCACGCCTGCAAGGTGGCGGGCGCGGTTTCGCCGAGCAGCGCGAACATGCCCGGCATCCCGGTGCCGATCTTGGCCAGCGTCGCGGAATCGAGCTTGCCCGCGGCGATTTCCTCGGGCGTGGGGGGCATCAGGCTGACGACGAAGCCGGGGCTGTCCTCGATCCCGATCTTTTCGAGCATCGCTCCAACCGGCACCTTGCCCGCAATCGCGTTCAGTTCCTCAGCGGTGAGCAGGTTGTAGGTCAGATCGCGGTTGCGGCGCACTGCGCGGTCCCACGACACTTCGCGGGCGATGCGGTCTTCGAAGGCATAGACCGATTCGGCTGCCGCCGCCGGGTCCTGATACCCGGCTTCGCCCAGCAGGAAGGCAAGATAGGCCTTGTATTTGGCCTGGATCGCCAAGCCCTTCTCGGTGGTGTCGAGATAGTAATCGCGGTCGGGCAGGCCCAGCCCGCCAAAGCCGACGCTGGCGATGTGACGGTCGGGCTGCTTGGAATCGATGGTCACAGCGCCGCCGATCGGGCTGGCATAGCCGGGCTCGGCCCACAGCATGGCCAGCTGGTCGAGCGTGGTCGCGCCGTAGATCCGCGTGAGATAGGGATAGGCCGGCGCCAGCCCCTTGGCCTCGATCGCTTCGGTGTCGAGATAGCTGCGATAGGTGTCGAGGATCCGCGCCTCGTCCGCCGACAGGTCGGCAGGCTTTTTCGCCGCCATCTCGTCGAGCAGGGTCTTCACGTCATAGGTGCTCTTTTCGCCGAGCAGCGTGAAGGCACCGATCCGGCTGAATTCGGGCGGCAGCGGGTTCGCGTCGATCCACTTCTTGTTGGCATAGGCGTTGAAATCGTCGCCCGGCTTGATGTCGGTCGAAAGATATTGCGGATCGAAGCCCCAGGTGCCGAAGCTCATCGTCGGCAGCGCGGATGCCGGGGTCTCGGCGCTCTGCACCATGTCGTGCGCGTCGCCGTGCGCGTGATCATCGGCAAAAGCGGGGGTCGCCAGCGCGATAAGGCTCGCGCCGATAAGGGCGGCGGTCTTCTGGATCATGTGGTTTTCTGGTCCCTGTGACGTCACGACACAATGTCGGCTGATGGTCACACTAACGCAGGCCACCGGCAAAGGGTTGCACTTCGTCCGCGCACAGATGCGTTTCGTCGATTAGGCGGCAGCGTCGGCGAACTGCAACCGCGCCAGCCGCGCATAAAGCCCGCCCGCCTTGATCAGCGCGTCATGCGTGCCCTGTTCGGCGATCCGGCCATCGTCGAGCACCACGATCCGGTCCGCCGCGCGCACGGTAGCGAGCCGGTGCGCGATCACCAGCGTGGTGCGGTTCTGCATCAACGCCTCAAGCGCCTGCTGCACCAGCTGCTCGCTTTCGGCGTCCAATGCGCTGGTCGCCTCGTCGAGCAGCAGGATCGGCGCATCGCGCAGCAGCGCGCGGGCAATCGCGACGCGTTGCTGCTGACCGCCGGACAATTGCGTGCCGCCTTCGCCCAGATGCGTGTCGAGCCCTTGCGGCAATGCGCGCAGGAAGCTTTCGGCATTGGCCGCGCGGGCGGCCTGCCAGATCTCCTCGTCACTGGCGTCCCACTGGCCATAGCGCAGATTGTCGCGCGCATCGGCGCTGAACAACACGCCGACCTGCGGCACCAGCGCGATCCGCGACCGGATTTCTGCAGGGTCCGCGCTGGTCAGCGGCACCCCGTCGATGCGGATCGTGCCGCCTTGCGGATCGTAGAACCGCTCGACCAGATGGAAGATGGTCGATTTGCCCGCGCCCGAAGGCCCGACGATGGCGACGGTCTCGCCCGGCTCGATTTCGAGCGTGAAGTCTTTGAGCGCGGCGGTTTCGGGCCGCGCGGGATAGCGGAAGGTCACATTGCGGAACGACAGGCTGCCGCGCGCAGGGGTCGGCAAGCGCTCGGGCCGGGCGGGGGCTGCGATATCGGGCCGTGCTTCGAGCAGTTCGGCCAGCCGGCTCGCCGCGCCCGCGCCGCGCAGGAGGTCGCCGTAAACTTCGGTCAATGCGCCCAGCGCGCCTGCTACCAACCCGCCGGTGAGCACGAAGGCGGCGATCGTGCCGCCGCTGATCTCGCCCGCCGCCACCGCCAGCGCGCCGCGCCACATCACCAGCACCACGCCGCCGAATACCAGCAGGATCACCACCGTGGTCATCGCCGCGCGCAGCAGGATGCGCCGGCGCGCGGTTTCGAAGGTGCCTTCGACGACGCTGGCAAACCGTTCGCTCTCGCGCCGTTCCTGCCCGAAGCTCTGGACGATCTTCATCGCCGAGAGGACTTCGGTGACATAGGCGCCCACATCCGCGATCCGGTCCTGGCTGGTGCGCGACACGGCGCGGATCTTGCGGCCGAAGAACACGATCGGCAGGATGATGACCGGAATACCGATGAGCAGACCCATCGTCAGCGACGGCGCGAGATAGACGAGGAAACCGATCCCGCCGATCCCGGTAAGCAGATTGCGCAGCGCGACCGAAACCGTGGTGCCCACCACGTTTTCGATGATCGCGGTGTCGCTGGTCATCCGGCTGGAAATTTCCTTGGGGCTGTTCACCTCGTAGAAGCCGGGCGACAGGCGCAGCAGGTTTTCCTGCACGCGCAGCCGGATGTCCGCGACGGTGCGTTCGCCGATCCAGCTGACGAAATAGAACCGCATCGCGGTGCCCAGCCCGAGGATCGCGACGATCATCAGCAGATACTGGAACGCATGGCCGATCTGTTCGGGGTCCGCGCCGCCGGAAAATGCCTCGTCGATGATGACCTTGAAACGGTAGGGGATCGCGAGTGTCGCGGCCGAGGTGATGACCAGCGCGATCAGCGCGAGCGCGATCTGGCGCGGGTATTGCAGCGCGGTGCCGAACACCATCCGCAAGGGGCCAAGGCTGCGCGATCGGGGCGCGGCGTCTTCGCCTGCAATCTCCACCGCGGACGGCACAGGGGTGGCGGAAAGGTCGCGCGGCTGGGTTTCGGGCTGCATGGTGCCTCGGCTCTAGCCCGCTGCGCAGCGGATTTCACGTGCAAAAAAGCGGCAGCCCAGGCCCGGTGCGCGTGTCCCGCAATATTGTGCGTTGCACAATGGAAAGTGAAGCGCCATCTTGTCCGGCAAGGCGCCGTAGCGACAAGGCGCCAATCGTTCGCCTGCACGAAGGAAACCGATGCTTTATCACGCCTATGAGCTTCAGCGCAGCTGGATGAACAGCGCCAGCGCGCTCGCGTCGATCGGTGCCGGGATGATGGCGAACCCCGCCAATCCGCTGTCGGCCCTCGCGGTCGGCCCGCTGGCCGCCAGCGCGCTCGATGTGTTCGCGCATGCGACCGCGCATTACGGCAAGCCCGCTTTCGGGATCACCGAGGTCGCCATCGACGGCCAGCCGCACGCCGTGACCGAACGCGTGGCGATGCATCGTCCCTTCGGCGATCTGCTGCAATTCACCGTCGAAGGCGCGCCTGCGGGCCGCCCGCAGCTGCTGATCGCGGCGCCGATGAGCGGGCATTATGCCACCCTGCTGCGCGGCACGGTCGAACGGATGCTCGAAAGCGCGGATGTGTTCATCACCGACTGGGCGGATGCGCGGATGGTGCCGGTCGAGGAGGGCAAGTTCGATCTCGACGATTACATCGACTACCTGATCGCCTTTGCCGAGCACGTGCATGCCGGTGCAGGCGGCGCGCGGATCCACATGATGGCGGTATGCCAGCCCTCGGTTCCCGCTTTTGCCGCGACCGCGCTGATGAACCTGCACAAATCGCCCGCCACCCCGGCAACGCTGACCATGATGGGCGGCCCGATCGACACCCGCGAATGCCCGACGGTGGTCAACAACATGGCGATGCAGCGCCCTATCGCGTGGTTCCGGCAAAGCGTGATCGCGACCGTGCCGATGCAGTATCCGGGCGCGGGCCGCCGGGTCTATCCCGGCTTCATGCAGCTTTCGGCGTTCATGACCATGAACCTGGCGAGCCACATGATGAGCCACTACGAGATGTTCAAACACCTCACCGTGGGCGACGAGGAAAGCGCGCAGGCGACCAAGACCTTCTACGACGAATACCGCAGTGTCTGCGACATGACCGCCGAATTCTACCTCCAGACGGTCGAGGAAGTATTCCAGAAGCACTCGATCCCCAAGGGCGAGTTCCGCCACAAGGGCGAACTCGTCGATATCACGCAGATCACCGACACCGCGCTGCTGGCGATCGAGGGCGAGCGCGACGATATCTCAGGGCTCGGCCAGACGCGCGCCGCGCTTAACCTCACCCCCAACCTGCCCGAAGACAAGAAACGGTATTATATGGCCGAGGGCGCCGGCCACTATGGCATCTTCAACGGCAGCCGCTGGCGCACCAAGGTCGCCCCGGTGGTGGAGGAATGGATCGCCGCGCACGCCGGGTGAGGCGGCGCGCGCCTATTGCAGCGTGACGATTTCCTCGCTGCCGTCATGGCGGCCGAAGAACTGCATCAGCTGCACCAGCAATTCGCAGCGGTCACCCAGTGTTTCGGCTTCGAGCAGCGCCTGCTTGCTCGCCGGATCGAAGGGCGCGATCTGCGAGACACCGTTGATGAGCGAGCGATCGTCGAGCCGCTCGACCGAATCCCAGTCGACCGCATAGCCCTGTGCATCGGCAAAGGCGCGCGCCTCGCGCTCGAACCCGCCACGCTGCGCGTGGGATAGCGTTTCGCTCTCGTCCTCGTCGAAGAATTCGGCATCGACCTGCCGATAGGCGGTCGCCGCATCGCGTTCGCGCAGCATCCGGAACCGGGTCGTGCCTTCAAGGATGAGATTGTAGCGCCCGTCGTCCATCGCCTGGATCTCGCCGATCCGCCCGACACAGCCGACCGCGTAGAGCGGCGCGCCCTCTTCGGGACGCTGCGGCTGGATCATCCCGATCAGCCGGTCGCGGATCAGCGCATCGCCCACCATCGCGCGGTAACGCGGCTCGAAGATGTGGAGCGGCAGCTGCATTCCGGGAAACAGCACCGCGCCCGTCAGCGGAAAGATGGGAAGTCTTTTGCTCATCCGAACAATACGCGCGACAGGCGGCGGCGGACGCCGACGACCCATTCGTCTTCCAGCCCGGTCGCCTCGAACATCTTGAGCAGCTTGGCACGCGCCGCGCCCTCGTTCCATTCGCGGTCGGCCGCGATCATGGTCAAAAGCGTATCGGCCGCCGCGTCGCGCTGCCCGGCGGCAAAGGCGGCTTCGGCATAGGCGAGGCCTGCATCCATATTGGCAGGATCAGCCTCGGCGGCAGCGCGCAGGGTTGCCAGCTCGCCGTCATCGACCCGCGTTCCGGCAAGTTCGAGCGCACTGCGCGCGGGCGCGATCGCGGGATCGGTTGCCAGCCGCGGATCGCTGTCGATCACTGCCATCACCTGCTGCGCCTGCTCGATCTCGCCCAGCATCACCAGCGCGCGAACAAGCCCCGCGTGCGCGGGCGCGCTGTCTTCGGCAAATTCGGTGACCTGCGCAAAAATGCCCGCCGCGCGCTGCGCGTCGCCCGCAGCCAGCGCATCGTCGCCCATCTTCACGTATTGCGCGAGCTCTTCGGGCGTCGGCCCCTGCGGCGCGCCCGGGGCCGCGCCTGCACCGGCCTGCACCGGCAATTGCGCGAGCAACTGGTCGAGCATCGCCTTCAGCTGCGATTCGCCGCGCGCATTGGTGAGATCGGCGACCGGCTGGCCCTGGAACATGGCATAGACCGTCGGGATCGAGCGCACCTGGAACTGCCCGGCGATGAACTGTTCCTCGTCGACATTGATCTTGGCCAGCACCACGCCCCTGTCGGCATATTCCACGGCGACCTTTTCGAGCACCGGGGTCAGCGCCTTGCACGGCCCGCACCATTCTGCCCAGAAGTCGAGAATCACCAGTTTGGTCTGCGAAGGGTCGACCACGTCCTTGCGGAAACGTTCAACGGCCTTCTGTTCCTCGATGCTCAGTCCCATGCTGGCCAAGATATCTGCTCCTGATGATGTGTATGCGCCCCATGTGGGGTTTTGCGCGAGGATGTGAAGCGCGCAATTGCACCGCTGGCCAAGGCAAATGCGATCATTGGCAAATGATGTCAAATTAGCGCTTGCAGGGTGCAAAGGTCGCTGCTAACTGCGCCGCCTCCCGACAGGAACGCCGCACTTCGCGGCCTCCCGTCAACGCCAGTGAGCGGGCGTAGCTCAGGGGTAGAGCACAACCTTGCCAAGGTTGGGGTCGAGGGTTCGAATCCCTTCGCCCGCTCCATCGTTACCGAAAATTTGCGGATTATCGCGGCCGTGCCTTTCAAGGCGCGGCCCGCGCCGTGTGCGCGTTGCATGCGCCGCCAACAACACCGGTCGACGCAATTCGGCGGCTCGCGCAATTTGCGCTTGCAAACATCGGTGCCCGCGCTAGGCGCGTGATACGTTATTACATTCAGGCGATGGAACCGCACATGAACTTCCGCAAGCCCTCCCTTGCTCCCTCCCGTCTGGCGCTTGCCGCCGGGATCGGCGTCGCCGCAATCGCAGCGCCCGCCGCTGCGCAAAGCGCGGCAGACCGCACCGTCACCACCGCCGCGCCTGCGCCGGTCGAGGACGATGTCCACAACCGGCAGGGCGAATACGACGGCAATATCATCGTCAGCGCGTCGGGCGTTCAGGAACTCGATCTGCTCGCCGGCACTGCCGTGGTCGAGATCAAGGATGTCCAGCGCGACGCGGCGACCGGTCAGATCGGCGATCTGCTTGCCAAGCTTCCCGGTGTGTCCGCCACCAGCTTTGCCCCCGGCTCCTCGCGCCCCGTGCTGCGCGGCCAGCAGGGCGAGCGCGTGCGCGTGCTGGTCGATGGTGTGGGCACTGCAGATGTTTCCAATACCTCGGTCGACCACGCCACCACGATCGAACCGATCACGATCGAACGGATCGAAGTGCTGCGCGGCCCCGCCGTGCTGCTCTACGGCAGCCAAGCGATCGGCGGCGCGGTCAACGTGATCGACAAGCGCATCCCCACCCGCATGCCCGATGAAGCGTTCCACATCGACGCCTTTGCCGGGGTCGACAGCGCATCCGATCTGCGCACGGGGGCCGCTTCGATTGACGTCGGCCTTACGGACAACCTCGTCGCCCACGTCGATGGTTCGTGGCGCAAGACCGGCGACATCCGCATCGGCGGGTTCCAGGTTGCCCCGGCGCTGCGCGCCGATCTGCTTGCCGATGCCGGTGAGGAAGAGGAAGAGGGCGAGCTCGAGGAAGCCGCCGAACTGCGCGAAGCCGCCAACCAGCGCGGCCGGGTGCCCAACACCGCGATGGAAAGCTGGACGGTCAACGCCGGCCTCGGCCTCGTGCTGGGCGAAAGCACCTTCGGCGCGTCGCTCGGCTGGTATGACACCAACTACGGCGTCCCCACCCGCCCCGGTGCCGGCCATCACCACGGCGAGGAAGGCGCGGAAGAAGGCGGCGAGGAGGAGGGCGAAGAGCTCGTCACCATCGGGCTCAAGCAGTTCCGCGCCGACTTCAAGGGCGACGTCTTCCTTGGCGAAGGCGCGTTCGAGCGCCTGAAGCTGCGCGTCGGCTATTCCGATTACACCCATACCGAATTCGAAGGCACCGAAGTCGGCACCGTGTTCGATTCGACCGGGCTCGAAGCGCGCGCCGAACTGGTGCAGAACACCGGCGGAACCCTGCGCGGTTCGACCGGCCTGCAATACAACCACCGCGATTTCTTCGCCGTGGGCGCGGAAGCCTATATTCCGCCCAACCTGACCGATCAGGTCGCTCTCTTCACGCTGCAGGAATACGGCACCGGCCCGTTCCAGCTTGAAGCCGCCGCGCGCGCTGAATTCACAAAGGTCAAAGCGCAGACACTCGGGATCGAGAACGATTACGACACGTTCTCGGGCGCGCTCGGCGCGGTTTACAGCGGGCTTCCCGGCATCCGCATCGGCATCAACGGTTCGCGCGCCGAGCGTGCGCCGAGCGCCGAGGAGCTGTTCGCCAATGGACCGCACATCGCCACGCAGGCGTTCGAGATCGGCGACCCTGACCTGCGCACCGAACGCGCTTGGGGGCTCGAAGCCTATGCCCGCGGCAGCATCGGGCGCGGCACCTTCGGCCTCACCGCCTATCGCCAGTGGTTCGACAATTACATCTTCCTCGAAGAAACCGGAGCGGAGGAAGACGACCTGCCGGTGTTCCGGTATCTCCAGCAGGATGCCGATTTCTGGGGCTTCGAGGCAGAGGTCAGCTATCCGGTGGTCGACACCGGTAGCTTCCGCCTGCTGGCCGATGCCAGCGCGTCCTATGTCGAGGCGGAGCTGGGCGATGGCACCGCGGTCCCGCGCATCCCGCCGCTGAGCCTGCTCGGCGCGCTCGAAGCGCAGACCAACGCCTTCGATGTCCGGGGCGAAGTGCAGTGGTTCGACGACCAGAACCGCGTCTCGGGCGTCGAGACCCCGACCGACAGCTTCACGCTGGTCAACGCGCTGGTTGCCTGGCGCCCGCTGGCCGACAACCAGAACGTGACGCTGCAGGTTGCGGCCGACAACATCTTCGATGTCAACGGCCGCCGCCACGCCAGCTTCACCAAGGACTTCGTCCCGCTGATGGGCCGCAATTTCCGCGCGAGCGTGCGGTTGAGCTTCTAAGGCACCTCAGCCGCTGCAAGCGCAAGGAATGGGGGCAGCCGCATCGCGTGGCTGCCCCTTTTTCGTGTCAGCTTTCGACCGCGAAGGTGAGTTCGGCGTGCTCTTCGAGCCGCTTGACGAGGTCTTCGCCGAGGAAGCTGCCGGGCGTGCCGATCCCGCCCGGTTTGTCGCACGACAGCAGCGCGATCCCGGTCTCGCTCAGCATCCGGCTGGTCGAACCGTAACCCGGATCGAACCGGCCCTTGACGCCGTATTGCAGCCGCTGCCCGTCCTCCATGTCGGCGACGAAGACGACATCGTAGAAGCCGTTGTCGCGTTCCTCCTTGGTCGGGCCTTCGCCGGGCTTGGGGGGCTTGGCCCCGAACGGGTTCTTCATGAATTCGAGCGCGGCATTGGCCGCCGCCTTGCCCGCTTCGCCGGGGCTGGTCAGCATCATCTCGTCATAACGGAAATCGGTGCCGTGGGGGTGGCCGAGCAGGAAGTTGGTGCGGTGGACGTTCTTGGTATTGATCGGCGCCATCACGAAGGGCGCGGACCACTTGCCCAAGTCGTCTTCATACGAAGGGATCATGCCCGAAGGCTGATCGGGTCCTTCGAAACCGGGGGTGAGCGCAAAGGGGTTCCGGAGCGCGGCGATCACCGACATGTCCTTGGCTGCAGCCTTCATCGTCGCGCCGAGGCTTGCCGCGGTTCCGCCCGAGAACGTCCCCTGCATCGCCCGCACCCGCCCGCGGATGCGCGGTGCAGGCTTGCCGAAGCGTTCGCGCGCGGCCTTCTGGGTCATCATCACACCCAGATCGAAGGGGATCGAATCGAACCCGCTCGAAAAACAGATACGCGCGCCCGATGCTTGGGCAGCGGCCTGGTGCTCGGCGATCTTGGCCGCCATCCAGGCCGGTTCGCCGCACAGGTCGGCATAATCGGTGCCGGTGGCGACGCAGGCGGCCAGCAGCTTGTCGCCGTAAAGCTGGTAGGGGCCAACCGTGGTCAGCACCACGCGGGTGCGGCGGCACATCGCTTCCAGATCGGCGCTGTCATCGGCATCGGCGACCACCAACGGGGTCGAAGCCGGCGCAGCAATCATGTCGCGCACTTCTTCGAGCTTGGCCAGGCTGCGGCCCGCCATGGCCCAGCGCGGCCCATCCGTGCGTGCGCCATAATGATGCGCCAGATATTCCGCCACCAGCCGTCCGGTGTATCCGGTGGCGCCATAGACGATGATGTCGAATTCGCGGGTGCTCATAAGCTCTCTCCTTCGTGCGCCGGAATGGGGGCGCAAAGGGTGCTTGTCAAAGGCCGAACGGACAGGGTCGCCACTGGGCGGGGAACATTGCCCGCGCAATCCGCATTCCCATCGCAACCCCGCTTTGCAGAAAGAGCCCCATGCCCCACACGCTTGCGCTTCGCACGATCCGCCCGGTCACGCACGATGTCCACGAACTCACCTTCGACCGGCCCGAAGGCTACGATTTCGTCCCCGGACAGGCGACCGATCTTGCGCTCGACCGGGACGGGTGGCGCGATGAAAAACGCCCTTTCACCTTCACGTCCCTACCGGGCGCGGAGCATCTGCAATTCACGATCAAATCCTATCCCTCGCACCACGGCGTGACCGAGCAGATCGGGCAGATGCAGCCCGGTGACAGCGTCATCATCGATGCACCGTGGGGTGCGATCGCGGACAAGGGGCCGGGCACGATCATCGCCGGCGGCGCAGGCATCACCCCCTTCCTGTCGATCCTGCGCGCCCGGCAGGCAAAGCACGGCAATCTCGAAGGATACCGGCTGATCTTCTCGAACAGCACCGCGCGCGACATCATCCTGCAAGAGGAATTGGAGGCGATGCCCGGCCTCGCGCTCGATCTCGTGCTGACCGACGGCGGTGCGCCCGGAATGCTCCACGGCGAAATCGACGGCGCCATGCTCGATGCGCTAGGGATCGACACCAACGGCATCGTTTATCTGTGCGGCCCGCCTCCGATGCAGGACGCGCTCGTGGCCGCGCTTACCGCGCGCGGTGTGACCGAAGACCGGCTGGTGATGGAGGACGACTGACCGCGCGCTACAGCCGCGGCAGCGTCACCCCGCGCTGGCCCATGTATTTGCCCGCGCGGTCCTTGTAGCTGGTCTCGCAGCGTTCGTTGCCCTTGAGGAACAGGAACTGGCACGCGCCCTCGTTGGCGTAGATCTTGGCAGGCAGCGGCGTCGTGTTGCTGAATTCGAGCGTCACGTGCCCTTCCCAGCCCGGTTCGAGCGGGGTGACATTGACGATGATCCCGCAGCGCGCATAGGTCGATTTGCCGAGGCAGATCACCAGCACGTCTTCGGGCACGCGGAAATATTCGACCGTGCGGGCGAGCGCGAAGGAATTGGGCGGGATCACGCAGACATCGGTTTCGCGATCGACGAAGGAGTTCGCGGCGAAATCCTTGGGATCGACCACCGCCGAATCGACATTGGTGAAGATCTTGAATTCCGGCGCGACCCGCGCGTCATAACCATAGGACGAAAGGCCATAGGAGATCACCCCGTCGCGCCGCTGGGCTTCGACGAAAGGCTCGATCATGCCGTGTTCAAGCGCCTGTGCGCGGATCCACTTGTCGGAAAGAATCGCCATGCACGAGGGATTCCCTATGCGGCGCAAAGGAGCAAGGGGAGGCGGGGACATATCCCCCCTCCCCTTGTGTTTCGGCAATCTGTTACTTCTGGAACGTCACCTTGGTCGACGGGCTGACCATCAGTGCCAGCCGCGCCGCATCCCAGTTGGTCAGCCGCACGCAGCCATTGCTTTCCGCGCGGCCGATAGTCTCGGGCGAAGGCGTGCCGTGGATGCCGTAGTGATCCTTGCTCAGATCGATCCATACCACGCCGACCGGGCTGTTCGGGCCGGCGGGCAGCTGGTGCTTGCCTTCGCTGGCATCGACATCGCGGAGCAGTTCGGGGTTGAAGGCATAGGTCGGGTTATAAGCCTTGCCCTTGATCTTCCAGTCGCCGATCGGCAGCGGATCGTGCTTGGAGCCAGTAGTCACGGTGAACATCGCGACCAGCTTGTCGCCCTCGTCGTATGCTTTGAGCCAGCCTTCGGATTCGTCGACGAGGATGCGTGCAACCTTGGGCTGCTCGGTCCCGACACCCAGCGACCGCAAAGTGTCGCGCCATGCGTCGTTGTCGACCAGCGAGGCGTCGATCCGGTCCGCGCCGACATTGGGCACGCGGATCTGCTGGCCTGCGCCGAACGTGGGCACCGCAGGCTCGCCGGTGGCCTGATTGGCCGAAGGGGTCGCAGCCGGCGTTGCTGCCGGGGCCGCACTGCCCATGCCTGCAGGCATTCCGCCGGGATTCAGCTGTGCCAGAACGGCGGGCGTGGTGTGGAATCGTTCGGCCAGCTTTTCGGCCATGCTTTCGTAAGCCATCGATTCCAGCTTGGCCTTGTCGGCGGCGGCTTCGGGAAGCTTGGCAAAGGCGATCTGGCCCCAGTCAGCCGGGATCGTGACGATCCGGGTTGCGGGGATCTTGCCGAATTCACCCAGCGCGCTGCGGGTCGCATCGTCGAGCGTGCCAGTCACGGGAAGCCCGCGCGATTCCTGGAAGCCCTTGAGAGCGTTGGACAGCGAGGCGCCTTCCTTGCCGTCGATTACGCCCGGCGCAAAGCCAAGGCGTTCGAGCACGACCTGCATCTGCATCACCGGACGCGGCTCGGAATCCGCAACGGCATCGGCGGGCGCGTTGTCGTTCGATGCCATCGTGTCCGCGCCGTTGTTATCTGCGGCCTGCGCACCTGCTTCGGCCGGCCGGTCTGCCGCGCCGCTATCGGGATCGCTGCACGCAGCGGCCAGCACGCAAAGCGGGATCAGGGTGGCAAAGATCAGGCGCATGGAATTTCCTTGAGGTAGTAGGGAGATGACAGCCGGCGCGGTCGCGCTGTGTCGTTCGGACAACGCACAAAGCGACGCGGGACACCATGTGTTCCCGCGCCGCGGCGCTTTTGAAAGGATTGCCGACGCCTTACAGGCGGACTTCGGCGACCTTGTCCTTGTAATCTTCCTTGGGATCGATCCCGATCAGCATCTTGATCCCGGCGATCACCGAGGACGCATCGATCCAGATTTCCGCATCTTCGGCATCGAGGCGGATCAGCGCGATCTTGGGATCGTCCTTACCTTCATACCAGGCCGCGACGAAGCGGTTCCAGAGGCGGTCGATCGTCGCGCGGTCACGCGTGGTCGAAAGGCTCCCGTGGACGGTCGCCCAGACATCGTGGCCCTTCGAAACGAAGTGCGCCATCGCGCGCGGCCCGGTGGCGGCGAGTTCCTGCTGCTGGATCTGCTGGTAAAGGTTGTTGTCGGTCGAGGTGAAGAACCACACCGGGCCCCGGTATTCACCGTCGTTGAACAGCTCGTCCTCAAGCTGGGCGGTCATCGGACGGGCGTGGCCATCCTCGCCCTCGGCCAGACCGAGGAACATCGTCATGTCACTTTTCAGCGACTTCCAGAACTTGCTGCGAATTTCCGCGTCGGTAGCCATCATCGTCTCCGTTTATTCCTTGAACGGGAGACGCAAGCGGGGCGGGCCGGATAATGTTCCGGAACGCAGGCGGCCATGTCCGCCGGACAAGACCAACCGCGCCGGGATCGTGATATCGTGTTGTCCGGGCCGCGAAATGTCCGCGGCCCGGACAGGCCGGATCAGAAGACTTCGAACAGGCCGGCTGCGCCCATGCCGCCGCCGACGCACATGGTGACGACCACATACTTGGCACCGCGGCGCTTGCCTTCGATCAGAGCGTGGCCAGTGCAGCGTGCGCCGGTCATGCCGTAGGGGTGGCCGATCGAGATCGAGCCGCCGTTGACGTTGAGGATGTCGTTGTCGATCCCCAGCTGGTCGCGGCAATAAAGCACCTGCACGGCGAAGGCTTCGTTGAGTTCCCACAGGCCGATGTCGTCCATCTTGAGCCCGGTCTGCTTCAGCAGCTTGGGAATCGCGAAGACCGGGCCGATGCCCATTTCATCGGGCTCGGTGCCGGCAACCGCCATCCCGACATAGCGGCCGAGCGGCTGGAGGCCCTTCTGTTCGGCGAGCTTGGCTTCCATCAGGACGCTTGCGGACGAACCGTCCGAAAGCTGCGAGGCGTTGCCCGCGGTGATGTTCATGCCCGGGCCCATCACGGGGTTGAGGCTCTTGAGGCCCTCAAGCGTGGTTTCGGGGCGGTTGCCTTCGTCCTTCGACAAAGTGATTTCGCGCTGCGAAACTTCCTTCGTTTCCTTGTCCACCACGTTCATCGTGGTGGTGACTTCGACGATTTCGTCATCGAACTTGCCTGCGGCCTGCGCGGCGGCGGTGCGCATCTGCGACTGGTAGGCGTATTCGTCCTGCGCATCGCGGCTGATATTGTAACGCTTGGCGACCGTTTCGGCGGTCTGCAGCATCGGCATGTAGACATTGCCGTGCATCGCGAGCAGCGACTTGTCCATCGCGACGCGCATCTCGGGGGTCTGCACCATCGAGATCGAATCCTGGCCGCCGCCGACGACGATATCCATGTTGTCGACGATGATCTGCTTGGCCGCGGTCGAAATCGCCATCAGGCCCGAAGAGCACTGGCGGTCGATCGTCTGGCCGCTGACGGTGACGGGGCAACCGGCGCGCAGCGCGACCTGACGGGCGATGTTGCCGGCCTGCGTGCCCTGCGTGAGAACAGCGCCCCAGACGACATCGTCGATCGCGCCAGCGTCGATCCCGGCGCGCTCGATCGCGGGGGCAAGCGAAAGCGCGCCAAGCGTCGCGCCCGGCGTGGCATTGAAAGCGCCCTTGTAGGCACGCCCGATGGGGGTGCGGGCGGTGGAAACGATTACGGCGTCACGTGCCATGATAGGGGGTATCCTTGTTGTCGTTTTTCAGCCGCCGCCCCGACACCTGCCGGAGCGGCGATAGGGATGTCACACGAAGTACTGCGTGATCCATTCGCACATCAAAGCGGGCTTTTCCTCGCCTTCGATCTCGATCGTAATTTCGCAGGTCTGCTGCCACTGGCCGGGGCGCTTTTCGACCATTTCGGTCAGCTTCCAGTGGCCGCGGATACGCTTGCCCGCGCGCACGGGGGCGATGAAGCGGGTCTTGTTGCCGCCGTAATTCACGCCCATCTTCACGCCGTCGATCCGCGGCGCGCCGCCGTTGGCGCCCAGATAGGGGATCATCGACAAGGTCAGGAAGCCGTGCGCGATCGTCCCGCCAAACGGGGTCATCTTGGCCATTTCCTCGTTCACGTGAATGAACTGGTGGTCGCCCGTCGCTTCGGCGAACTGGTTGATGCGTTCCTGGCTCATCTCGACCCAGTCGCTGGTGCCGATCACTTCGCCGACCTTGGCGGCCAATTCCTGCGGGTTCATCAGGTGTCCTCCTTCGCGTGTCCGGCGGCGGAAACTGCTGCCCGCCGCGCCGTTTTGCGGGGGCTTCATGGCGCAACACTCAAGGGAGCGCAACGCCCCGAAAGGCGGCCTGGCCTATGCCGCTACGGCACCCGCGACCGGCGTGGCGACAGCGGGCTTGCGCCGGGTGCTGCGCGCCAAGGTGGCCTGCGCCGAATCGATCCGGCGGCAATAGGTGTGAAGCCCGATTTGCAAGGCCACCAGCATCAGCATCACCGGCTGATAGGCGATTCCCTGGAATAGCGCGCCGACCAGATAGATCACCGCGCCCATCTGCAAGGCGGCGGCGAGCGGCGCGATCCAGCGGGTCGCCCCGTCCTCGTCTGCATCTGCGTCCGCGCCCTTCCAGCGCCGCTGCAACCGCTCCATCTGCCACATCCCGGTAAGGTGGAGCATCAGCCACATGATGAGGCCCGGCCACCCCTGTTCGCCCAGCATCTCGAACACCGAGGAATGGTAGGCGCGCGCCTTGTCCTCGACCTCGGTATAGGTGACGCTGGTGGTGTTGCCCTCGGTCTTGGTCACCGGCATGGTGTAGGTGAAACTGTTGGAACGATAGGCATCGAAACCGCCGCCAAGCGGGTTGGACTTGGCGTAATCATACGTCCATTCCCACACCGCCATCCGGGTCGAGGCGCTTTCGTCGCCGCCCGGCTGGGTGATGGTCGCCATCCGGTCGTAATAGGATTGCGGCAGGAACGGCAGCGCGACGAGACCGAGCGCGGCTGCGCCCGCGATGAACATCAACCGGCGGCGGGTATAGCGCAGCAGCAGAACCGCCAGCGCGGCGATGCAGAGGAGCCCGGTGCGCGCTTCGGTCCCGACCGGGACCAGCAGCGCGGCAAAGGTCAGTGCCGCGGCGAACACCGTCACCGTCCAGTGCCTGGGGAAAATCGTGCCGTAGCGCACCAGCCACCACAACAGCGGAATCATCCCGATCGCAACGGTTGCCAGCGTCGAGCTTTCATAGATCCCCGAATTGTCGTCGACGAAGAAATTGAGCTCGCCATAACCGCCCCCGCCCGTCACCACCTTGAGGCCGGTCGCAATGACGATCATCGCCACGCTCAGCACCAGCGACAGCGCCAGCCCCTCGATCCGCGCGCGGGTGGTGAGCGTCAGCGGCAGGAAGATCGCAAACAGCAGCGCCTTCCACACCCAGTCCCACTTGGTCAGCGCCTCGACCGGGAAATCGGCATTGCGCGTGGTCCACCAGCAATAGCCCAGCAGCCCCAGCATCAGCCCTTGGCGCAGCGTAAAGCGCGCACCTTCCTTGCGGTCGATCACCAGCCAGCCGCCGAAGGCTGCGGCAAAGGCGATCAGCGACAATGGCAGCGTGGTGATGATCGAATAGCCGATCCGCTGCGGCGCAAGGATGTCGATATAGGTGTAAAGCAGCACCCAGATGAACGGGCGCCTGAGGCCGAGCAGCAGCACATAGGCGATGAAGACGAGGAAAAAGAGATCCTTCACCGCGCCCGCCCGCCGCTTGCCTCATCGGCGGACCCACCCGGAATGGTGCGCGCGCGGCGAGCAGCGCTGCGGCCCGCTGCGCTGCCTTGCTGCCGATGGCTCTTTTCCTCCGCCCTGATGCTGCCGATCAGCGGGTCCTCGTCGAGGCCCGCGCGCATCGCCAGCCGCCACAGCGCGACCGCAAGCAGCCCGTGGCCGAGCGCAAGGGCAAAGGTGTCGATCATGGGTAAGGCGGGTTCCGGCGCGGCATCGAGCGCCTGCAATACCGGGTTCCGGTTGACGCGGCGTTAAGCACGCGCGGGGTAAGCGGCTTGCCCATGACCCGCATTCTCCACGTGCTCGACCATTCGCTGCCGCTGCACAGCGGCTATACCTTTCGCACGCGCGCGATCCTGAAAGCGCAGCAAGGCCACGGGCTCGAAGTGCGCGGAATCACCGGGCAGCGGCACAACCTCGAAGCGGTGGTTTCCGGGATGCGCGAGGAGGCCGACGGGCTGATCTTCCACCGCACGCCCGGCACGCCTTCGGGGCCGCCATTGGTGCGCGAGCTCGGGGAGATCGAGGCATTGACTGCGGCGATCGTGGAGGTTGCCGAAGACTGGCGGCCCGATATTATCCACGCGCACAGCCCGGCGCTGTGCGGCGCGGCAGCGCAGCGCGCGGCGCGGATCCTTGGCGTGCCCTTCGTCTATGAAATCCGCGCATTCTGGGAAGATGCCGCGGTCGGCAATCTTTCGGGCACCGAGGGCAATCTCAAATACCGGCTGACCCGCGCGCTCGAGACGCGCGTAGCGCGCGCCGCCGATGCCTTGTTCACGATCTGCGACGGGTTGAAGAGCGATCTGGCGACACGCGGCATTCCGCCAGGCCGCATTCACGTGATGCGCAACGGGGTCGATCTCGACCTGTTCGGCGATCCGCCGCCGCGCGACGATGCGCTGGCCGACACGCTGGGTATTCCCCAAGGCGCGCCGGTGATCGGCTATATCGGCAGCTTCTATGCCTATGAAGGCGTCGACGATCTGATCGCGGCAATGCCGATCCTGCGGCAATCGCATCCCGATGCGCGGCTGTTGCTGGTGGGCGCAGGGCCGATGGATGCCGCGTGGCGCGCGGTGGCCGCTGCGCTGCCCGAACCGGGCGCGGTGATCTTTGCCGGACGCGTCCCGCACGATACCGTCGAGCGTTATTACTCGCTGGTCGATGTCCTCGCCTATCCGCGCAAGGGGCAGCGCCTGACCGAACTGGTCACGCCCTTGAAGCCGTTGGAGGCGATGGCGCAGCGCCGGCTGGTCGCCGCTTCCAGCGTCGGGGGGCACCGCGAACTCATCACCGATGGCGAAACCGGCACCCTGTTCGCACCCGACGATCCGGCCGCCTGCGCCGCCGCGCTCGCCGGTCTGCTCGAACGGCGCGCGGACTGGGAAGCGATCCGCAGCCGCGGCGTCGCGCATGTCCGCGCCCGGCACGACTGGTCGGCCAATGCGCGTGATTATCTTTCTGTTTACCATCTCTTGCTAGCCCGTTCGTAACACCAGCGGCACCGGGGAGCGCCGCGACAACAACGGGGCACAATGGGCATGACATCGGGGCAGACGCGTCGCACGGCAGGCAAACGCAAACGCGGGGGCAAGCCTGTCCGCGCGCGCCGGACACTTGCCGCGCACCGCGCCTATGCGCCTTTGCTGGGCGTGTGGGGCGCAGCGCTGGGCGGGGCGGTGATTGCCGTGATGCCCTACCCTCTTATCGGCGCGATGCTTGAGGGAACTTTGCTCGGCAGTTGGGGGGCGGCCTCGCAAATACTGTTTGCCGCGATCCTGGCAACGCTTGCAGGCTCCACCCTGTTCGCGATTGCGATGCTGCAACACCGCAAGGCGGTGAGCGGGACCAAGCCTTCGATGGTCGAACTGGCGATGCGGCAGGTAACGCCGATCAATCCGGCGGTCGATCTGGGCAGCCGCCGGCTGGACGATCCGGTCGACACGATGCCCTTTTCGACCCCCGCGTGGCGCGATGCCGATCTGGATACGGAGCACCCGGTGCGCCGCCGCGAACATGCGCCGGTTGCCGGGACCGAGGTGGCCGAGGAGCAGACTCCGCCGGCACCGGCAGCGCCAGCCGCGCTCGATCTTGCCGCGTTCGACGAATTGCTGCTCGACCAGACGGCCGAACCGGAACCCGCGATCCAGTCAAAACCCATGAGCGCGCCGAGCGTCCCGCACCTGCGCGCGGTCGAAACCGACCCAATGCCGCTGCCCGGCACTGCTGCACTTGCCCGGCTGCGCGCAACCCCGCCGGAAGCCCTTAGCCTCGCCGAAATGGTCGAGCGGTTCGCCGCAGCACTGCACGACCATCGCGAGAGCCCGCCCACCGATTTGCCCGCCGCCGCCGATCTTGCCGCCCGCGAAGCTGCGCTGGCCGAAGCATTGCGCGCGCTCGCCGCGCTCAGCGGCGGCACCGGCACCGCACGCAGCGCGGTTTCGGCGACCGGCTCGCTGCGCGCGGCCCTCAGCCAGGCCCACCCGCGGCGCGGTGTGGGCTGATACGATCAATGCGCGCAAAAGCTGCAACCCATCGTTGGGTCGAATGCAAGCTGCGCAATCAACCTAAAGTCTGAATAGGTCTGCGAGAAATATTACTTCGCCCGCAGCCCTTGCCAAACCCGCTTCCTGTCGGCATGAGAGGCCCGAAAACGGGTCGCACACCCCCTGAACAAAGGGGGGCGCGCCCCGCTCGACCTGCCACAGGCGTGTTCCTTGCACGAGCGATCGTGCATCATGGGTTCGCGCCTGTCGGCATCTGACAGAACGGACCTTTGCCAATGGGATACCCTTCCTCCCAGGGTCTCTATGACCCCGCCAACGAACATGACGCCTGCGGTGTAGGCATGGTGGCGCATATCAAGGGAGAGAAAAGCCACGCGATCATCGCGAGCGCGCTCGAGATTCTCGAAAATCTCGACCATCGCGGCGCGGTGGGGGCCGATCCGCTGCTCGGCGATGGCGCGGGCATCCTGATCCAGATCCCCGATCCGCTGATTCGCCGCTGGGCGAACGCCGCGGGCCACGAACTGCCGCAGCCGGGCGATTATGCCATCGGCATGTGCTTCCTGCCGCAGGACGAGGCCGCGCGGGCCTTCGTCAAGAGCCGCATGGAGGCCTTTGTCGCAAAGGAAGGGCAAGCCTTCATCGGCTGGCGCGAAGTGCCGACCACGATGGACGGCCTTGGCAAGGCGGTGGTCGCCTCGATGCCGGTGATCGAGATGGCGGTGATCGGCCGCGGCGCCAATTGCGCCGATCAGGACGCGTTCGAACGCAAGCTGCTGACGATCCGCAAGCAGGTGCAGAATCCACTCGCGCAACTGGCCGAAAAGCATGGCCTGCCGCAAGTGACCGAGACCTATATCCCGAGCTTTTCGACCCGCACCATCGTCTACAAGGGGCTGTTGCTGGCGACGCAGGTGGGCAGCTTTTACGACGATCTGCGCGATCCCGATTGCGTGTCCGCACTGGGCCTCGTCCACCAGCGCTTTTCCACCAACACCTTCCCCAGCTGGCGGCTGGCGCACCCGTTCCGCTTCATCGCGCACAACGGCGAAATCAACACCGTGCGCGGCAACGTCAACTGGATGAACGCGCGCCGCCGGACGATGGAAAGCGAGCTGCTCGGCCCCGATCTCGACAAGATGTGGCCGATCATCCCGCACGGGCAATCGGACACCGCCTGCCTCGACAACGCGCTCGAACTGCTGATCGCGGGCGGTTACAGCCTCGCCCATGCGATGATGATCCTGATCCCGGAAGCCTGGGCGGGCAACGCGATGATGACGCCGGAACGCCGCGCGTTTTACGAATATCACGCCGCCTTGATGGAGCCGTGGGATGGCCCGGCCTCGGTGTGCTTCACCGATGGCCGCCAGATCGGCGCGACGCTCGACCGCAACGGCCTGCGCCCGGCACGCTTCTGCGTGACCAGGGACGATATCGTCTGCCTCGCATCGGAAAGCGGCGTGCTGCCGTTTGCGGAAGGCGACATCGTGCGCAAGTGGCGGTTGCAGCCGGGCAAGATGCTGCTGATCGACCTCGAACAGGGCCGCATCATCGAGGATGACGAGCTCAAGGCCGATCTGGCGAACGCCCAGCCCTATGCCGAATGGCTCCGGCAGGCGCAGTACAAGCTCGCCGAAATTACCGATGTGGTGCCCGAACTGGAAAGCATTCCGGCCGAAGCAGCAAGCCTGCTCCAGCGCCAGCAGGCCTTCGGCTATACGCAGGAAGACATCAGCCGCTTCCTCGAACCGATGGCGGTCGATGGCGACGATCCGATCGGCTCGATGGGCACCGACACGCCGATCGCGGTGCTGAGCGACCGCGCGCGGCTGCTCTACGACTATTTCAAGCAGAACTTCGCGCAGGTCACCAACCCGCCGATCGATCCGATCCGCGAGGAGCTGGTGATGAGTCTCACCTCCATGATCGGCCCGCGCCCCAATCTGCTTGGCCGCGATGCCGGGACGCACAAGCGGCTCGAAGTCGACCAGCCGATCCTCACCAACGAGGATCTGGCCAAGATCCGCTCGGTCGAGGAAGCGCTCGACGGCGCATTCCGCTGCGCCACGATTGACATCACCTGGGATGCGGCGAGCGGGGCTGAGGGGCTCGAACTGGCGCTGAAGGAGATGTGCTGGGCGGCGACCGAAGCCGTGCTTCAGGACCACAACATCCTTGTCCTCAGCGACCGCGGGCAGAGCGAGAGCCGCGTGCCGATGCCCGCGCTGCTGGCAACCGCAGCGGTGCATCATCACCTCGTGCGGCAGGGTCTCAGAATGCAGACCGGGCTCGTGGTCGAAACCGGCGAGGCGCGCGAAGTGCATCACTTCTGCGTGCTGGCGGGCTATGGCGCGGAAGCGATCAACCCCTACCTCGCCTTCGAGACATTGGAAGCGCTGCGCGCCAAGCGTCACCCGGAACTGCCGGGTTACAAGGTGCAGCAGAATTTCATCAAGGCGATCGGCAAGGGCATCCGCAAGGTCATGTCCAAGATGGGCATTTCGACCTACCAGTCCTATTGCGGCGCGCAGATCTTCGACGCGGTGGGGCTCTCGACGGCTTTCGTGGAGAAGTATTTTACCGGCACCGCCACCACCATCGAAGGCATCGGTCTTGCCGAAGTCGCCGAGGAAGCTTTGCGCCGCCACGGGCAGGCTTACGGCGACAACCCGCTCTATGACGGGATGCTCGATGTCGGCGGGATCTACCAATACCGCCTGCGCGGCGAGGAGCATGCCTGGACCCCGCAGAACGTCGCGCAATTGCAGCACGCGGTGCGCGGCAATGATCCGAAGAACTACGAGGAATTCGCCAAGTCGATCAACGAGCAGTCCGAACGGCTGCTGACGATCCGCGGACTGCTCGAATTCAAGAAGGCCAGTCAGCCGATCCCGCTCGAAGAAGTCGAACCGGCGAGCGAAATCGTGAAGCGTTTCTCGACCGGCGCGATGAGCCTCGGTTCGATCAGCCACGAAGCGCACTCGACCATGGCGATCGCGATGAACCGCATCGGCGGGCGTTCGAACACCGGCGAAGGCGGGGAAGAGCCGTTCCGCTTCAAGCCGCTCGCCAATGGCGACTCGATGCGCAGCCGGATCAAGCAGGTCGCCTCCGGGCGGTTCGGCGTGACGACCGAGTATCTCGTCAATTCCGACGACATCCAGATCAAGATGGCGCAGGGCGCAAAGCCCGGTGAAGGCGGTCAGCTTCCGGGTCACAAGGTCGACAAGCGCATCGGCGCGGTGCGGCACTCGACCCCGGGCGTGGGCCTGATCTCTCCCCCGCCGCACCACGACATCTATTCGATCGAAGACCTCGCGCAGCTGATCCACGATCTCAAGAACGTGAACCGGCAAGCGCGGATTTCGGTCAAGCTGGTGTCCGAAGTCGGCGTCGGCACGGTCGCGGCGGGCGTTTCCAAGGCGCGCGCGGACCATGTGACGATTGCGGGCTATGATGGCGGGACCGGCGCATCGCCGCTGACCTCGCTGACGCATGCAGGTTCGCCATGGGAGATCGGCCTTGCCGAGACGCAGCAGACACTGCTGCTCAACGATCTGCGGGAGCGCATCGCGGTGCAGGTCGATGGCGGCCTGCGCACCGGGCGCGACGTCGCCATCGGCGCGCTTCTGGGCGCGGACGAGTTCGGCTTTGCCACCGCGCCGCTGATCGCAGCCGGCTGCATCATGATGCGCAAGTGCCACCTCAACACCTGCCCCGTAGGGGTCGCCACGCAAGACCCGGTGCTGCGCGCACGCTTCACCGGCCAGCCGGAGCACGTGGTCAACTACATGTTCTTCGTCGCCGAGGAACTGCGGGCGATCATGGCCGACATGGGCATCCGCACCGTGGCCGAGATGGTCGGCCGGGTCGACCTGCTCGACACCCGCCGGATGGAGCGCCACTGGAAGGCGCGCGGGATCGACCTGTCGAAGATCCTGCACCAGGTGCCGCTCAAGGAAGGCGCATCGCTGCGCCAGAACGGCACGCAGGACCACGGGCTCGAAAGCGCGCTCGACAACCGGCTGATCGCCGATTGCGCGGCCGCGATCGAGGCAAAGCAGCCGGTGCAACTCAGCTACGAGGTGAGGAACGTTAACCGGACGGTCGGCGCGATGCTCTCGGGCGAGATCGCCAAGGCGCACGGGCACGAGGGCCTGCCGACCGATACGATCCGCATCAACCTGACCGGCGTGGCCGGGCAGAGCTTCGGCGCGTGGCTGGCTCACGGGGTGACGCTCGATCTGGTCGGCGATGCCAACGACTATGTCGGCAAGGGGCTTTCGGGTGGCCGCATTATCGTGCGCCAGCCCGCCGAGGCTCCGCGCGCATCGGACGAGAACATCATCGTCGGCAACACCGTGATGTATGGCGCGATCGCGGGCGAAGCCTATTTCAACGGCGTCGCGGGTGAACGCTTCGCCGTGCGGAATTCGGGCGCGATCGCGGTGGTCGAGGGCACCGGGGATCACGGCTGCGAATACATGACCGGCGGCGTGGTCGTGGTGCTGGGCAAGACCGGGCGCAACTTTGCCGCAGGGATGAGCGGCGGGGTCGCCTACGTCTACGATCCCGACGGCGGCTTCGACAAGCTGGTCAACCATGCACAGGTCGATCTGCTGCCGGTGTCCGCGACGCCCGATGCAGAGGAAGGCACGGGCCGCCCGGCGCAGCGTCCGCGCGGGGTCAACGATTTCGGGATGGGCGATATGCTGCGCCACGATGCCGAACGGCTGCGCATCCTCGTCGAACGGCACCAGCTTCACACCGGGTCGAAACTGGCGGGCGCGCTGCTCGCCGATTGGGACGCGGCGCTGGGCAAGTTCGTCAAGGTGATGCCGCGCGATTATGCCGGTGCGTTGAGGCGCCTAGAGGCCGAGCGCAACGAAGCCGCCAGCGTCGCTGCCGAATAGATTTTACGGGAACGAGACACAGATCATGGGCAAGGAAACCGGATTTCTCGAGCTGGATCGCCGCGAGCGCGATTATCTCGACCCGCAGGAACGGCTGAAGAATTACCGCGAATTCATCATCCAGCCGGACGATGCGACGCTGACGGGTCAGGCCTCGCGCTGCATGAATTGCGGCATTCCCTACTGTCACAACGGCTGTCCGGTGAACAACCTGATCCCCGACTGGAACCATCTTGTCTACGAGGCGGACTGGAAGCGGGCGCTGGACATGCTCCACTCCACCAACAACTTCCCCGAATTCACCGGCCGCATCTGCCCCGCCCCGTGCGAGGCGGCGTGCACGCTGAACATCGTGGACCAGCCCGTGACCATCAAGTCGATCGAATGCGCGATCATCGACCGCGGGTGGCAGGAAGGTTGGGTGCGGCCACAGATCGCCGCGAAGAAGACCGGAAAGTCGGTCGCGGTGGTCGGGTCTGGGCCTGCGGGTCTTGCCGCTGCCCAGCAGCTTGCGCGCGCGGGCCATTCGGTGACGGTGTTCGAGAAGTCCGACCGTGTCGGCGGCCTGCTCCGCTATGGCATCCCCGACTTCAAGATGGAAAAGCATCTCATCAACCGCCGCTGTGTGCAGATGGAAGCCGAAGGGGTGACGTTCAAAACCTCCAAGGAGGTCGGCGTCGATATATCCTTCAAGTCCTTGCAGGAAAACTTCGATGCGGTGGTGCTGGCGGGCGGCGCGGAAGATGCGCGCGCGCTGCAGATCCCGGGTGCGGAGATGGCGGGCGTACGGCTTGCGATGGAGTTCCTGACGCAGCAGAACAAGCGCGTCGCGGGTGACGATGAACTGCGCGCCGCGCCGCGCGGCAGCCTGACCGCGACCGGCAAGCATGTCGTCGTGCTGGGCGGCGGGGATACCGGCTCCGACTGCGTGGGCACTTCGAACCGGCAGGGCGCGTTGAGCGTCACCCAGCTCGAAATCATGCCCAAGCCGCCGGAAAAGGAAGACAAGGCGCTGACCTGGCCCGACTGGCCGATGAAGCTGCGCACTTCGACGAGCCATCAGGAAGGCGTCGAGCGTGACTGGGCCGTGCTGGCCAAGCGCGTGATCGGCGATGGCGAAAAGGTCACCGGCCTCGAATGTGTGCGGGTCGAATGGGCGCAGGGCCAGATGCAGGAAGTCGCGGGTAGCGAATTCGTGATCCCCGCCGACCTCATCCTGCTGGCGATGGGCTTTGTCGGCCCGAAAAAGGCCGGGCTGCTCGAACAGGCGGGGGTCGATCTGACGGCGCGCGGCAATGTCGATGCCGACACCGTCAAGTATGCAACCAGCGTTCCGGGCGTATTCGCCTGCGGCGACATGCGGCGCGGGCAGAGCCTGGTTGTCTGGGCGATCCGCGAAGGCCGCCAGGCCGCCCGCGCGGTTGACGAGGCGCTGATGGGGGTTTCCGAACTCCCGCGCTGAGGCTTTCAGGCGAAAGGTGCGGGCCCATCCGGCGTCCGCACCCCGCCGGTTTCAGACGCTGGCGAAGCGGCGGAAATTGCCGCGATCGGCGATGACTTCGCGCGCGCAATTGTGGCCCGGTGCGCCGGTCACGCCGCCGCCGGGATGGTTGCCCGCGCCGCACATGTAGAGCCCCTTGACCGGCCCGCGATAGGCACCGTGGCCGAGCACGGGCCGCGCGCTCCAAAGCTGGTCGAGGCTCATGTGCCCATGCATGATGTCCCCGCCGACGAGGCCGAATTTCCGGTAAAGTCCCTTGGGGCTCAAGACCTGCCGCCCGAGGATCGAGGCGCGGAAGCCTGGCGCGTGGGCTTCGACCGTGTCGATGATCGTGTCGGCGGCAGCGTCTTCCTCGTCGTCCCAGTCGCGGCCATCAGGCAGCTCGGGTGCGAATTGCTGGCAGAACAGGCTGGCGACGTGTTGGCCGGGAGGGGCGAGGCTGTCATCCACCGTCGAGGGGATCAGCATCTCGACGATCGGCCGCTTCGACCAGCCATGCGCCTTCGCATCGAGGAAGGCCTTGTCCATGTAATCGAGCGTCGGGGCGATGATGATCCCGCTCTGGTGATGCTCGCCGGGTTCGGGGAGCGCGGTGAAGCGCGGCAATTCGCTGAGCGCCACGTTCATGCGGAAGGTGCCCCCGCCCGCCTTGTAACCACGCATCCGGCGGCGGAAATCCTCGGGCTGGTGCGCCTCTGCGAGCATCTTGCCGTAGAGCAGCTTGGGCCCGACATTCGCGATCACGCGCTTGGCCACGATCTCCTCGCCGCTTTCGAGCCGCACCCCCGCGACCGTGTCGCCATCGACCAGCACCTCGGCAACCGGAGCCTCAAGGCTGATTTCGACCCCCGACTTGCGGCAAACCTCGGCCATGATCTGCGTGATCGTGCCCATCCCGCCGATGCAGTGACCCCACGCGCCCTTCTTGCCATTGACCTCGCCGAAGACGTGGTGGAGCAGCACATAGGCGCTGCCCGGCGTGTCGGGGCTGGCGTAATTGCCGACCACCGCGTCGAAACCGAAGGCAGCCTTCACCGCCTCGCTTTCGAACCATTGGCCGAGGAAACTGGTGGCGGACTTGACGAAAAGGTCGAGCACGTCGCGCTTCGCGGCCAGATCGAGCTTCGACAGCCCCCAACCTTGCGAGGCCCCGGCGATCAGCGTGCGCAAGCCCTCGCCGACATTCGGCGGAGATTTCAGGGCCAGACTGCGCAGCACCTCCGCGACGCCTTCGAGCGCTTCGTAATAGGCAGGCAGCGTCGCGGCATCGGCAGCCGAAAACCGCGCGAACTCCGCCTGCGTGCGCTTCAGCCCGCCGCCGAGCTTAAGATAGCCGCCATCCTCCTGCGGCAGGAAATTGCTTATAGGGCGTTCGATCACGCGGTAGCCATGTTCGGCCAACCGCATGTCGGCGATCACCTTGGGCTGGAGCAGGCTGACGGTGTAGCTCGCGACCGAATTGCGGAAACCGGGATGGAATTCCTCGGTCACCGCCGCACCGCCGACCACGTCGCGCCGCTCGACAATCCGCACCTTCAAACCGGCCTGCGCGAGGTAGAAGGCGCAAGTAAGGCCGTTGTGGCCCGCGCCGATGATCAGGGCGTCGTATTTCTGGGTCATGCGCGGGCGCTCCATCCGGCTGCGGGTTGGTGTTCGAGGCGGGCCTCGGGGATCGCCGCGCGGATGCGGCGGCAGAAGTGCTTGAGGCATACTTCCTTGTCGCTCAGCGGGCCCATCGAGAAGCTGCGGCTCGCCATGCCCTGCTGGACGCGGGTGATGAGCGCGGTGTCCTCGGCATTGACTTGGCGGTTGATGCGCCAGTTGAGATAGCGCGCGGCGCGCATCTCCCTGCGATCGTCGGGCAGGACATAGCTGATCTCGCGGATCAGGCAGGTGGTGGGGCCGGTTGGCAGCCACTGCATGAAGTCGATCTGGTCGGGATAGATGTCGAAGGCGACATTGGGCCAGAGCTTGAAATAGAGCCAGAAGCGCTGCTTGTCTTGCGGCAGGTGCGGCACTGGCGGCAGCAGCCGCTGGTACATGCGCTCGGACCAGTTGGCGCTTTCGCGGTCGATCATCGCGCCCCACATGCGGTCGACATGGGCCTCGGCCTCGATCCCGTAGCCCTTGCCGAACAGGCGGGTGAGGCCGGGGTGCGCGACGGGGATGTGGAGACCATCGGAATAGTTGTCGCCGACGTTCTTCCAGTTCACCTCGCGCGGGCGCAGAGTGACGCGGCCCAGCGCTTCCAATTCATCGAAGCGGTAGGGGGCGACCATCGCCTCATAGGGTGCCATCTGCTCCGCCACCGTCGGGCCGCCGTCATCCTCCAACCGGACGAAGATGAACCCGCGCCAGATTTCGAGTTCGACCGGGACAAGGCCTGCGCGATTGCGGTCGAGCGTGGGATAGCTGGCGCTGTCGGGCACGCCCGTCAGCCTGCCGTCGAGATCATAGGTCCAGGCGTGATAGGGGCAGACGAGCTTCTTGGCGCAGCCGCTCGCCCCGTCGACGAGCCGCGAGCCGCGGTGGCGGCAGACATTGGTAAAGGCGCGCAACTCGTCGTCCTGCCCGCGCACCACGATCACGCTTTCGTCGCAGTAATCGAGCGTATGCCAGTCGCCCGGCCCCGCAATGTCGCTGATGTGGCAGACCACCTGCCAGCTCGTGCGAAACACGCGGTCCAGTTCAAGCCGGTGAAACTCCTCGTCATGATAGGTCCAAGCCGGCAGGCTCCAGCCGTCGAGCAGGTCGGTATCGTGAACGGGCTGCGTTGCCATCGGCGCTTCCTTGCTTTACGATCGTATAACAAGCCGAAGATGACCGCACAACCCGCCTTTACCCGCGCCGATCCCGATGCGCGCCGCCAGAGCCTGATCGAAGCGACCGCGCGCGTGCTGGCCGCAAAGGGGGCAGCAGGTGTCTCGGTGCGCGCGATCTGTGCCGAAGCGGGGGTATCGGCGGGGCTGCTGCGGCACTATTTCGCGAGCGTCTCCGATGCGATCGCAGAGACCTATCGCTGGACCGGCGCGGAGATCGACCGCGCGCTCGCAGCGGCGGTTGACGCGGCTGACCGCGAACCGCGCGCGCGGCTGATCGCCTACCTCGCGGCAAATTTCCGCGCGCCGATCGCTACCCCCGAACTGCTCGCCACCTATGTCGCCTTCTGGAGCCTGACCCGCTCCGACCCGGCTGTCGCATTGGTGCGGACCGGGGTTTACGGAAGCTTTCGCCAAGGGCTGGAAGATCTGCTTATCGCCTATCGCCCCGATCTCGCCGATGTGCGGGTCACCGCGGTCGCGCTCACCGCGCTGATCGACGGGCTGTGGCTCGAACTCTCGCTCGGGCAAGCGCCGTTCAGCGCAGAAGAAGCCGAGGGGCTTGCCGCGCGCTGGCTCGACGCGCTGACCGGCTAGACAGCCGCTCCGCGCCGCGCCCACCAGTAAAGCGGCGCGCCCGCCGCCATCAGCACGAGGCTCCACCCGCTCGCCGCGATCCCGGCGCCCCATAGGGTCCACAGCGCATAGACCGCGCCGATCAACGCAAAGCCGCGCGCCACCTTCATTTTCCACGCCGCCAAGGCACAGGCGAGATACAGCCACAGCGCCGCGCTGGTCGAAAGCAGGAGCACGAATTCGTAAATCCCCTGCATATCGCGGCTGGCGTTGAACATGAGACAGATCGTCGCAATCACGCTCGACACCAGCAGCGCGGCGCGCGGGGTGCCGTTGCGGTCGGTCGCGGAAAGCCAGCGCGGCAGCATCCCGCGCATCGCCATTGCGCGCGGCAACTCGCCTTGCAGCAAAACCCAGCCGTTGACCGCGCCGACGCAGCTGACAATCGCGAACACCGTCACCAGCGCCGCTGGCCCGGCGCTCCAATAGCGTTCGACAAAGGTCGCAAAGGGCGCAGGGCTGGACGCGGCGACCGCCTCGGGCAGCATCAGCGCGATCGCCGAGCAGACCAAGAGGTAAAGCGCGGCCGTCAGCCCCGTGCCCCACATCGTTGCCCGCGGCACGTTGACCGCGGGGTTTTCGACCTGTGCTGCGGCAATGCTCGCACATTCGAAGCCGAGCAGCGCAAAGAGCGTCAGCGCCGCCGCGCCGCGCAAGTCGATCCCGTTCAACTCGCTCATGGCAAAGGGACGGACCTCGGCGGTGCCATTGCACAGTGCGAGGGCGGCGATCACGATCACAGCGATCAGCGGGACAAGCTTCAAAAGCAGCGTCGCGATCTGGAAATTGCCCGCTGCCTGCACGCCGCGCAGGTTCAGCAGCGTCATCGCCCAGACCAGCGCGATCGCGCAGGCCGCGGGCAACAGCGGGGTGGCACCGATCACCGGGACGAAGGCCGACAGGTAACTAACCGCCGCCACCGCGATCGAAACCACCGCGGTCCAGACCGACACCCAATAGACCCAGCCGACCAGAAACGCGGGAAACTCGCCGAACGCCTCGGCAACGAAGCCTGCCGGATCGCCCGCGCCCGGCGATGCGCGGGTGAGCGAAGCGAGCACCCAGGCCAGCACCAGCGTTCCTGCGGTGGTCACGATCCAGCCCGCCACCGCGTTCCAGCCGAACGGCGCAAGGCTCGCCGGGAGCAGGAACACCCCCGATCCGATCATGTTGCCCATCACCAGCGCAATCGCGGCGAACAGGCCGAGCTTGCGGCCCGGCCCATTCCCTGTCGGCGCAGGCGGTGTCAGCGGGTCAGAAATCGAAACCCGCCTTGATCCCGATCAGCCGGGGCCGCGTGACGACATCGTAGAACGCGCCGCCGCTGTCGGTCAGCCCCTCGGCATCGCCGCAAATGACCTCCACGCACTGCACCCCGCTGTTGATCACCCCGCGTTCGTCGAACAGGTTGGTGGCGAAGATTTCGAAGCGCAGATTGTCCTTCTTGATGCCGAAACTGAGATCGACTGTGGTGTAGGGGTCGAACTCGCCCTTGATCGCGTTTTCCCCGTCGCGCAGGTCGCTGCGGCGGCGGCCGATATAGGATGCCGCGCCCTGCGCATGGCCATCCCATCCGCCAAGGGGGAATTCGTAGCGCGCGATCGCATTGCCCTTGAACTTGGCGGTGATGGGCAGTTGTGTGCCTGCCGGCGCCAGCAAGTCATTCTCCGGCCCACCGTCGGGATCGAGCGCGCAGTCGAAGGCCGGGTTGGCGATACGGCAGAAATCGCGCCGGATCGTCGCATCGTTGTAACTGCCCGACAGCGTCAGCGAGAGCCCGCCCGAACGGTAATTCAGATCGGATTCGATCCCCCTGATCCGCGCAATCCCGGCATTGCGGATTTCGGTCAGCCCGTTCGCGCCGAGGAAGGACAGCTGGATGTCGTTCCAGTCCTCCTGATAGACCGCGCCGTTGAAGGTGACGGGGCCGAAACTGGTCTTCCAGCCAAGCTCGTAATTGTCGAGCGTGTCGGGCAGGTAGGGCGGCAATGTGCCGCGCCGGTTGACCCCGCCCGGGCGGAAGCCCTGCGACCATGTGGCATAGACCAGCACGTCGGGATTGATCTTGTAGGTCGCGTTGAGCTTGTAGATCGCATCGGTGTCCGAAGTGACCTTGTCGAGATTGGTGCAGGGCGAGCCTTCGACCACTGCGGGCGCAAAACACGCCGCCTCGCCCGTCCGGCTCGAATAGCCCGCGCTGTAGCCGAAGAAGCCGACCAGCGAATTCTTGTAATTGTAAAGCCGCGCGCCGCCGGTCAACGTGAGGCTGTCGGTGACGTCAAAGCTCAGCTCGCCAAAGGCGGCATAATCGCGGTCGACGCGGGTCTGGCGGGTCAACCAGATATTGCTGTCGGTGCCGGTGACGGTGATCGCATCGGCGATATCGTCGATGATGTAATTCTGCGTGATCTCGTGCGTCTGGCGCTGCGCAAACACGCCGCCGATAAAGCGCAGCGGCGCTTCCTGCGGGCTCGAAATCCGGATCTCGCCGAAGGAGCGGCGGTAGCGGTCGTTCGCCTGGATATACTGGTTCGGGTTCACCAGATCGCCGGCATTGTCGTAGAAATAATTGCCGTAACCCGCGATCGCATCGTAGAAATAGGCATAGTCGGAATAATCCGACGCGGTCTCGGTCCGGCGCCACAGCTGGCCGCCGGTCGCGACCAGATCCCAGCTGCCGATCTTGCCCTCGATCGTCATCGCCGCCTGCAGCCAGCGGTCCTTCGAGAATTCGGGATTGTATTGCACCGTCTGGAGCGAGCGGTCGACTGCGGTGCTGCGTTCCTGCGCAAAGCTGCCGTCGGCGTTCTGGATCTGGCCCATCACCGTGGGGCGCAGCGTCCAGCTGTCGTTGAGCTCGATCCCCAGCGCGACGCGCGCACCATAGGTGTCGACATCGTTGTAATCGTCCTCGACCAGATCGGCGTTGTTCTGGGTAATGCCCGAGGTGGGATAGGTGCGGCTGCCCGCGATATTGTCGATATAGCCGCCGTCGCGGCGATACCATGCGACCACGCGCAGCGCCGCGGTGTCCGAAATCCGCGCGTTGTAGAACCCTTCGGCGATCCCGCCGAAATCACCGCGATGGACGCGGTTCAGCTCGAAATCCATCGCGCCGTAGCTGTCCTTGGTGTCGGGCGCGTTGGTGACCATCTTGATCGTGCCCGCCATCGAGCTTGCGCCGTAAAGCGTGCCCTGTGGCCCGGCCAGCGCCTCGACCCGCGCAAGGTCATAGGCGTGGATATCCAGCGCGCCCTGGATCGTGGTGATCGGCATTTCGTCGAGATAGATTCCGACCGTGGGGAGCGAAGCGGAGTGGTTCGCGTTCTCGCCGCTGGCGACACCGCGGAAATAGACCTGGCTGAAGCCCGGCCCTGCGGTCTGCACCGTGACTGAAGGAAGGAACTTGGCAACATCGCGCAGTTCGTTGACCTGCAATTCGCCCAGCGCCTCGGTGCCCAATGCGGTGATCGCAATCGGAACGTCCTGCAGGTTCTGCGAACGCTTCTGCGCAGTGACGATGATGACGTTGCTGTCGTCGGCGGCGTTGTCCTGCGCGGCGAGCGGCATCGCTAGCGACATCGCCGTGCCTGCAAGAAGCGCGGCGGTGGTGGTGCGGACCCTGTTGCATGTCATGTTCGTCAACGCTGCCTCCCGATGGCAATCTGTCACAACTGCGCAACAAAGCGCCACAGCACGGCCTGCTTGCCAAGCCATTGCTGCGCCAGAGGGCCGCGCATGCGAACTTTGCTTGCCCGCTATGATAAATTTATCACATGTTAGGACGCGTCAATCAGGGCGATCTGCATAGGTGTCGATCAGGTCGCCGAGGCTCTCGCGCAGCGGGCCGAGCCACGGGTCGAACGGCTGCCACTGCCCGGCCCCGTCGCGGTTGATCGGGCGGCGCACCTGCTCGGACGAGGCAGTCCGCACCGCGCGGGTGTTGCGGTGGAACTGCATGCACGCCTCCTGGAACGGCAGGCCGAGATAGGCGAGCATCGCGCGCACTTCGGCTTCAGGATCGTCGAGCACGCGTTCGTGGATCACCCGGTGGATGCGCCCGGGCAGCACGCGGTCGTAATAGTCCATCGCGCGCACGTAATCCGCATAATATTGCCCGATGTGGTCGAGCGCATAGGTGAAGGCCTGCCCCTTGGCGAAATGCTGGCGGAAGTTCGAGAAACAGCAGTCCATCGGATGCCGCCGCGCATCGATGATCTTCGCGTTGGGCAGGATCAGGTGGATCAGCCCCGCATAGGCCCAGTTGTTGGGCAGCTTGTCGATATAGAACGGCTTGTCCGTCTTGCGCTGCACCCGCGTGCGGTCGAGAAATTCGGCGCCCAGTTCGGCCAGCCGTTCGCGCGGCATCGCGGCCAGCGCACCCGTCCAGTCGCGCGTGTCATCGCCCGCGGCCTTGGCTTCGCGCATCGCGATGGCGGGGATGTCGGGCAGTTCCATCGTCCCTTCGATCGCCGAATGGCTCGCAAGGATCTGTTCGAGCAGCGTCGATCCGGCACGCGGCAGGCCGAGAATGAAGATCGGATCGGGCGCGGGATCGCCAGCGCCTTCGCGTTCGGCAAGGAAGGCCGGGGTGAAGACTTCGATCATCCGGTCGACCGCCTGCGTGGTGGCCGCAGGATCATAACCCAGTTCGCGGCTGCGCAGGTCGTTGCCGGATGCGTAATGGGCAAAGCTTTGCGCTGCGTCCTTGCGGTCGCCCCACGCCTTGCCCAGCGCGAAATGGAGGTGCAGCGCATCCTCGCCCGAAACCCCTTCGGCAAGCGCCGCTTCCATCGCCGCGATGTCCGCATCGGTGAATTCGACCGTCTTCAGGTTCGCAAGGCTCCACCACACTTCGCCCAAGTGGGGCTCGATGGCGAGCGCGCGGCGATAGGCGGCGATGCTGTCTTCAAGACGGCCGACTGTCTTGAGCAGATGGCCATAGCTCATCCACAGCTTGGCATGACCTGGGAAGGAGCCGGTGAGGTCGCCGTAAAGCCGCAGCGCCTCGTCATAATCGCCTGTCCGACCGAGCGTTGCGGCCAGAAGGTTGCGGCTGCTGGCGTTGGCGGGTTCCTGTGCCAGCACGTCTTCGAGCACCTCGCCCGCTTCGGCAAAGCGGTTCTGCCGGTAGAGCGCAATCGCCAGATTGGCGCGGGCGGCGGTGAAGGCCGGGGCCAGTTCGACTGCGCGGCGCAGCAGGTTTTCGGCATCGCGGTAACGGCCCAGCCGTCCGGCGAGTTCGGCCATCATCCGGATCGCGGCGACATCGGTGGGCTGGCGCGCCAGCCGGTCGCGCAGCCGCGCTTCTGCGCCGGGCAGGTCATTTGCGAGCAGCGCCTCGGCCGCGGCGATCATTGCCGGATCGTAAGCCGTAGCGCGCACCGCGGCGAGTTCGGCGCGCGCTGCCTCGTCATCGCGCCCCAGTTGGCGCAGCACCCGGCCCAGCATCCGCTGCGCAGCCGCATCGTGGGGATTGCGCGCGGTCACGGCGCGCAATCGCACTGCCGCCGCGGCGGGATCGGCCTTCGCCTGTTCGGCGATCGGCGAAGGTGCGCGCGGGGTTTGTCGTGGCTCGCTGGTGTCCATGGCGACGGGCTAACACGCAGGCTCGGTGGAAGGTAGAGGCATTGCCCTTCGCGCTGCGCGGCCCTACCCAGCCGCAGCGCACCAACCGGAGAACGCCGCCATGGAAACCCTGTCCGAAATCCGCAGCCATTCGGGCACGCAGGGCGTCTATCGCCATGCCTCGTCCGCGACCGGGACCGAGATGACCTTTGCTGTGTTCGTTCCCGATCATGCGCCGGGCGAAACGCTGCCGGTGCTGTGGTATCTTTCGGGCCTTACCTGCACCCATGCCAACGTGATGGAAAAGGGCGAATACCGCGCCGCCTGCGCTGCGCACCGCGTGATCCTGGTCGCCCCCGACACCAGCCCGCGCGGGGACGACGTGCCCGATGCCGCCGGGGAATACGACTTCGGCAAGGGCGCCGGCTTCTACGTCGATGCGACGCAGGCGCCGTGGGACACGCATTACCGGATGCGCTCCTATATCGAGGACGAGCTGCCCGCGCTGATCGCCGCGCAGTTCCCCGCCGACATGGCGCGGCAGGGCATCACCGGCCATTCGATGGGCGGGCACGGCGCGCTGACGATCGCCCTGCGCAATCCGGACCGGTTCCGTTCGGTCAGCGCCTTTGCACCGATCTGCGCGCCTGCGCTGGTGCCGTGGGGCGAAAAGGCGCTTGGCCGCTATCTGGGCGAAGACCGCGCGGCGTGGAGCGAATATGATGCGGTCGCGCTGATCGCAGGCGGCGCGCGATTGCCCGAACTGCTCGTCGATCAGGGGCTGGCGGACAATTTCCTCGCCGACCAATTGCGGACCGAGCTGCTCGAGGCGGCCTGCGCTGCGGCGGGCATTCCGGTAACGATCCGGATGCACGAAGGCTACGACCATTCCTACTTCTTCATCTCGACCTTCATGGCCGAGCATGTCGGCTGGCACGCGGCGCGGCTGACGCGCTAAGGCCAGTCCAGAAGGGCCGCGTCCTCTCCGACGCGGCCCCTCCCTGTCAGAACGCGACCGAAGCCGAAGCGCGCACCGTGCGCGGCGAACCCTGCAACAGCGCGGGCGCAAACACGTCGAAGGCCGAGGCCCAGTAGCCCTTGTCGAACAGGTTGTCCGCAGTCAGCCGCAGCGTCACCGGCGCACCGCCCGCGGCAAAGACATACCGTGCGCCCAGATCGACCGTGGTCCAGTCATTCAGCGTCAGCGTGTTGGCCGCATCGGCGAATTGTTCGCCGGTGTGGGTGATCCGGCCCGTCAGCGTGAACCCGGGGAAGAACGGCAGATCCCATTCGACATTGCCGTTGAAGGTCACCTCCGGCACGCCGACCACGCTGCGGCCCCCTTCGAGTTCGGCATCGTTGAAGGCGATCCCGGTAATCAGCCGCAGACCGGGGATGATCTCGCCATTGAGCGTCGCCTCGATCCCCTGATGGCGCTGGTTGCCGACATAGCCGAAGCGGCGGTCGCCCCCCGTGCCGATCACGCCTTCGCCGGGCCGTTCGATGTCGTAGAGCGCAAGGCTCGCGAACATCCGCCCGATCGCATATTTCGCGCCAAGCTCGAACTGCTGCGACACGCGCGGGGCCAGGACTTCGCCCGAATTGGCAAGCAGCGGATCGACCGGTGCGCTCGGCCCTTGTTGCAGCGCCTCAATGTAATTGCCGTACAGCGACAACCCGTCGACCGGTTTGACCACGATCCCGGCCACCGGTGTCCAGCGATCCTCGTCATAAACGCTTTCGCGCGCGCCGCCGAAATAGCTGAAGCCTTGCGTGCGTATCGACTGGTAACGCACCCCTGCAGTCACCAGCAGCTTGTCTTCCAGCAGGCCGATCGTGTCCGAAACGAACAGGCTCGACAGGCGGTTCTTCGCGATCGGATAGGGATTGTCGAGATCGCCGCCGACCAGCGTCGAAGCGGGCAGCGCGAGTTGCGGGGTATCGTAAAGGTTGGTGGCGAACCCGGCGAACCCGGGACCGTAACGGAAATCATAGGCGTTGCGGTTGACCTGCCAGTTGATGTTCCCGCCCGCGTTCAACTCGTGGCTGGTGCTGCCCAGCATCACGCGCCCGCGCACGCCCGCCTCGATGCTTTCGTTGTTGTCGGTGCGCGGCACGAACAGGGCATTGCCATTGGCCGCGCCCGTCGCGGCATCGAGCGCGGTGATCCCGCCATAAATCCCGTCCTCGCGCCCGTCGCGCGCGCCTGCCCGGGCATAGAGCATGGCATTTTCACCGAGGTCGTATTCGAGGTTCAGCGTGCCGAAGATGTCGCGCAGTTCGGTAAAGGTGTAATCCTGCGCATAATTGGCCTCGCCATAGGGCAGGCGCGGGATGAAGCTGGTGATCGTGACCTTGGGCCGCAGACCATCGACGCGCACTTCCTGATAGGCAAAGTCCAGCGCCGCGCGGAAGGCCCCGCCATCATAGTCGAGCGCCGCGCCCAGCACCTTGGTGCGGCGGTCTTCGCGGTCAATCGCGACCTCGCCGTCGCGATAGGCGGCGTTGACCCGCAGGCCCCAGGCATCATTGGCCCCGAAGCGGCGCGACACGTCGATGCTGCCGCCGAAATGCGCGTCGCCGACGAAGCCTGCGGTCACCCGCGTCAGATCGCGGCGTCCGGCGCGCTTGAGGCCTAGATTGACGCTGCCGCCCAGCCCCGATCCGCCCGGCGCGGCGCCGTTGATGAAGGCGCTCGGCCCGTTCAGCACTTCGACCCGGCCGAACAGTTCGGGCGCAATCAGCTGGCGCGGCGCGATCCCGTAAAGCCCGTTCACCCCGACATCGTCACCGAACAAGGCAAAGCCGCGGATCACGAACTGTTCGGCGGCATTGCCGAAGCCGTAGGTGGTGCGCACCGTGGGGTCATTGTCGAGCACCTCGCCCAGCGTCAGCGGCTGCTGGTTGGTGATGAGGGTTTCGCCATAGCTGCGGATCGCGAACGGCAAGTCCTCGGCCGGCATCGGGCCGAACACGCCCGCATCGCCGCCATTGATCACCTGCGTCGCATTGTCGCGCTGTGCAGTGACGACGATGGCGTCGGCGGATTGCTGATCCTGCGCGGCAAGGGGCGCGGCAGCCGCTGCGGCAAGCAGCGAGGCGGAAAGAAGAAAGGGGGTCTTGGTCATCAGAAGGCTTTCCAGAGGATATCAATGCTAAAATGGTTCAGCCACGCCGGTGCCAGGCAACGGCAACAGCAAGCAGCGGAAGAAACAGCAGGAAGCTGGCCGCAAGATCGGGCCAGCCATCGCCGGCAAGCCCGATGACGAGCCCGGCAAGGCTCGCCGCGAACAGCAGCATCGGGATCGCGAGAACTTCGGCGGCGCTGCGGCGCGCGATGCGTATGGGCGTGTCGGGCTTCATGCGACAGCTTCGATTCCGCGGCCACCGCCGATCCGCCCCGGTTCGCGCCGCAACCACAGCAGGATCCCGGTCCACAGCACCCAGATCGTCGCCAGATCGAGCAGCGCCCACAGCAGCTTCAGCGCCAGCCCGCCATAATCGCCGAAATGCAGCGGCTTCGACAGCATCAGCGCCTGATTGAGCGCGGGCATCTCGCGCGCATCGGTCAGCACGGCTTCGCGCGCGTCGATCAGCGCCGGGGTCAGCAGGAATTGCGTCAGCGGGCGGTCGCCTTGGAAAAACACCGCATAATGGTGCGCGGTGCTGAAGGCGCCGCCCGGAAAGGCGATGAATTGCGGCGCGCGTCCCGGCAGCGCAGCTTGCGCCGCGCGCATCGCGGCATCGAGCGAACCATATTGCGCCGGTGCGAGCGGCGCGGCATTGCCGTACCGCGCGGTCATCGCCGCAAGCTCGCCGTTCTGCCACTGCGCGGTCAGCGGATCGGCCAGCGTGTTGATCACCCCCGTCAACCCAACCACCAGCGCCCAGCCGAGCGTGACGATGCCCAGCAGATTATGCTGGTCGAGCCGCCGCACCCGGTGGCTGCGGCCGGTGCGCAGCGTCCCGAACACGAGCCGGCGCATAAAAGGCACATAAAGCACCACGCCCGAAACCAGCGCGGCGACGAACAGCACGCCCATCGCGCCGAGGAACAGCATCCCCGGAAGGCCGAGGAACATGTCGGTGTGGAGCGTCAGGATGACATCCATCACCCCGCCAGCCGGGGCCGGGCCCAGCGGTTCGCCCGTGGCGCGGTCGAGGAACAACAGCGTCATCTCGTCCTCGGGCGCATCCGCGCGCGGGCCGGTGGTGACGGTAAGCAGCGGGCTGTCGTTGCTGAACGCCATGAACAGCGGCACTTCGCCCGGCCGCTGCTTAAGGGCCGCCTCCAGCATGGTGTCGAGCGGCAAGCCACCTTGCGCGGAAGGCGCACCGGCCAGCTGCGCCTCGGCATCCTCGCCCAGCAGGCGGTCGATTTCGTCATGGAAGATCAGCGGCAGGCCGGTGACGCAGAGCATCAGCAGGAACGCGGTCGAGGCGAGCCCCGTCCATTTGTGGACCAGTGTCCAGATCCTGATGTTGGATGGCTTCACCCGGAGCCCCTCACCTGCATGGCCGTGCACTTCGCGCACCCGGTGGGCCGCAGGGCCGCTGCTAGAAAGCGCGGGCGGTTCCGTCAATGATAATCATTCGCAAGTAAGCGATGCCGGGCGGCCTGTCGGCAATTGCGGCGAGGCACACGGAAACGCGTCAGCCATAAGTGGCGACGCCTTTTGCAAACATGGGAACGGGAAAAGCTGGCGCACCCGACAGGATTCGAACCTGTGACCTCTGCCTTCGGAGGGCAGCGCTCTATCCAGCTGAGCTACGGGTGCATGGTGCCATGCGGTGCGCAGCCATTGTGCTGCGCGGGCGGGCGCTTAGCAAGAGGTGGAGGCACGCGCCAGTCAATTGTGTCGCATCGACGGCACAGCGTCGCTCCGGTGGGCGCGTTTAACCAATCGGAAAGGACGCCGCCCTAGCCTTCGGAGCATGGCAACACACCTGCCCGAAACGATTCCTTCGCCGCGCAACGCGCGCGCTGCCGACGATTCGCAGCCGGAGGTGCTCGCCGAAGCGCTGGTGGCGCTCCACGGGCAGGCCTCGGCGCTGGCGCTGCTCGCGCGGCTTGCGCCCGAACCGGTCGAGATCGGCGGCGAACTGGGCGCGGTGATCGCGCGCGCGCAGCCCTGGCAGCGCGTGGTGGTGGCGCAAACCGTCAGCGATTGCCGCGCGATGCTGGGCAGCGGGCTGGCCGCGCTTGCCACGCTGATCCGGCGCGGGCAGGATCCTTCCGCCCCGGCGCTGGTGCTGTGGCGCGAATTTCACGCCGCGCGCGCCGCGATGGTGAACGTCCTCAGCGACGCCTGACCCCTCCGCCGCACGCGGGCTTGACTGCGTTCCGCTTTCGTTCCAACGCTGCGGCATGACCATCGCTTCGCTGCGCCCTGCCGAATCGCCCGTTCTTGCCGCCGGCGATGTCGCCCGCGGGATCGGGCGACTGTTCGCGCGCAACGACATCTGGTGCCTGCGCGAAGTGCCGCTGCGCAACGGACGGCGCGCCGATCTGATGGGGATCGATGCCAAGGGGTTGGTGGTGATCGTCGAAATCAAGGTTGCCCGCGCCGATCTCTTGGGCGATGCCAAGTGGCCCGATTACCTCGATTATTGCGACCGGTTCTACTGGGGCCTGCCGCCCGCGCTCGACCGCACGCCGCTCGATGGCGAGGCCTATCGCCCCGATACCTGCGGGGTGATCGTGGCCGATGGCTATGATGCCGAAATCCTGCGCCCCGCCGCGCTCGAGCCGCTCGCCGCGGCGCGCCGCAAGCTCCAGGTCGAGCATCTGGCGCGCATCGCGATGCGGCGGCACATGGCGCTGCTCGATCCGCTGGCCCGCGCAACCGGGGCAGAGGACTGAGATAGGCCTGTCGCGCCGCGGGAATTTGCGGCATAGCCGAGGCCGAAATGCTGCCCGCCGACACCCCCGTCCCCCTCGCCCTGCTGACCGCTGCGCTGTCGGTGACATTGATCGTTGCGCTGCGTTACGTCGTGGCAAGCTGGCTGTTCGCATGGGCGACCGCGCGGGTTCGGCCCGGGCTTTATGCCGGAAAGGCTGCGCAGATCCGGCGCGAGATCGGCTGGTCGCTGCTCTCGGCGGCGATCTACGGCGCGCCGGCGGGGATCGTGCTGTGGGGCTGGCAGCACCGCGGCTGGACCCAGATCACCGCCGATGCCGCTGCGCTGCCTCTGTGGTATCATCCGGTCAGCCTGCTGCTTTACCTGTTCGTGCAGGACACCTGTTTTTACTGGAGCCACCGCTGGATGCACAAGCCCAAGTGGTTCCGGATCGCGCACGCGGTGCACCACCAAAGCCGCCCGCCCACGGCGTGGACCGCGATGAGCTTTCATCCCATCGAGGCGCTGACCGGCGCGGTGGTGATCCCGGTGCTGGTGTTCCTTGTCCCGATCCACATCGCCACGCTCGCCATGGTGCTGACGATCGCGACGGTGATGGGGGTGACCAATCACATGGGCTGGGAGAGCTTCCCGCGCTGGCTCGTTCATTCCGCGTTGGGAAACTGGCTGATAACCGCCAGCCATCACGAGCGCCATCACGAGGAATACCGATGCAATTACGGGCTCTATTTCCGGGTATGGGACCGGCTTTGCGGGACGGACAAGGGCCTGTCGCGGCGGATCGTGGCCGAGGCCGGGCACGCCCCCGGCGTGCGCGCGTGATGTGGCGGGCAGGCGCCATGGCGCTTGCCGGCGCAGGCGCGAGCATGGTTGCCGCCGCGCCTGCGCATGCGGGCGAGGTCGTGGTCTCGGTCACGGGCCTCAGGTCGACCAAGGGCGTGGTGCGCGCCTGCCTGACCGCGCGCGAGGATGTCTTTCCCAAATGCATCAAGGACCCGTCCTCGCACCGTCTGGTCGTGCCCGCCGGCGGCAAGGTCGAACTGCGCTTTACCGGGGTAAAGCCGGGCAATTATGCGATCGCGTTGCTGCATGACGAGAACGACAACGGCAAGGCCGACCGCGCGATGGGGATGATGCCCAAGGAAGGCTACGGTTTTTCGCGCGATGCGCCGGTCAACATGGCTCCGCCCAGGTTCCGGGACGCGGTGATGCCGATCGGCGATGGCACCCAGCGCATGACCATCAAGATGCGGTATTTCCTCTAGGTTTCCGCCGCAAGCGCATCCCCGCGGCGGCAGACGGCGGCAACGGACAAACTGCCGCGCGGTTTAACGCGATTTTTACCACGCCTCTCCAGAACGTCCCTGACAAGATTTACCAAGGGGCGGATGACAGCCATGGACACTCTGCGCGGCAGTTTCGGTTCGGACACGGCCGGGGATCGCGGTTGGGAAGAGAGCGACGAGGATTTCGGCAGCGTGCCGGCCCGCACCCGCGACCTTCCGCCGCAGGCGATCGGCCAGGACGAACGCCGCATGCAGGTGCGTGCCTACAACCACTGGGCCAGTCTGCTGGGTGACCGCATGTTCCCCGATATCGAGGATCTCGACCCGGCTATTCTCCCCGATTTCGGCCCCCATTCGGTGCTGCTCGATTTCTCCTACGGGATCGACAATCCCGCAGTGCGATTCCTTGGCGAAAGGCTGGCGCAGGAATGCGGCGCGCAGGGCGTGATCACGCGCCTGTCGGATGTGCCGCCGCGCTCGCTCCTGAGCCGGATCACCGATCATTACATGCAGATCCTCGCCAATCAGGCACCGATCGGGTTCGAGGCCGAATTCGTCAATCATGCCGGGATCGCGATTCTCTATCGCGGGATCCTGCTGCCGCTGTCGAGCAACGACGAAACGATCGATTTCATCTACGGCGTCATCAACTGGAAAGAGATGGCCGACCAGCTGACCGCGGACGAGCTGCTGCTCGAAATCGATCAGGCGCTCGAAATCGGTAGTGAGGCCGAAGCGGAGGACCAGCCCGGTCTGCGCGGCACCGAACCCGTCACCGACTGGGCCGATTCGCCCGCGCACGAAGCCGACGAGACTCCGCTTGTGCTGCACACGCCCGCCGCCGACTTCACCGAGGATTTCAGCGCCCTTTCCGCGCACGGCAATGCCGCCGATGACGGGATCGCCGATCCGCTGATGCCCGATTTCAGCCACTATGCGCTCGGCGACGACGACGAGGAATATGACGAGGACGCGGGCGAGGACGACGACGACGTCGGCTACAGCTTTGCCAGCCTTGCCGATTACATCGAGGCGCCCACCAAGAAGGCGATCGACCTGAGCGGGATCGAGGCGCTGCCCGAAGAACCGCTCGACGGCTTCGGACACGACTTTGCGCAGGATGAAGCGGTATTTGCCGATACCGGCGCGGATGCCGGGTTCGAAACCGAAACCGCCTTTGCTGCCGAAGCCGATATTTCCGAGGAGGAGGAACCGGCTTCTTTCGCGGCATTCGATGCCGTGCCGCAGGTCGCACAAGAGGCTGAGGATCGTCATGCTGCGCCCGCATGGTTGCCAGCCGGCAGCGGGATTGCGGAAGAACCGGTCGCAGCAGAAATGCCGGACTGCGAAGCCGCGCCCGGTCCGGACAGCGCCGCATCTGACGATACCGCATGGCCGGCCGCGGCGCCCGCCGCCGACAGCATCGCCGCGCCGATCGCGGACGACGTGGCCGCCGATGCCGGCCTCTACGATTGCCTTGCCGCCGCGCGCGAACTGGCGCGGGCCGCGGACAACACCGAGGATCGCAGCCGCAGCGCGCTTTATGCCGCGGTCAGCCGCGCCTATGATTTCAGCCTCGCGGCCCATGCCGCCCCGCAGGACTATGCCGAACTGATCGAGGATGCCGGCCTGACCGTGCAGGACCGCGCGCCGATGACCCCGGTGGTCAAGCTCGTGTTCGGGCATGATTACGACAAGACCCGGCTGACCGAATATGCCGCGGTGCTCACCCATGCACACCGCCTGCGGCTCGAACGCGGCACGCTCGCGCGGCTGCTCGCCGAGACCGAGGGCGGGATCAAGGCGATCGTCAAGGCAGAACGCCGCCTGCGCCGCGAGGAACAGGGCAAGCCGGTCGAGGATGCCCATGCGGTGCGCGAGGCGCTGGCAGCGCAACTGCGCGCGCTCGAGGCGATCACGCTCGAACATCTCGACGGGGCGGGGCCCGAATTCGCGCTGGTGCTGGTCCGCCGCGACGAGATCGGCTGCGCCGAAATCCTGGCCGAAGTGCCCGAGGATGTGGCGCTGATCGAACGCGCGGTCCGCCGCCTGGCGGGATAGCGCAACCGCCCGATCAGCGGCGCTTCACATTGCGTTCAGCCGCGGGGCTTGTAGAGGTGTCGTCAATGCGCGCCTCGCACCATCCTCTGGCGGTCTGCCTTGCCCTGCTGGCGAGCCTGATCTTCGCCGCGCAGCCGGCTGCGGCGCAATCGATCCTGCGCGATGCCGAGACCGAGGAATTGCTGCGCGACATGCTCGCCCCGCTGGTCGAGGCGAGCGAATTGTCGCCCGGCAATGTCGAGGTGGTGCTGATCAACGACGGTTCGGTCAACGCCTTCGTCGCGGGCGGGCAGGCGATCTATGTCCATTCGGGCCTGCTCGGCACCGCCGACACCGCGAACGAGGTGCAGGGTGTGCTGGCGCACGAACTCGGCCACATCACCGCAGGCCACGCGGTGCGGTTCGACGAACGCAGCAAGGCGGCCAACGGGATTTCGATCCTTTCACTGCTGCTGGGTGTCGGCGCGGCGCTGGCGGGGGCGGGCGAGGCGGCGATGGGCGTGATCGCGGCGGGACAGCAGGCCGCGGTGGGCAGTTTCCTGTCGTTCAACCGCAACCAGGAAGCCGCCACCGATCTTGCGGGCGCACGCTATCTTTCGGGCGCGGGCATCACCGGCAAGGGGATGATCTCGTTCTTCGAGAAGCTGCGCGGCAACGAAATCCGCGCCGGATACAGCCAGGCCGACGAAGCCGCCTATGCGCGCACGCACCCCCTTTCGGGCGACCGTATCCAGGTGCTGCGCACCCTGCTCGAAGAAGACCCGGCGTGGAACGCGCCCGAGGATGCCGGCCTGCAGGAACGCTTCGTGCGCGCCAAGGCCAAGCTGTTCGGTTATCTCGCCGAACCGCAGCGCACGCTCGCGGCCTATCCGCCGTCCGATACCAGCGCGCCCGCGCGCTATGCCCGCGCCTATGCCTATCACAAGGACGCGCGGATCGACATGGCGCTCGCCGAAACCGACGCGCTGCTCGCGGCAGAGCCCGACAATCCGTGGTTCCTTGAGTTGAAAGGGCAGGTGCTGCTCGAAAGCGGGCGCGCGGCCGATGCTCTGGTGCCGCTGCGCCGTGCGACCGAACTGACCCGCGCGCAGCCACTGGTCGCAGGGTTATTGGGCCACGCGCTGATCGCGACCGAGGACAAGGCCAACTTCGCCGAAGCCGAAGGCGTGCTGCGCGCCTCGGTGCAGAAGGATCGCTACAATCCCTTTGCCTGGTATCAGCTCGGCGTCGTCTACGAAGCACGCGGCGATACCGCGCGCGCGCGGCTGGCGAGCGCGGAGGTGCAGGTGATGAACCGGCAATATCCCCAAGCGCTCGCCAATGCGCAGGCCGCCGAGGCCTATCTGCCCTATGGCTCGCCCGACTGGATTCGCGCGCAGGACGTGGGCCTCGAAGCCCGCGCCGAACTGGAACGGGTGCGCAAGCGGCGCTAGGCGGCATGGCCCCGCCACGCTAGAAGCGCCGAGACAGGAACGATTGCCCCATGCCCAGCGACACCCCCGCCCCGCCCGCAACCCTGCGGCACACGCTGCTGACCGCGCTGCTGGCGCTTGCCTTCGGCTTTCTGGGCGCGGCGCTGTGGAGCTATTCGGGCCTCGCCGACAACCGCACGCGCAGCTTCCTGCTGGGTAACCCCGACTTGCTGCCGCAGATGGCGCAAGCCTACGAGGAACAGGAGGCCGTCAGCAGGCTGGCGCAGATGGGGGGCGAGGTGTTCGCCCCCTTCCCCGGCGTGGTGCTCGGCAATCCGCAGGGCAAGACAGTGCTGGTCGAATTTACCGATTACAATTGCCCCTATTGCGAGGCGAGCCTCAAGGACGTGAACCGGTTGATCGCCGAAAACCCCGATCTGAAGGTCGTGATCCGCGAATGGCCGATCTTCGAAGGCTCCGACACCGCCTCGCGCATGGCGCTCGCGGCGGGGATGCAGGGCAAATACCGCGCGTTCCACGATGCGATGTTCCAGAGCGGCGATGTGACCGCCGCGGCGCGCGCCGCCGGGCTCGACATGGACCGCGCCGCACGCGATGCGGCGTCCGATGCGGTATCGACCGAGATCGCGCGCAATCTCGAACTGGCACGCGCGCTGGGCTTTACCGGCACGCCCGCCTGGGTGGCAGGCAAGCGGCCCTTTGGCGGCGCGGTGGGGTATGAGAAGCTGAAGGCGGCGCTCGCGGCGGCCGAACCGGTCGCTTGAGCCGCGCGCTGCGCGGCGCAGGCTTGCTCGCCGGGCTGCTGGCAATCCCGGGGCTGGCCCAGTCCGCGCCGCGCGCACCGGTCGATTATGCGGCCGAACGCGCGGCGATCGCGCGCTATCAGGATGCCGACCAGCGCCTGCAGGACGCCGGCTGGCGGCTGGCGCGCGCCAATGCGCCGTTCTGCCCGGTGGTGGTGCAGGCCATCGGGCTGCAATTGCAGGACATGGCGAGTTACGGCGTGCCCGCAATTGCGCGCACCGCGCTGGGGCTGAGGCGCGAGATCGCGGTGCAGACCGCCGCGCGCGGATCGCCTGCCGCTGCTTCCGGGGCCTTCACCCGCAACCGCGAGATCGCCGCGCTCGGCCCGCTCGACCCCAACAGCCTTGCCGCCGCGCCGCAGTTCGAGTGGCAGCGGCTCGCGCGGCTGCACAACCATATCGAAGCGATGCTGACCGAACATGGCGGGATCGCGGTCGTCTTTGCCGATGGCGAAACCGCGCGGGTGGCCCCGGTCGAGGTCTGCGCCAGCCGGTTCGAACTGATGGGCGACGGCGACAAGGCGGTGGCGGACGGCGCGAGGGTGGTGATCGGAGTGGGCTTTCCCGCCTTCGCCTATCCCGAAGACGAGATTTTTGCCGCGCTGGTCGCGCACGAATTGGCGCATAACGTGCTGGGCCACGACGCCTGGCTCGACCGCCACGGACGCAGCGACCGCAATGTCCGCCGGATCGAGCGCGAGGCCGACCGGCTGGTGCCGTGGCTGCTGGCCAATGCGGGCCATGATCCGGCCGCCGGGCCGCGCTTCATGCGCCGCTGGGGCGCGCGCCACGATGCGGGGCTGCGGATGCGCCGCAAGCACGAAGGCTGGGACGAGCGCGCACAGCATATGGAGCGCGAACTGCCCGCAGTGGCCGCGCTGCTGGCCGCTACGGGGAAGGCCGACTGGGCCGTGCATTTCCGCCGCGAAATCAGCATCGCGGATTGATCTTTCGGCGATTTCCGACGTCCCGCTTGCGTCAGGCCGTGGCTGCCCCGCGCCGGCATGCTCGATTCATCGTGCCGTTTGCGACGAAATGAGTTAGACCCGTCGGCCTATGGCAGTGCTTCAGATCCAGGCGGCGCCGTTCTTCGCCAGCAAGAACCGGGCGTTCTGGAACCTCCAGCTGGCAGGCTGGGGCGCGGCGTTCCTGCTGCGCGCGGTCTCCGCGCTCGCCAACCAGCAGCCGCTCGATATCCTTGCGCTGATCCTCGTCACCACGATCACCGGCTTTTCGATCAGCCTGATTCTGTCGGTGATCTATCGCCGGCTGATTCACCAGATGCCGCTGGTGACCTGGGGCCTGACCGCGGTGGTCTTGTTCTTCGCGGTCCTCCTCCACGCCTCGATCGATGCCTGGGTGCAGGGCGTCTATTACGCGGGCATGCGCGATGTGACCTTTGCGCAGCGGCTGATCGGGCTTCTCTATCTCCCGCTGACGCTGCTCGGCGGGTGGAGCGCGCTTTATTACGCGATCAACTTCTTCCTGACGGTCGAACAGCAGGCCGACCGGCTCGAACGACTGGAAGCGCAGGCCACCGCCGCGCAGCTCGCCATGCTGCGCTATCAGCTGAACCCGCATTTCCTGTTCAATACGCTCAATTCGATCAGCACGCTGGTGCTGCTGAAACAGACCGAGCCTGCCAATGCGATGCTGACCCGTCTGTCGGGGTTCCTGCGCCACACGCTGATCGCCGAACCCGGCAGCCAGGTCAGCCTTGCGCAGGAGGTGGAGACCTTGCAGCTTTATCTCGATATCGAGCGCATGCGGTTCGAGGAACGGCTGCGCACCCGGTTCGAAATCGAAGACGACGCGATGCACGCGCAATTGCCCGCGATGCTGCTCCAGCCGCTGGTCGAGAACGCGATCAAATATGCCGTCAGCACACAGGAAGAAGGCGCCGAAATCGCGCTCACCGCGCGCGTGGTCGGCGGGCGGTTGCGGCTGACGGTGGCGGATACCGGGCCGGGCGCGGACGACGGCGCGCCCGGCACCGGCAGCATGTCTGCACCGGCCCGCCCCGTTTCGACCGGCGTCGGTCTTGCCAATATCCGCAACCGGCTTGCACAGGCCTACGGCGATACACACCTGTTTGAAACCCGTTCGGAAGCTGGGGGCGGCTTTACCGTGATGATCGAAATCCCCTTCACCCGGGCCGACGCACCCGAGCCTGTTGCACTCGCCCGCAAGGCCCCTGCAACACCCGGCCATGTCGCACCCCTGTCCCCTGCGCCACAAACCATCGGAACCCCCGCATGACCATCAGAACCATCCTCGTCGACGACGAAAAGCTCGCCATCCAGGGCCTGCAACTGCGCCTTCAGGCGTTCGAGGACGTCGAGATCATCGACACCTGCGCCAACGGGCGCGAGGCGATCCGCAAGATCAAGACCGAGAAGCCCGATCTCGTCTTCCTCGACATCCAGATGCCCGGTTTCGACGGCTTTTCGGTGGTGAAGGGCGTGATGGAGATCGAGCCGCCGCTGTTCGTCTTCGTCACCGCCTACGAGGAACACGCGATCCGCGCGTTCGAGGCCAATGCGGTCAATTACCTGATGAAGCCGGTCGACGAGCAGAAGCTCGCCGACACCATCGAACGCGTGCGCCAGCGCCTTGCGGAAAAGAAATCGTCCGAGGACGCGGGCCAGTTGCTCGAAGTGCTCTCGGAAATCGCGCCCGACCGTGCGGCCGATTTCGTCGAGACCGCAGCGCCTGCCGCCGAAAGCGCGGACCGTTTCGAAAAGCTGATCAACGTCAAGGACCGCGGCCAGATCTTCCGTGTCGAAGTCGACACGATCGAGCATATCGAGGCCGCGGGCGATTACATGATCATCTCCACCGGCGACAATTCGCTGGTGCTGCGCGAGACGATGAAGGACCTGGAGCGCCGCTTGGACCCGCGCAAGTTCCAGCGCGTCCATCGCTCGACGATCGTCAACCTCGACCTCGTCCGGCAGGTCAAGCCCCACACCAACGGCGAATGCTTCCTCGTGCTCGACAGCGGCGCGGAAGTGAAGGTTTCGCGCTCCTACCGCGATGTGGTGGCGCGCTTCGTGCATTGATGTTTTTGATGGCGAGCCCGCCTCCGCGGGCTCGTCCTCGGCGCTGTTCCTTCGCTTCGCTACGGGCGCCTGCGGGCGGCCGTTCGGCCTTGCGGACCCTGGCGGGTCCGATATGGCTGACCCGTTGCCGGCAGACATTGTCATGGCATCGCGTGTCTCCCCTCGACGAGGCTCGTTGCAAACGGCTAGGGTGAACCCATGACCCCGTTCACGCTCCCCGGCTTCGATCTTCCCAAATTCATCCGCGAAACGCTCGCCGAAGACCTCGGCGAAGGGCTGGCTGGCGGCGGGCGCGATGTGACGTCCGAAAGCGTGATCCCTGCGGACGCGCGCTTTACCGGCGTCATGGACAGCCGCGACGGGATCGTGGTCGCGGGCCTGCCGCTCGCCGAGGCGTTCTTCCGCCATCTCGACCCCGATTGCCGCATCGAAACGCTGGTGCGCGACGGCGACAAGGTTGCCCCCGGCACCGATCTGATGCGGATCGAAGGCACCGCGCGCGCGCTGCTGACTGCCGAGCGCAGCGCATTGAACATCGTCCAGCACCTCTCGGGCATCGCCACCAAGACGCAGGACTATGTCACCGCGATGCGCGGGCCCGGCGGCAATCCCGCCTGCACACTGCTCGACACGCGCAAGACCATCCCCGGCCTCCGGTTCCTCGAAAAATACGCGACCCGTCAGGGCGGCGCGCAAAACCACCGCATGGGGCTGTGGGATGCGGCAATGATCAAGGACAACCATGTCGCGGTTGCCGGCAGCGTCGGCGAGGCGGTGCGCCGCGCGCGCGAGGGGGGCGTTGAACGGATTATCTGCGAAGTCGACAGTCTCGACCAGATCGAGCCCGCGCTCGCCGCCGGCGCGCATCACCTGCTGCTCGACAACATGGACGCCGCCACGCTGGCCGAGGCGGTGAAGCTGGTCGCGGGCCGCGTGCCGACCGAGGCGAGCGGCGGGGTCAATATCTGGACGATCGCCGAAAAGGCCGCGAGCGGGGTCGATTACATCTCGGTCGGGCGCATCACGCAAAGCGCGCCGGCAGCCGATATCGGGCTGGATTTCAAGCCGCTATGATCCCGCTCGCGCGGCGACGGCCGGGCAGCATCACGGGCTTTGCGGTGCTGTTTTTCGCCGGGGCGCTGCTGACATTCGCCCACGGCATCACCGATCTGGCCGCGCGGCAGACGGCGCTCGAAGCGTCCCTCCCCGCGGTCCCGTGGTCGGAAGATGCGGTGATCGTGTGGCAGAGCATGTGGCTGTCGATTGCGCTGATCCCGGTGGCGATGGTGTGGCTTTCGGGGGTGCGTTTTGCGCGTTGGATGGTGACGGTGATGGCGCTGGTCAAACTGGCCAACCTGCTGGCAACCGGGGGGGGAGGCATGATTGATTGGGCGGCGATGCTGCTCGGCCTGATCGCGGTCGCGCTGTTGTTCACCCCTGCGAGCAGCCGCTGGTTTGCGCAGAGAGCGGAGGCGAACCCTGCGCCGCTTCGCTAGCCTTCTTGCCGCGCTCGCGCTGGCGCTTCCCGCTGCGGCCCATGCGCAGGCCTATCAATGCCGCGTGCCGCAAATCTCGCGCGTTCCCACGGTCACCCCCGACGGCCCCCGCCGGAATGCTGCGATCACCGGCTACACCCTCGCCTTGAGCTGGAGCCCGGAATTCTGCCGCACGCGCAAGTCCGATCCCGCGCACGCGGTGCAATGCGGCGGCGGCAATGGCAGCTTCGGCCTCGTCGTCCACGGGCTCTGGCCCGAAAGCGCGAAGGGCTGGCCGCAGTGGTGCACGGCGCGGCGCGCGCTCACCCCCGCCGAAGTGCGCGGCGCGATGTGCCGGATGCCCTCGGCGCGGCTGGTCGCGCGGCAATGGGCCAAGCACGGCAGCTGCATGGTCAGCCGCCCGCAAAGCTATCTGAAAGTGATCGCGATCCTCGAAGGCGGGCTGCGCCTGCCCGATTACGACCGCATCAGCCGCGAGGAGGGCCTCACCGCAGGCCGCATCCGGGCAAGCTTTGCCGATGCCAACCCCGACTGGCCCGAAAGCGCGGTGGCAGTCGAATTGAACCCGCGCGGCTGGCTCGAGGAAATCCGCCTGTGCTATTCCAAGCGCTTCCGCCCCGCCCCCTGCCCGGCGGGCCGCCGCGGCGCACAAGGCAGCGCGCCGGCGAGGATCTGGCGCGGCTTGTAAAGGGCCGCCGGAACCGCTCCGGCAGCCCCCGCCTTCATCAGAACGCGTAACGCGCCACCACCTGGAACACCGGGCCGGCGCGTTCGCTCTCCAACTCGTATTCGTCGAAGTCGCGGGCGATCTGGTCGCCGGTGGTGGCGAACTTGTTGAAGTCCTCGTCCTTGGTCCCGTCGAGCAGGTTCGATCCCACCGCGCGGATCGTGAAGCTGTCGCCGAAGCGTTTCTCGACGAAGATTTCGAGATCCGCGCCATAGCGCGTGGTCACTTCCTCGCCCACCACGCGGCCATAGGCTGCGCCCTGCTTGCGGTAGGTCGCGCCAAAGGCCGCGCCGAAATCGGGCAGGTTCTGGATCGCGCCGAAATTGTAGACATATTTGGACTGGTCGTTGAACCGCCGCTCCCCGAATTCATCGGTGATGGTGCTGTCGAGCAGCGCGAGGTTTCCGAACACGCCGGTATCGGGCAGGCCGATGAACGCGAGGCTGAACGAGGCGTCGAATTCGATCCCGTAAACCTCGCCGCTGCCGGTGTTGCGCGGGGTGTAGATGAAGGTGCGCGATCCGGTGCCGGGAATGGGGTTGCCATTGGCATCCAGCGTGGGCGGCCTGTCCTCCGAGCCGCGGCTGGGAACGCCATTGGCATCGAGTTCGGTCGCCAGTTCGGTGAGATTGCCGATATCGCGGTAGAAGACGTTGACCCCGATGATGCCGGTCTTGCCGATCTTGTGTTCGTACCCCAGATCGCCGCCCCAAGCGGTTTCGGGCAGCAGCAGCGGATTACCGCGGAAATCATTGTCCCCCAACTCCGCTGGAAGCAGGCCGGGCGTGATGAAATCGAAGTTCGGGCGGCGCAGCGTGCGTGCGGCCGATGCCGTGATCCGGCCAGCGCCAAGGTCGAGCTTGAACGATGCCGAGGGCAGCAACACGTCGTAATCATTGCGGAAGGTGCCCAGCCCCCCGGGCGTCAGATCGGTGACGGTGACATCGGTGTTTTCCCAGCGCACCCCGGCCTCGAAGGTCAGCGCGCCGCTGGTCCCCTCGATCAGCGCGTAAAGATCGCGGCGATCCTCGGCGATGGTGTTCGATGCGGTCACGCCCAGCGCGGGGAAGGGATCCGGCGCGAATTCGCCCGGATTGCGCGCGAACTGGTCATAGCCCTGCCGATCGGCGGCGGTCAGGTTGAAGCGGCTGCGCACCTCCTGAAGATCGAACCGGCGGTCCTTGTCTTGCGCAAACCCGCCCACCGCCAGCGTCAGATCGTCGCCCAGCGCAAAGCCCTGTTCGAGATTGACGAAAACCTCCTTGTCGGCGGTGTCGCGCAGCGTCAGGTCGCCGGTGAAGCGCGGCGCGCTGCGGTCGAAATCGACCTCGTATTCGAACTCGTCCTGGCGGTCGTCGAAGCGCGAGAAACCCGCGCGAAGCTTCGTCTCGCCAAAGCCCCAGTCATGGTCGAGCTTGCCGATAATCGCCCAGCTTTTCGTGGTGATATCGTTGACGTTGGCATTGTCGGTCAGAAGGTTGCCCGCCGGCACCGCGCGCACCGGGCCGTTGATCGCTGAGGGATCGTTGTATTCGAACGACCGCTCGGTCTCGGTCCGTTCAGTCCGCACGACATTGCCGAGCAGTTCGAAGGTGGTCGTCTCGCTTTCGATCCCCCAGCTGGCATTGAAGGCATAATCGGTGCCGTCGCGGGTATCGGTCTGGTCTTCGCGGTTGTCGAAATCATCCGTCGCGAAATCGGGGTTGTTCTCCGGGCTGTCGCCATAGCGCAGGCTGGATTTGCGCTTGGGGTTGTAACGCCCCTGCACGTTCGCACCCAGCAGCACCCGCCCGCCTGCCAGCGCGCCGCCATAATAGAACCCGCCCGAAGGCTTCACCTCGCCATCGTCGAAGAACAGCCCGCCTGCGCGCAAGTATCCGCCATCGAAGGTGTAGCCATCGCGCAGCTTGATGTTGAGCGATCCGGCCACCGCGTCCCCGGTGCGCCGCGCGGAGGAGGAGCGCACGATCTCGACCTGTTCGATCAGTTCGGCCGGGATGCGGTCGAGGAAGAACGAACGGTCGGCCTGCCCGCCGGGCACGCGCTCGCCGTTGATCAGCACCTGCGTGTAACCCGGATCGAGCCCGCGCAGCCGCGCGCCGTCGCTTTCGATCACGTCGGACAGGAAGGTGACGCCCGGCACGCGCTTCAAGGCATCGCCCGCGGTCAGCGGTTCGAAGCGCTGGAAATATTCCTCGTCATAGACCAGCACGGGCTCGGCATTGTCCGAGCGGTTGCGGAACCCGATGCCGCCCTGCACCACGATTTCCTTCGCCGACTGGATTTCGCCGTCATCGCCCTCTGCGGTCTGCGCGATCGCGCCGCCGGCCTGTGCGGTGACCGCGGGCGTCTGGGCAGGGTCGTTCGCCAGCGCGGGGCTGGCCAGTGCAAGCGAGAAGGCCGACACGGCAGCGCCGGCAAGAAGCCTGTTGCGGATCATCATCTTTGTCCCTGTTCGGTCTCCGCATGCCGGAGCCGGTCGCCGCGGGCCCTAGGCAGGCTCGGTGACAGGGGCATGTCCGCAAGGCGACGGTTCGGTGACAGGCGCGACTGTTGCAAAACTGCCGCATCGGGGCGCTGTGCGGCGGATGCGGCAGCGCCCCGTGGATTGCGCCCGCACCGCGCTTGCCGGCCCCTTCCGGGCATGGTCTATGCTCTGAATATTGCTGCAATTTTCAGCTTGGGGGAGCCGCGCCGTCCATGAAAGCCAATTCCGTCTGGTCGCTGGCTCTGGGGCTTCTGGTTCTGCTGGCCGTGGTGGTCGGCGGCGGGCTGGGATCGTGCGCCGCCTATAACTCGATGCGCGTCTGGAACGCCCAAACCGCGGGCGAGGCCGAACTCGCGCAGGCACGCCAGAACCGCCAGATCGCAACGCTCGAGGCCGAGGCCAAGCTCGAAAGCGCCAAGCTTCTCGCCCAAGCCGAGGTCGAGCGGGCCAGGGGCGTGGCCGAAGCCAATCGCATCGTCGCCGACGGGCTCGGCGGGCCGGAGGGCTATCTGCGCTACCTCTATATCGAGAACATCGCGCAGTCGCAGGGGCAGATCATCTATGTGCCCACCGAAGGCGGCCTGCCGATCCTCGAAGCCGGGCGGCTGCAACCGCGCCCGCTCGCGCCGGTCGAGGAATAAGGCAAGACCGCCGATCCGCGCCTTGCCTGGCACCGGTCAGGCGCCTTTTGCCCCGCGTTTGGCCCCCGCCAGACCCCCTTCAGCCCGCTTTTGATCGGCTCTTGCGGCGATGTTTCACGTGAAACATCGCAGTCGGTTCAGCGCCGCTCACGGAAGAAGGCGCGCAGCATTGCCGCCGCCTCGGCCTCGCCGATGCCGGTGTAGATTTCGGGGCGGTGCAATGTCTGCGGCTGGTCGAACACCCGCGCGCCGTGTTCCACCGCGCCGCCCTTGGGATCGCTCGCCGCGTAATAGAGCCGGGCGATGCGCGCGTGCGCGATCGCGCCGGCACACATCGCGCAAGGTTCAAGCGTGACCCACAATTCGCACCCCGTCAGCCGTTCGTCCGCCAGCGTCTTTGCCGCAGCGCGAATCGCGCGCATTTCGGCATGCGCGGTGGGGTCGTGATCGGTGCGCGGGGTGTTGTGCGCTTCGGCGATCACCACGCCGTCCTTGACGATCACCGCGCCGATCGGCACTTCGCCCGCAGCCGCCGCGCTGCGCGCCGCGGACAGTGCGCGTTGCATCGGCAGGGGGAGCGGCCACTGGGTCATGCCGCATCGGCTAGCCCGCGGCGCCGCCCCGCGCAACTTGCTTGACGATTCGCACCTCGCCCGTTATGCGCGCCGCTTTCCTTGCCTAGCCTCGTGCTTGGGCGTTCCGATTTTTACGAGAAGAGACACACCATGTCGCGCATCTGCGAATTGACCGGCAAGGGTCGCCAGGTCGGCCACAACGTGAGCCACGCCAACAACAAGACCAAGCGCGTGTTCCTGCCCAACCTGCAGAACGTGACGCTGATGAGCGAAAAGCTCGAGCGCAGCTTCAAGTTCCGCGTGTCGACCCACGGTCTGCGCTCGGTGGAACACAATGGCGGCCTCGACAACTGGCTGCTCAAGACCAGCGACGACAAGCTGTCGACCGCGGCCCAGAAGGTCAAGCGCGAGCTGGTCAAGGCGCAGGCCGCAGCCTGATTGCCGCTGCCCTCGCAGGGCAGACGCTGAACGATCGAGCGTCCGGGTGACCGGGCGCTTTTTCGTGTTTGACTGGCGATCGCGCTGACGCGCGATGCGCACCGCCCGCCCCACCTCCCCGCCCGGCCACCATAACATAGTGGTACTATTGGTGGCCGGGCGGGGAGGTGTGGCGGGAGGGCTGCGCCACCGATGGTGGCCCAAAATCAAAACGCACCAGCAGGCTGCGCTGGAAGATCGAGAAATTGTCGTCCGAGACGACCCACAGGCTCCCGCGTGCGGGGTCTTGGGGTGAGGGGACGAAGGCCAGCCCTTCGAAATTGTCAGCGAAGATCCCGCCTTCGAGCCGCGCGATGACCCGGACCGGCCAGTCGCCACCGGCGCGAATCGCAGCCGGATCGGCAATCGCGATCGCGGTGTCGAACCTTGCAGGGATCGCATACCGCACCCGCCGCAGCAGGATCAGCACGCGCCCGTCGGGCACTTGTGTCGCATCCACCGGATCATACCCCGCAGGCGCCGCCAGCGCGAAGGTGAGCGGCTTTCCCCCGGAGAGCGGGTCGCGCGGGAACAGCAGCGCCTCGTGCCGCGGGGTGTCGTCATCAGTGCCCCCTTCGGCGATCACAAGGAAGCGGCCATCGGCCAGACGCTCCATCGTCTCGGGGCCGCTGTTGATGCTCCACTGAGCCATTGATGGCGGCGCGGCAACGCGGCGCGTGCCGTCGGGGGCATAGCGCACCACCAGATTGTCGAGCTCGAACCCTCCCCACAGCGTGCCGGTGGCAGGATCGCGCGCGAGCGATTCGAGATCGACCCATTCGGTTCGCCCGCGTCCCGTGATCCCGGCAAAGCGGAAACTGCCCGGCACCGCGCGCGGCGTGCCTTCACCGGAAATCGCAAGGTCGAGCAGGAACCCGCGATCGGTGCCCGCCACCAGCCCGCCGCTGCCCTTGGCGACCAGCGCGGAAAAGCCGCCGAACCAGCCGTGCGCGGAAGACATCCGCCACACCCCCGTCACCGCCAGCGCGCCCGACACGCCGCTGCGGTTCTGAAGCGGGGTCAGCGTCACCGACGCGGCATCGCGCCTTGTGCCGATATCGCTGCGCACACAGGTGCCCGGCGCCAGCCCCAGCGCGATCAGCGCCGCCAGCCCCGCACGCCAGCGCCGCGCAATAAGCGCGGCCGATGCGTCACGCGCCATCGGTGAGGAAAATCAGACCTGGCCGAGCAGGCGGCGGGTCGCGATCTCGCACGAGGCATAGGCCTCCTGCCGCTCCGCGCTCCAATAAAGCAGTTCGGGCAGCGGGATCGGCTCCCCCGTCACCGCGCACAGCACATGGCTTCCCGGGCGCAGCACACGAAAGCTGGACGGGGCGTAGTAAAGTTTGGCGGTTTTATCGGAGGAGGACATCAGCATGGCAACCACGATAGCACTCCGGGCCTAGCTGAACAAATCATCTTGCACGGGCGAGGCCGATCGCTTTGCCGGTTTGCGCGCCGGCGCAGACTGCGGCGGCGGAATGGGCGTGGATGCGGCGGATGGCGGCGGCGCGCCCGTATCAGCCGCGGGAGCAGCGGTGAGCGTCCCGTCACGGAACTGGACGCGCAGCAGCGGCTCTGCGGCGGCATCGGCGCGAGCCGTCAGCGCACGGCCCGAGCGATCACGGATGATCGCATAACCGCGTTCGAGCGGCTTTTCGGGGTGAAGCTGGCTCATCACCCGCGTCAGCGCGGCGAGCCGCTGGGCGCCATCGCGCAAGGGGCGCTCGGCCAGCGCAGGGGAAAGCCGTGCGCGGTCGAGCCGGCGCTGCGCTTCGGCGGCGGCGCGCGACAGCAGGCTGGGGGAGAGGCGCGCGGCGGTGCCCGCCAACCGCTCGCGCCCTCTGGCCGAACGATCCCCCAGCGCGCGGCGCAGGCGTTCGGACAGTTCGTCGAGCCGCTGCGCCTGCGGGCTGAGCAGGTTCTCGGGCCGCGGCAGCATCCGCACCCGTGCCGCCAGCCGCTCGCGCCCCAGTTCGACCGGTCGATAGACCGCGCGCCGCTGACGGGCGGCAAGATCGGTGAGCGTAAAGGCGAGGTCGGCGCGCACCGGCACCGCCATTTCGGCCGCCGCGGTGGGCGTGGGCGCGCGGCGGTCGGCGGCGAAATCGGCAAGCGTGGTGTCGGTCTCGTGGCCTACCGCGCTGATCACCGGGATGGTGCATTCGGCGATTGCGCGGACCACGGCTTCCTCGTTGAAGCTCCACAGATCCTCGATCGACCCGCCCCCGCGCGCGACGATCACCACATCGGGGCGCGGCACCGGCCCGCCCGGCTGGATGGCTGAAAACCCGCGCACGGCGGCGGCCACCTGTTCTGCCGCGCCATTGCCCTGCACCAGCACCGGCCAGACCAGCACGTGGACCGGGAAGCGGTCGGCAAGACGGTGGAGGATATCGCGGATCACCGCGCCGGTGGGCGAAGTGACCACCCCGATCACCTGGGGCAGAAACGGCAGCGCGCGTTTGCCTTCGCTGGCGAACAGCCCTTCGGCAGCCAGCCGTGCGCGGGTCTTTTCCAGCAGCGCCAGCAGCGCGCCTTCGCCCGCCAGCTCCATGCTGTCGATCACGATCTGGTATTTCGAACGGCCGGGATAGGTGGTCAGCTTGCCGGTGGCGATCACCTCCAGCCCGTCCTCGGCGCGGAAATTGAGGCGGGCGGCATTGCCCTTCCACATCACCCCGTCGATCACCGCGCCTTCGTCCTTCAGCGCGCAGTAGAAATGACCCGAGGCCGCGCGCTTCACGCCCGACAATTCGCCGCGCAGCCGCACGAAGCCGAAGCGGTCCTCGACCGTGCGCTTGAGCAGCGCGGAAACCTCGCTGATCGAGAGGGCTTGCGCATTGTCGCCGTGCCGCTCACGCGCTACCAGCCCGGCGTTGCGATCATCTGAAGGCGAAGAGGCCATGAATATCCTGCTGCTGGGCTCTGGGGGCCGCGAACATGCGCTGAGCTGGAAGCTGGCGCAATCCCCGAGCCTCACCAAACTCTACGCCGCCCCCGGAAATCCGGGCATCGCCGAGGAAGCCGAACTGGTCGCATTGGATGTGACCGATCACGGCGCGGTGATCGCCTTCTGCGCGGAGCACGCAATCGGGCTCGTCGTGGTCGGGCCGGAAGCTCCGCTGGTCGATGGGCTTTCGGACAGCCTGAGGACAGCAGGCGTGCCGGTGTTCGGCCCGTCGCAGGCGGCAGCGCAGCTCGAAGGCTCCAAGGGGTTCACCAAGGACCTGTGTGCGCGCGCAGGGATCCCCACCGCCGGCTATGTCCGCACCCACAGCCTCGACGAGGCGCGCGCCGCCCTCGCCCGCTTTGCCGCGCCCTATGTGCTCAAAGCCGACGGGCTGGCCGCGGGCAAGGGCGTGGTGATCGCCGAAACCCTCGCCGAGGCCGAGGACGCGCTCGCCGACATGTTCGGCGGGGGCTTCGGCGAAGCGGGCGCGCAGGTAGTGATCGAGGAGTTCATGGCTGGCGAGGAAGCGAGCTTCTTCGCGCTCACCGATGGCACCACGATTCTGCCCTTTGGCAGCGCGCAGGATCACAAGCGCGTGGGCGACGGGGATACCGGCCCCAACACCGGCGGGATGGGCGCCTATTCGCCCGCCCCGGTGCTGACGCCGGAATTGCAGGCGCGCGTGATGGCCGAGATCATCGAACCCACGGTGCGCACGATGCGCGAAGACGGCACTCCGTATCAGGGCGTGCTGTTCGCCGGGCTGATGCTCACCGCCGATGGCCCCAAGCTGATCGAATACAACGCCCGCTTCGGCGATCCCGAATGCCAGGTGCTGATGATGCGGCTGAAAAGCGATCTGGTGCCGATCATGCTCGCCTGCGCGCAAGGCACGCTGGACGACGGCGAAATCGCGTTCAGCGATGTGACCGCGCTGACCGTGGTGATGGCCGCCAGGGGCTATCCCGGCACGCCGGAAAAGGGCGGCGCGATCGTTCTGGGCGACGCGGAGAGCGCGGGCGTGAAGATCTTCCACGCCGGCACCGCGCGGAAAGACGGCGCGCTCGTGGCCGCCGGCGGCCGCGTGCTCGCGGTCACCGCGACGGGTGCCAACGTGACCGAGGCGCAGGCGCACGCCTACCGCGCGGTGGACGCGATCAATTTCCCAACCGGCTTCAGCCGCCGCGACATCGGCTGGCGCGAAGTGGCGCGCGAGGCGGGGGCCTGACGGTGGTTGCGGGCAAAACCTCTGGCGGGATGCCAGCGCAAGGCTGACCTTCTGCCTAGGGCTGACGCGCGGCCTGTTCCGGGCGTGCCGCCGCGTCCGCTGGGCTCGCGCGCGCTTCGCGCTCGGCCACCCGCCTGTCATGACCCGCAATGTCGAGCTTGCGGGCAAGCCAGTTGATCGTCGGCCCCTGAATGATGCTCGACAGCAGCACCACGAAGAACACGATGTTGAAGATCGTGAAGGCGCCCGGCACGCCTGCGACCATTGGGAAGGTTGCCAGCACGATCGGCACCGCGCCGCGCAGGCCCGCCCACGACACGAACAGCTTCGATCGCCACCCGAACCGGCGGAAGGGGGCAAGGCACAGGAACACGCTGACCGGGCGGGCGATGAACATCAGCACCACGGTCATGATGATGCCGGGAAATATCACCGGCGCCAGTTCGCTGGGGGTCACCAGCAGGCCGAGCGTCAGGAACATCGCAACCTGCGCAAGCCAGGCCATCCCGTCCTGGAATGTCGAGACCGTCCGCTTTGCCGCATAGCGCTGGTTTCCGGCGACCAGCCCGGCAAGGTAGGCCGCAAGGAACCCGTTGCCCGACAGGATCTGTGCGAGGCCAAAGGCGATCAACGCGGTCGCGATCGAGATCACGAAGGCAAGACCGCCCTGGCGATAGCCGCCGCGTTTGAGCAACCCCACCATGGCATAGCCCACCACCACGCCGACGATCGCCCCCATCACCATCTGCACCGCGAATTCGGGTACCAGCGCGAGGGGGCTGGCATCCGGCGCGGCGATGAACAGCAGGACCGCCCCGACGAGGAAAATCGCCATCGGATCGTTCGAGCCGGACTCCACCTCGATCAACGCCGGCACGTCGCCGTGGAGATCGAGCCCGGTCGAACGCAGGATCGCAAAGACCGCGGCGGCATCGGTGGAGGCAATGATCGCGCCGAGCAAGGCCGCTTCGAGCGGGGCGGCGCCGATCAGCAGGATCGCCGAACCGGCAACGATCCCGGCACTGACGAACACCCCCAGCGTGGCGAGCATCAGCGCCGGCGCGGCGACCCGGCGCACATCCTGCCATGCGGTGTCGAGGCCCCCCGAAAACAGGATGAAGATCAGCGAAGCCGTGCCGACCGACTGCGCTAGCGAAAAGTCGCTGAAGACGATTGCGCCCGGCCCGTCGACCCCGGCGAGCATCCCCAGGCCCAGAAAGCCGATCAGCGCGGGCAGGCCGAACCGACTGGAAAGGCTCCCGGCCAGCACCGTGGTGAGCAGCAGGATGCCGATGATCAGCAGAACGGATTCGATATCGAGCGGCGCCATGAGCCGCGATTAGCACGGCACGCGGCTTTTGCATCATTCGGGTGAGACAAGCGTCTTATCGCATCTCACGGGAGCGCCGCTCGGGCCCTGCCAATTTGATCCCGATCAATGATGACGTGCAGCGAGGGGCGCAAAAGGGCCGCATGAAACATCGCCCCTACCGCTCGCTTGCGCTCGTCGTTCTGCCGTTTCTGGCGCTGGCGGGCTGCACCGCGCCCGGCACCGACAATCCCCGTGCGATGCTGGGCAAGGCGACCTCGCCCTCGCCCGACACGCGCGCGCCGGCCTTTATCGAAGGCGCGTGCGGGGGATGCCATGCGGTCGAGCCGCTGTTTCTTTCGCCCAACCCCGCCGCGCCCAGCTTTGCCGGGATCGCCAATCGTTCCGGCCTGTCGCAAGCCTCGCTCGCCGCGTGGCTGGCCGACGCGCACAATTACCCCGAGGACATGGATTTCACGCTGACCCAGCGCCAGATCGACCAGATCGCAGCCTATATGGTCACGCTTCGCGGTGCGGGATACGTGCCCGAAGGCTGAGCTTTCCTACAGGCGGCGCGAGCGGTTAGACATGCTCTGCGCTCCTTGCCATCGTCAGATCCCACCCCCGCACGCGGTAAGCGGTTTTTCCCGTTCTGGACACTGTCTCTTGTGTCTCATGCGACAGGAAACCGGCGGCAATGCTGAACGAGGAAGCCGCCGATTTGGCCCTGAGCGCAAGTCCGCGCGCGCAGCAACCGCACGCGCCCCGAGGCGAGGCGAAGGCACCCCGCCCTCAAGCAGCGAAGCGATAGGGCAACGAGGACTCGCCGAGGACGCTTCGCCCGGCTGGGCGAGCGAAAAACCAAAGGCTTCCCCGGCTGCCCAGCAGCCGCGAGGCCACGCGGCCGAGCCGCAGGCGCTCGAGCGCAGCGCGAAACGCGCCGAGGACGCTCGCCCGGAGGGGCGAGCGAAAAGCCTTAAAGCCGCTCGTCCATCAGCTTGAGCATGTCGGCTTCGGGCCGCGGGCCGTAGTGCGAAATCACTTCGGAGGCGCAGATCGCGCCGCGCTTGAGACAGCGGGTCAGCGGCTCGCCCTTGACGAAGCCCGACAGGAAACCGGCGGCGAACTGGTCGCCTGCGCCGGTGGTGTCGACCACCTTCACGACCGGCACCGCGGCAACCTCGGCACGCTCGCCATGCGCGATAGCGACCGCGCCCTTCTCGCCCTGCGTCGCGACCAGCACTGGCACCTTGCCCGCGATCGCGGCGAGGCCGGTTTCGAAATCGTCCTCGCCGGTGAGCGTAGCAAGCTCGGTCTCGTTGACGAAGAGGATGTCGATGATGCCGTCGTCGATCATGGCGCGGAAATCATCGCCGTGGCGCGCAATCACGAAGCTTTCGGACGCGGTGAAGGCGACCTTGCGGCCCGCATCGCGCGCAACCTCGATCGCGCGGCGCATCGCGCGGCGGGGTTCTTCCGGGTCCCACAGATAGCCTTCGAGATAGAGGATCGCGGCCGATGCGATCAGCTCCTCGTCGAGCGCGGTAGCGGGCAGGAACTGGCCGGCCCCGAGGAAGGTGTTCATCGTGCGCTCTCCATCGGGCGTAACGAAGATCAGCACGCGGCCCGTCGCCGGCTCGCCTTCGCGCGCGGGCGTGTCGAAATCGATCCCCGTCGCGCGCATGTCATGGCGGAACACCTTGCCGAGCTGATCGTCGGCGACCTGGCCGATGAAGGCGCATTCGAGCCCGAGCGTGGCAAGCCCCGCCAGCGTGTTCGCGGCCGAACCGCCCGAAATCTCGCGCGCGGGCGGCATCGCGTCATACAGCGCGTCGGCACGCGCCTCGTCGATCAGCGTCATCCCGCCGCGATTGAGTTCGAGTTCGATAATTAGCTCCTCCTCGCAGGAGGCGATCACATCGACCACGGCATTGCCGATGGCGATGACGTCGTAGCGGGGCGGGTTGGCTTCGGGCACGGGATTTTCCTCAAGTGATGTCTGGCAGCGCGCCTAGCCGCCTTCGCCGCCTGCGCCAAGCGATCTGTGTGCGGTGCAGCAGCGCTGCGTTGACTTCGGCGGCGGGCCTGCGCAGGAGACGCGCGATGTCCGCCGTTCCCGCTGCAATCGTGAAAGCCATCGGCCAGCTGGGCGACCGCGCCGTGGTGCGGGTCGCGGTCAAGAGCATCGCGGTGACGCTGGCGGTGTTTGCCGCGGCGGGAACCGGGCTCTATGTCGGGCTCGCCGCGCTGGCACAGGACTATGCGCTGGACACCCGCTGGGCTGGGGTCGCGGCGGTGATCCTCGTGCCGCTGGGCATGTGGTTCACCTTCCGGATCGTGGCGCTCGCGGTGCTGCAGTTCTTCGCCGACGATGTAGTTTCGGCGGTCGAGGCGCGGCATTATCCGGTGATGGCTGCAAGTGCCCGGCCCTTGCCGCTGCCGGGCGAAATCGCCGCGGCGGCACGCGGGTTGCGGCGCGCGCTGGGCTACAACCTGCTGGCGCTGCCGGTTGCTGCCGTGCTGGTGTTCACCGCGATCGGGCCGGCGGCGGTGTTCCTCGCGGTGAACGCGGTGCTGCTGGGGCGCGAGCTGACCGACATGGCGTGGCTGCGGCACTGCAACGGCGATCCGCGCGGCAATCCGGTCCCGTTGGCCGAGCGGATCTTGCTGGGCGCGGTGGTGGCCGGGATGATGCTGGTGCCCTTCGTGAATTTTCTCGCCCCGCTGATCGGGGCCGCGGCCGGAACCCATCTGGTGCTGGGGCGGACAGGAGCGCGCGCGTGATAACTTCCCGGATGATCGCGAGCGCGATGCTGGCAGGGTTGCTTGCGGCGTGTGCGGGCGGCGGTGCGCCTGCCCCAGCGAGCCGCGCCGCCGCTGCGCCGCGTAGCACGGTGGTCGTCGTGCCGCAGGTAATGGCACCCGCCGGGCTTGGCGGGGTGATCGGCTCGCGCGCCGATGCGCTCACCCGCCGGTTCGGCGAACCGCGCATCGACCTTGCCGAAGGTGATGCGCGCAAGCTGCAATTCGCCGGATCAAGCTGCGTGCTCGATGTCTTCCTCTACCCCGTCGCCGCAGGCACAGAGCCCACCGCGACCCATGTCGCCGCGCGCTTGCGCCAAGGCGGGACGGCGGTCGATGCAGGCGCCTGCATCCGCGAGGTGGAGCGCCGGTAACGCGGCTTTAAGCCTGTTCGTGGCATGCCCCCCGGCGAAAACCTCAGGGGACCCAAGGGCGATGACCACACAGTTCATTGACATTGCGCAGCGTGCAGCAGCCGATGGCCAGATCACCGCCGACGAATTGCTCGCCCTGCGCCGCGAAGGCTGGGGTGACGGGATCATCACCCGCGAAGAGGCCGAGGCGCTGTTCGCGCTCAACACCGCGCTCGACGTGCGCAGCAGCGAATGGTGCGACTTCTTCGTCGAGGCGATCGGCGAATTCGTGCTCAACGCCGCGCCGCCGCGCCTGCAATGCTCCGCCGAGGAAGCCGAGTGGCTGATCGCGCAGATCGACCGCGACGGCATCGTCGAAAGCGCCGCCGAACTCGAAGCGGTGGTGCGCATCATCGAGCGCGCCGAGAACGTGCCCGAGCGATTGAAGGACTACGCGCTTGCCGTGGTCGAGCGCGAGGTCCTCACCGGCACCGGCCCGACGCGCTGCGGCGGCGCGCTCAGTGCGACCCATATCAGCGCTGCCGAATGCCGGATCATCCGCCGCGTGATCTTCGCCAGCGGCGGCTGCGCCCCGGCGGCAGTGTCGCGGTTCGAGGCGGAAATGCTGTTCCGCCTGAAGGACGCGACGCTTGCCGACGAGAACGCGGCCGAATGGGACGACCTGTTCATCGACGGGGTCGCCAATTTCCTCAAGGGCTTCGTGCTTCCGAGCGCGCAGCTCGACCACGCGCGCCGCCGCGAGCTTGAAGCCTTCGTCGCCGACAACCGGGCGAATGTCGGACGCTTCATGGGCCGGGTGATGCGCGAGGTGCCGCAGGTCGCCAACCATTTCGGCAAGGTGTTCGGCAAGAAGAAACCCGCCGCCACCGACTATGCCGCGCTCGCGGCCGAGGGCGAGAAGGTCACCGCCTATGAAAGCGAATGGCTCGATGCGATGATCGCCGCCGATGGCGAGGTCGATGCGCTCGAAACCCGGCTGATCGCGCGGATCGCCGAGGAAGGCTGACCGGGCTTAGCGATCGGATTGCAATTCAGCCGCTGCCCCGCCGTTTTTGGGCAACGGACCGCGGGGCGGGACAGCGGGAGACGCGATCCCGGCCTCGGGCGGTTTCCTGCGCGAACCCTGCGCGCCGCGCCGCAACGCATCGAGCGAGCGCGTTCCTGCCTGCCGATCATGCTTGAGAGATCGGGCTTGGCCCGCGATCGCCGCAGCGGCCACCGCCCCCAGACCCAGAGCCAAGCGGCCCATTAGTGTCAACATCGGCTGCTCCCGTGACGGACTGCGATGTGGCTGATTATACCATGAAACTTTCCCCGCAGCCACAAGCACCCTTGGCATTGGGGTTTTCGAACACGAAGCCGGCGGTGAAATCATCCTCGCGCCAATCCATGACGCTGCCGACCAGATAGAGCACCGACGCGCCGTCGATATAGAACACGCCGCCGGGCGTGACGATCTTCTCGTCGAACTTCGCCTCGGTGGTGACGTAGTCGACCGAATAGGCGAGGCCCGAACAGCCCCGGCGCGGGGTCGACAGCTTGACGCCGATCGCGTCCGCAGGCGCCTTGCCCATCAGCTCCGCGATGCGCGCCTCGGCAGAAGGTGTGAGGATCACGGCCGCCTTGGGCGCAGGACGCGTGGTGGTGGTCGTGTCGGTCATGTCAGCCTCTTCTGCCAGAACAATGCGTGGCCCGTGCCGGGATCGAGCTGGTAATCGCCAAAGCCTTCGCGCGCATAGAGATGCCGCGCCGGATTGCCGGTCAGCACTTCCAATGTGATCTTGCAGGCCCCGCGCTTCAAGGCCTCGGCCTCGACCCCGCCGAGCAGCGCCTTGCCGATGCCTGCGCCGCGGTGTCCGGGCAGCACGGCCAGATCGTGGATATTGACCAGCGGCGCAGCGGCAAAGGTCGAATAGCCCACGAAGCAATTGGCCAGCCCCACCGCGTCGCCGCCCAGCCGCGCGATCAGCGAGAATGCATGGGGGTTCTGCGCCAACTCGCTCGGGAGCCGTGTCTTGACGTCCTCGGGCAAGGGCTCGCTGCCGCCCATCGGATCGCGGGCATAGGCATCGAGCAGCGCCACCACGTCCGCCGCATCGCGGGGGTCGCGGTAATCCGCGAGCGTGATCGCGAGGGCCGGCGCGCTGGTCACAGCATTCCCAGTTCGAGCCGTGCCTCGTCGCTCATCTTGTGCGGGCCCCACGGCGGGTCCCACACCAGATTCACCTCGGCATCGCGGATCCCCGGCACCGAAGCGACGCGCAGTTCGACCTCGCCCGGCATCGATTCGGCGACCGGGCAGTGCGGCGTGGTCAGCGTCATGGTGACGGTGGCGTCGGCATTGTCATCGACCTCGACCCCGTAGATCAGGCCGAGATCGTAGATGTTGACCGGAATTTCCGGATCGAAGATTTCGCGCAAGGCGGCGATCACTTCGGCCTGCAGATCGCTGCCCGCCCCGCCCACGCCATCGGCAGCGGGCTTGGCGGCGAGAAACCCATCGAGATAGTCGCGGGTGCGCGGCGTCCCGGCTTCAGGGGTAGCGGCACCATCGGTGTCGATCGCGTCTTCCACACGGGCGCGGGGCGGCTTTTGAGTCGAGCTGTCCATCGCTCTTATCCTCTTCCAAAGATCTTGCGGGTGCGGGCGATTCCGGCGAGCAGCGCGTCGACATCGGCCTCGGAGGAGTAGAGGCCGAAGCTGGCGCGCGCGGTGGCGGGAACGCCGAGATAGTCCATCAGCGGCTGGGCACAGTGGTGCCCGGCGCGGATCGCGACGTTGCTTTCGTCGAGGATTGTGCCGAGGTCGTGCGGGTGAATGTCGTCAATCGCAAAGCTGACGATCCCGGCGCTGTCGTCGGGACCGAACAGCGTGACATCGTTCATCGCGCCAAGCTCGCGGCGCAGCCTTGCGACCAGCCCTTGTTCGTGCGCGTGGATGTTGTGCGGCCCGAGGTTGCGGACATAATCGGCGGCAGCGGCAAAGGCGATCGCTTCGGTGATCGCAGGCGTTCCCGCCTCGAAGCGCTGCGGCCCGCTGGCATAAGTCGTCTGCGCAAAGGTGACGCGGTCGATCATCGCTCCGCCCCCCTGATAGGGGGGCATCCCGGCGAGCAGTTCTGCCTTGGCCCACAGCGCGCCGATCCCGGTCGGGCCGTAAAGCTTGTGCGCGGAAAAGACGTAGAAATCGCAAGCCAGCGCTTCGACATCGACCCCCATGTGCGGTGCCGACTGGCATCCGTCGAGCAGCAGCTTTGCGCCGACCTTGTGCGCGATTGCAGCGGCGCGGGGCGCATCGAGCAGCGCGCCGGTGACATTCGAGACATGGCCCAGCGCGACCAGCTTGTGCGCTTCGGTCAGCATGGCTTCGGCGGCGTCAAGATCGATCCGGTGATCGTGGGTCAGCGGGCAAACGTCGATCTGCGCGCCCACTTCGGCCGCAACCATCTGCCACGGCACGATGTTCGAATGATGCTCGGCCTGCGAGAGCAGGATACGGTCCCCGGGTTTGAGGGTCGCGCGGCCCCAAGTCTGCGCGACGAGGTTGATCGCCTCGGTCGCGCCGCGGGTGAAGACCAGTTCGTCCTCATGCCCGCCGATGAAATGCGCGACGGTGCGCCGCGCCGCCTCGTAAGCCAGCGTCATTTCCGCCGAGCGGGTGTAAACCCCGCGGTGGACGGTCGCGTAGTTATCGCCCAGTGCGCGCGCCATCGCGTCGATGACGGCGCGCGGTTTCTGCGCGGTCGCGGCGGTGTCGAGGTAATGCCACGGCGTTCCGTCGGCCGTGACCATGCCGGGAAAGTCGCTGCGAAGATCGCGGGTGATGGTGGCAGGCGCGTTCACAGCTTGGCCCCCTCCAGCGCGGCCAGCGCGGCATCGAGCAGCGTCTCGCGTTCGGCCTCGTCCTCCAGCGCCACAAAGGCATCGCCGATGAAGGCCTGCACCAGCAGCCGCTGCGCGGTGGCGGGGTCGAGCCCACGCGCCATCATGTAAAACCGTGCGGCCTCATCCAAGGCGCCCACGGTCGCGCCGTGCGCGCACTTTACATCGTCGGCAAAGATTTCGAGCTGCGGCACCGCATTGGCGCTCGCCCCGGCTTCGAGCAGCAGGCCCTTGAAATCCTGCGCGGCGTCGGTTTTCTGCGCATGGCGCGCGACCTTGATTTCGCCGAGGAAATTGCCGGTCGCGCCTGCCCAGTGAACCGCGCGGATCGTCTGGTTGCTGGTCGCCTCGGGTTCGGCATGGACGACCTGCGTGACGAACTCGCGAGTCACGCCCGCTCCGCCGATGGTCACACCCCCGAATTCGAAATGCGCGCCCTTCGCAAGCCGCACTTCGATTTCCACGCGGGTGTAATCGCCGCCCGCATTGGTGGCAAAGAAGGCAGCCTTCGCGCCCTCGCCCAAGGTCACGCGCAAGCGGTGGAGTTCGGGTGCGTCCGATCCCACGATAAGGCAGCGCGTCACGCTCTCGCCCGCAGCCACATCGATCGTCTGCCACCGATCGAAAGCATCCGCGCCGAGCCGCGCCACGCCATCCATGTCGGCATAGCGCCACGCTTCGTCGCGGCGGGTGGGGAGCGCGGTCATGCGCGCACCTGCCCGCGCACGAACAGGATCGCGTGAACATAGCTCAATGCCACCGCAGCCGCGATGGCCGGCACCTTGAGGCCCGAGGGCGCAAGAAAGTATGCCGCAAAGCACAGGACGGCGCGCAGCAGGAACTGCACCATCCCCGCGCGCGATCCGGTCGACCAGCCGTGCGGCACCCAGATCAGGCCCGAAACGATGCCGATCCCCAGCGCCAGCGCCGCCGGCCCCTTGGCAATCGCGATCACGAGGAAAACGAATACGCCGATCACGCTCATGAACTGCAGGAACAGTCCGGTCATCGGGTGCGAGGCGTCGCCGTCAAAGATGGTCGGCCGGCCGCGCGCCTTGTCGATCAGCACCGCAAGCGGCAGCGGCGCTGCCGGCGCGACCAGCACGGCCCAGTAAGGCAGCGCCGGGCCCAGCCAAAGCGCGAGCAGCGCAAGCACGCTCCAGGCGATCACGCCCGCGATCGGCATCGCATCGGTGCTCGATGCGACATAGCTCGCGCGCAGGTCGGTCAGACTGGTGCGACCGTGATCGATGGTCTGGCCGGTCACGCGGAAATCCCCGCATAGCCTTCGCGTTCAAGTTCGTGCGCGAGTTCCGGCCCGCCGGTCTCGACGATGCGGCCGCCCGCAAGGATGCTGACCTTGTCGGGCTTCACCACGTCGAGCAGGCGCTGGTAATGGGTGATGAGAAGCACCGCCTTGTCCGCGCTGCGCATGATCGCGTTGATGCCCGCGCCGACGATCCGGAGCGCATCGATGTCGAGGCCGGAATCGGTTTCGTCGAGCACCGCGAAGGCGGGGTCGAGAATGCCCATCTGCACCATCTCGGCGCGCTTCTTCTCGCCGCCCGAAAAGCCGACATTGACCTGCCGCTTGAGCATTTCCATGTCCATCTGGAGCAGCCCCGCCTTGTCCTTGGCGAGCTTGAGGAACTCGCCGCCGTTAAGGGGCTCTTCCCCGCGGGCCTTGCGCTGCGCGTTCAATGCCTCGCGCAGGAACTGGACGTTGGAGACGCCGGGAATCTCGACCGGATACTGGAAGCCGAGGAACAGGCCCTTGGCCGCGCGTTCATGCGGTTCGAGCGCAAGCAGGTCCTCGCCGCGGAAGATCACACTCCCCGCGGTCACCTCGTAGCCCGGCTTGCCGCCCAGCACATTGGTGAGCGTCGACTTGCCCGCGCCGTTGGGCCCCATGATGGCGTGGACTTCGCCCGCGGGGACGGACAGCGTCAGACCCTTGAGGATCGGCTTGTCGCCGACGCTGGCGTGAAGATCGGTGATTTCGAGCATGTCAGTTCCTGTGCGGGGGGCGCTTGGGCTTGTCGCCATCGCCGCTGCGCTTGGGGCGGTCGTAGGTCTGGTTGGGATTGGCCGCCTTGTGCGCGCGGGCGGCGGCCTTGCGCTCGGCGATCCGCTCGCGCATCACCTGGGTCAGCTGCTTCAGCACCCCGTCGATATCGGTAAGGATATCGCTCGCTGCGATCCGCATCACCTTGATGCCGACGCTTTCCAAGCTCTTGTCGCGCCGCTTGGCGAGGACATCGTTCTGCCCTTCCTCGTCGATCGACAGCGCGAGGCCCATGGCATGGCAATTGAAATCGACAATCGCACTGCCGACCACCGCGTGCCGGGTGAAGGTGTAGCGGCCCAGATCAGCCTTGCTGAACTTCTCGGCCAACGCCTTGTGCGCCTCGGACGAATGGCGGCGGAGTTCACGCGCCTGTTCGTGCAGCGCGTCGAGCCGCTTGTCCGAAATCTCCCACCCGCGGCCCTTCTTCTTGAGCACGGGGGCTTCGGCGGTGGCAGCCTCGGGGTTGAGGGCGAGGGTTTTGCGGGTGGTCATCCTTTGAAATCCCCCTGACGAGGCGAACGAAATCCACCGTCGAAAAAGCTTGAATTCAGTATTCGCCTTCCGGCTTCTTCACGGGCCTTCCTGAGTTCCAAATGACGCATTCCGTCAAACATCGTCTCAGATTTTTCCGAGTGCAGGCTGTCCAAGAGCACTCTCTCTTCATCGAATTGAGGATCAATTTCATAGAGATATTCACGAAGGCCATCGAAGGCCTCTAGAACGCGATCCAGCTTTTCGTGAACAAGCTTTAAACGCTCATTCAAATACCATCCTGTTGCAAACCAGAGCGCAATAGCGATTAGGATCGCGGTTCCAGTGAGCAACATCACCCCACGCTCCCCTCAAGCGAAATCGCCAGCAGCTTCTGCGCTTCGACCGCGAACTCCATCGGCAGCTCTTTCAGCACGTCCTTGGCAAAGCCGTTGACGATCAGCGCCACGGCTTCCTCTTCGCCGAGGCCGCGCTGCATCGCGTAGAACAGCTGTTCGTCGCTGATCTTGCTGGTGGTCGCCTCGTGCTCGATCTGTGCGCTGGGGTTCTTCACCTCGATATAGGGCACGGTGTGCGCGCCGCATTGATCGCCCAAAAGCAGGCTGTCGCATTGGGTGAAGTTGCGCACCCCGCTCGCGGTCGGGCTGACCCTCACAAGCCCGCGATAGGTGTTGTTCGACTTGCCAGCCGAAATTCCCTTGGAAATGATCGTCGAGCGGCTGTTCTTGCCGTTGTGAATCATCTTGGTGCCGGTGTCGGCCTGCTGGTAATTGTTGGTGACCGCGACCGAGTAGAACTCGCCCACGCTATCTTCGCCGTTGAGGACGCAGGAGGGATATTTCCACGTCACCGCCGAGCCGGTTTCGACCTGCGTCCAGGAGACCTTGGAACGGTCCCCCTGACACAGCGCGCGCTTGGTGACGAAGTTGTAGATCCCGCCTTTCCCTTCCGCATTGCCGGGGTACCAGTTCTGCACGGTCGAATACTTGATCTCGGCATCGTCCAATGCGACCAATTCCACCACCGCGGCGTGAAGCTGGTTCTCGTCGCGCATCGGTGCGGTGCAGCCTTCGAGATAGCTGACATAGGCGCCCTTGTCGGCGATGATCAGGGTGCGTTCGAACTGGCCGGTGTTTTCGGCATTGATGCGGAAATAGGTCGAAAGCTCCATCGGGCAGCGCACGCCTTCGGGCACGTAGACGAAGGTGCCGTCGGAGAAGACCGCGCAGTTCAGCGCCGCGAAGTAGTTGTCGCGCACCGGCACGACCTTGCCGAGCCACTTTTTGACGAGGTCGGGATACTCGCGGATCGCTTCCGAGATCGAGAGGAAGATCACGCCCGCGCGCAGCAATTCCTCGCGGAAGCTGGTGGCGACGCTGACCGAATCGAACACCGCATCGACCGCCACCTTCTTCGCGCCCTTGACCCCGGCGAGCACTTCCTGCTCGCCCAGCGGGATGCCGAGCTTGTCGTAGACGCGCTTGATCTCGGGATCGAGGTCATCGAGGCTGTCCAGCTCGATCTTCTTCTTGGGCGCGGCGTAGTAATAGGCGTCCTGATAGTCGATCGGGGGATAGCCGATCTTGGCCCAGTCGGGCTCTTCCATCGTCTGCCACAGGCGAAAGGCCTTCAATCGCCATTCGAGCATCCACTCGGGTTCGTTCTTCTTGGCCGAGATATAGCGCACCGTGTCTTCGGTGAGGCCCTTGGGCGCAAATTCGGTTTCGATGTCCGATGACCAGCCATGCTCGTAATCGGCGACCTTGGCGGCGGCGTCGCGCGCCTCACGGTCTTGAATGTCGATCTCTTCGCTCATGCCGGATGGTCCTCGGGGATTTCCTGTTGGGCGACAGGGCCGCGCAGCTGGGCAAGGGAAATGCCCGCCAGCGCCCCGCGCAGCGCGTTGTTGATGATCGGCCAGTGCGGCTTCATGGTGCACCCCGCCTCGTAATCGCACGCCGTATGATCGACACAGGCGGTGAGCGCGATGCGGCCCTCGATCGCCTCGACGATGTCGGCCACGGTGATTGCCGCCGCCGGGCGCCCCAGTTGCAGGCCCCCATGTGCGCCGCGCACAGAGCGCAGCAAGCCTGCCGCGGTCAGCCGCGACACCAGCTTCTGCACGGTCGGCACGGGCAGGCCGGTTTCTGCCGCCAGTTCGGACGCGGTCAGCCGGCCGCGCTTGCCGTGCTCGGCGTCGACAAGCGACGCCGCGCCGCAATGCGTGGCGGCCTGGCACATCGTGATGACGGCATAATCGGCAAGGTTGGACAGGCGCATGTTGCGAGCGGTTCTCAATTCGGACGGATTCGATCCGAATTGCAATTAGGACCGTTTCATTCGCATTTCAACCGCGAAAGCCGAAGGCTCACATGTCCAGTTCGCGCAGATTGCGGGCGGCGATCATCTCGGCGAGATAGGGTTTCGACTGATCGCCGAGCCGGGCCGGTGTGCGGCCGACGAACTGGGCGATCTCGCGGATCATGTGCGACTGGTCGAAAAACGCCTCGGCGATCGCCGCTTCGTCCTCGAACGACAATTCCGGCGCGGACAGCAGCGCCGCGGCCCGCAAAGCGCGATACTTGCGCGCCAAGGCGCGCGGCGTCAGGCCGAAATAGCGTTCCACTAGCCGTTGCACCTGGCGCGCGGAATATCCCTCGATCCCGGAAAGATCGCTGACCGCAGGATTGAAGGACCCGCCAAGCCAGCGGCCGGTCGCCGCAATCAGCGCTAAATGGCGCGGATTGATCGGGCGCACATGCCCGGCAATGAAATCCGCCACCGCCAAGGCACAATCACGCCCCGACATCGTGCCATTGCGATAGGCCGAAAGCAGCGCCTGCCCGAGTGTTTCGAGATCGGGGCCAAGGATTTCCGGGGCCGGCAACAAGCGATCCCGGTGGTCTCCGGCATGCAACCCCGTCAGCGCCGCCCACCCCACCGGCGTCAGCGCAGCGCCGAATGCATGGAACGGACCGACGACTTCGATCGGTGTCGCGCATGAGAGCGGGGTCATCAGCCCGATTTCGTGATTCGGGTCGCGGTAACCTCCGGCAAATTGCATCTCGCCCTTCCCGTGGGGAAAGAAGCACAGGTTGCCGATTGCTGCGGGCTGGATATCGCGAATCACCGCTTCATCGCAGCGGAAATGATAAAGCGTGGTCACGAACGGCGTGACGGTGGCGGGCGGCGGAATGTAATCTACGGCAATTAATGCTTGCGGCGTAAAGCCTTGCGCGGCCTCCGCAGCGGGCAGCACGGCATCCGATGCCAAGGAGGATTGCTGTGTGTCCATGATCTTTCGACCGGTCTGATGGCATACTTTACGCTTCCAGAGAACCGGCACAAAAATAGGGCGGCATCCCGCAAGAGGAATGCCGCCCCATGAGTTGAGGAACTCTTTGCATCGCTGCTCCGAGCCCTTCGGGTCGCACGATAGGTATTACTCCGCGAATCATTTTAAGGATTGTATGCAAGCGACAGGATCATTGGTCATTGCAGTATTACCTGCTGCCGTTTGTCCCGCATCTGCAACTTCTTGAAGATTACATGACGCGCAGGCCGCACACCGGACGGCACCTCGACACGCGGGCACGGCTGGCATAGGCGGGGCCCATGTTGTTTCGCCTTATCCGCCCCGCACTGTTTGCCCTCGATTCCGAGACCGGTCACCGCATGGCGCTGCGCGGGCTTGCCGCGCTGCCCGCCCGCGCGCCTGCTGCGTCAGGCCCGCTGGCCGTCGAAGTGGCCGGGCTTGCCTTCCCCAACCCCGTCGGTGTCGCAGCCGGGTTCGACAAGGATGCCGAAGTGCCCGATGCGCTGCTGGGCCTCGGCTTCGGCTTCACCGAGGTTGGCTCGATCACGCCGCTGCCGCAGGCGGGCAATCCGCAGCCGCGCCTGTTCCGGCTGGTCGAAGACCACGCGGTGATCAATCGCATGGGGTTCAACAATGGCGGAGGTGCGGCGGCGCTCGCGCGATTGCAGGCGCGCGCCGGCAGACTGGGGATCGTCGGAGTCAATATCGGCGCCAACAAGGACTCAGCCGACCGCATCGCGGATTATGCGGTGATGGCGCGGATGATGGCCGCACACGCGAGCTATCTGTGCGTCAACATCTCCAGTCCCAATACCCCGGGCCTGCGCGCGCTTCAGGACGAGAGCCAGCTTACCGGCCTGATCGATGCGGTGATTGCCGCGCGTGACGAGACGGGCGCGAGCCCGCCGATCTTCCTCAAGGTCGCCCCCGATCTGGATCCTGCGGACATCGACGCGATCGCCCGCATCGCGATCGACAAGCGCCTTGGCGCGTTGGTGGTGTCGAACACCACGATCTCGCGCCCCGCCTTGCGCTCGCAGCACGCGGGCGAGACCGGCGGACTCTCGGGCGCGCCCCTGCGGGCCCTCGCCACGCAGCGCCTGCGCGACTTCCGCAAGGCGACCGGGGCTGCAATTCCGCTGGTCGGCGTGGGCGGGATCGCCACCGCCGAACACTCGTGGGAGCGCATCCGCGCCGGCGCCAGTCTCGTGCAGCTCTATTCCGCGATGGTCTATGAAGGCCCGGGCCTCGGCGCGCGGATCGCGCGCGGGCTGGAAGCGCTGATGCGGCGCGATGGCTTTGGCAGCATTGCCGAAGCGGTGGGAAGCGAATAGCACCGCCCGCGATGCGTTTTTTCCCTGCCCTGATCGCCCCGCTGGCGCTGGCCCTTTCGGGCTGCGTCACAACCCCCGTAACCGAGACGAGGCCCGCCGCCCTCGCCGCGACCGGTGCGGTCAGCAGCGCCGACCCGCGCGCCACCGCAGCGGGCGAGGCGATCCTTGCAGCAGGCGGCTCGGCCACCGATGCGGCGATTGCGGTGATGCTCGCGCTGACCGTGGTCGAGCCGCAAAGTTCAGGCATCGGCGGGGGCGGGTTCATGCTGCGCGCCGATGGCAGGACCGGTGACCTGGTGAGCTATGACGGGCGCGAAACCGCGCCTGCCGCCGCCACGCCGACCCGCTTCCTCGATGCTTCGGGCAAGGTGCTGGGCCGCGACACGCGCGTCTTCTCGGGCCTCAGCGTCGGCGTGCCGGGCAACGTCGCGCTCGCCGCCAAAGCGCATGCCGCCGATGGCCGCCTGCCGTGGGCGACATTGTTCGCCCCCGCGATCGCGCTTGCCGAACAAGGCTTCGTGATGAACCGCCGGCTTTACGATTCGCTGGCGCAAAACAAGGGCCGCGCGGACAAGAGCGCTGCTGCCAAGACAGTGTTCTTCGGAGCCGACGGCGCGCCCCTGCCGGTGGGCAGCGTGGTCAAGGTGCCGATGCTGGGGACGACATTGCGGGCGCTGGCGAAAGACGGCCCGGCGGCGATGTATGGCAGCGCGGCGGCGGAAAAGCTTGCCGCCTATATCGCGGCAGCCACTCCGCAGGATGGCCGCATGACCGCCGCCGATATCACCGGTTACACCGCCAAGACGCGCGAGCCGGTCTGCACGCGCTACCGGGTCTACCGGGTGTGCGGCATGGGCCCGCCTTCATCGGGCGGCACGGCGGTGGCGCAGATGCTGGGCCAGCTCGAACGCTTCGATCTGGCCGCGCTTGGCCCGAACAGCCCGCAATTCTGGCACCTGTTCATCGAAAGCCAGCGCCTCGCCTACGCCGACCGCGAGCTCTATTCGGGCGATGCCGATTTTGTCGCGGTGCCCACCCGGGGCCTGATCGATCCCGGCTATATCGCCGCCCGTTCTGCCTTGATCGATCCTTCCGCCACGATCCCGAAGGCGGAAGCCGGCACGCCCCCGGGCGCCCCGCTCGCACGCGGCGACGGGCCGGAGGAGCCCGAACGCGGCACCACGCATTTCGCCGTGGTCGATGGCGGGGGCAACGCGGTCAGCTACACCTCGACGGTCGAAGGCGCGTTCGGATCGGGGCTGCATTTCGCCGGGTTCTATCTCAACAACGAATTGACCGACTTCACGCTCACCCCCGAAGAAGATGGCAAACCGGTCGCCAACCGCGTCGAAGGCGGCAAGCGTCCGCGGTCCTCGATGGCGCCGACGATCGTTTACGACCGCGCGGGCCGGATCGTGCTCGTGATCGGTGCCGCTGGCGGGCCGACGATCCCGGTCACGGTGGCGCGGGCGATCATCGGCGTGCTCGATTTCCGCATGGGCGCGCAGCAGGCGCTCGCGATGCCCTTTGCGATGGCAATGGGCGATACCGTGCTCCTCGAGGAAGGCACCAGCCTTGCCGCGATGAAGGACGCGCTCGCCGCGCTGGGACACAGCAGCATCCGCATCGGCCCCGCGCCGATCAAGGCCAACGCACTCGGTCGGCGCAGCGATGGCACGTGGGAGGCGGCGACCGAGCCGCGGATGGCGGCGATGGTCACGCCCTGACCCATCTTGCCGCTACGGCGCACACGCACTAACCATATCCGGGACAAGAGGGCCGCACCCTGGCCTTCCCGGACAAGACAACCTGAAGGGACCAGGAGCCTTTGCCAGTGCATTCCCCAAGCTTGCCCCATGCTGCGCGCGCGGTCGCCAACCCGGCCGACCCGCAGATCCTGCAGGACATCGACAACGCGCAGAACCTTGTCGCGCTGTTCCTGAACCGCGCCGATGAAAAAGGCGATGCGCCCTTCCTCGGGCACAAGGCCGGCGGGCAATGGGTGACGCAAAGCTGGCGTTCGGCGGCGGAGCACGTGTGCCTGCTCGCCGAGGCGCTGCGCGCCATGGGGCTGTCGGATGGCGACCGCGTCGCTCTGGTCAGCGAGAACCGGCCCGAATGGTGCATCGCCGATCTGGCGATCATGGCCGCAGGGTGCATCACGGTGCCGACCTACACCACCAACACCCGCCGCGATCACGCGCACATCCTCGACAATTCGGGCGCGCGCGCGGTGGTCGTTTCGAACGAGAAGCTGCTGACCCCGCTGGTCGGTGCGATCGGGCAGACCGGTCTGGTCGAACATGTGATCGGGATCGACAATCTGAAGCGCCAGCAATCGGGCAGCTTCGAATATCATCACTGGGCCGCGCTGGTCACGGGCGATGCCGCCGCGGCGCGCGCCGCGGTCGATGCCCGGATCAAGGACATCGCGCGCGAAGACACCGCGTGCCTGATCTACACCAGCGGCACCGGCGGCGCGCCGCGCGGGGTGATGCAGCACCACGGCATGATCCTGTGCAATGTCGCGGGCGCGGCCGAAGTGCTGATCGAGGATTTCGGATTGAAGGACGAACGCTTTCTGTCGTTCCTGCCGCTCAGCCACGCCTATGAACACTCGGGCGGACAATATCTGCCGATCGGGGTGGGCGCCGAAATCTACTATTCCGAAGGGCTGGAAAAGCTCGCCTCGAACATCGAGGAAACCCGTCCGACGATCATGGTCGTCGTCCCCCGCCTGTTCGAGGTGCTGCGCACCCGGATCATGAAACAGGTCGAAAAGCAGGGGAAGGTCGCAGGCTTCATGATGGACGCCGCGCTCCGGATCGCGGGCAACAGCACCGAGGGCAAGACCCGGCTGATCGACAAGCCGCTGGACTTCGTGGTCGAACGCACATTGCGTCCCAAAATCCGTGCCAAGTTCGGCGGGCGGATCAAGGCGATGGTTTCGGGCGGCGCGCCGCTCAACCCCGAAGTCGGCAATTTCTTCGACGCGATGGGCCTCACCATGCTGCAAGGCTACGGCCAGACCGAAGCGGGGCCGGTGATCAGTTGCAACCGCCCCAAGGTCGGGCTCAAGATGGACACCGTCGGGCCGCCCTTGCGCGGGGTCGAGGTTCGCATCGCCGAAGATGGTGAAATCCTCGTGCGCGGCGAGCTCGTCATGCACGGCTACTGGCGCAACGATGCCGAGAGCGCGCGCACACTCAAGGACGGCTGGCTGCACACGGGCGACATCGGGCATTTCGACCACAAGGGCCGGATCAAGATCACCGACCGCAAGAAGGACATGATCGTCAACGACAAGGGCGACAATATCGCCCCGCAGAAGGTTGAAGGCATGCTCACGCTCCAGCCCGAAATCGCGCAGGCGATGGTGAGCGGGGACAAGCGGCCCTATGTCGTCGGCCTGATCGTCCCCGATGCCGAATGGGCGGTCGAGTGGGCGCGCGCCAACGGGGAAAAGTTCGATCTGAAGGGCTTGCAGGATTTGCCCGCGTTCAAGAACGCGGTGCGCGCTGCGGTCGATCGCACCAATGCCGATCTTTCGGTCACCGAAAAGGTGCGCCAGTTCGCCTTTGCGGATGAGGCTTTCACCATCGAGAACGAGGAAATGACGCCGAGCATGAAGATTCGCCGTCACAAGATCCGCGAGCGGTATCAGGAACGGATCGACGGCCTTTATCGCGGCTGATCGCCGCCGCCCGCTGCATTGGCGGCGGGCGTTTTGCCCGACTTCAACGGCTTGGCCTGCGCGGCGAGCGCCTTGATCTGGCCCAGCTGGTGATGCAGCTGGATTTGCACCTGTTCGAGCTCGGCCAGCACGGTAAGCATTTCGACGCGGCTGAGCTGGCGCGGAGGCTGGCGTTTGCCGGTCTTGCCGTCAAAGGCGACAAGCTGGATCACTGCGCCGCTGCCCGATGCCTTGACCGTGCCATGCGCCAGATAGGCGCGCAGTTCATGGACCTGTTCCCAGCGCCCGATCCGCATTTGTGCGACCTTCCCGTGGCCGCCGAAATCATGCGCCGCGATGCAGGCGCTCAGCGCTTTCAACCGCGTACCCGCGAAGGGGTCGCGTGCATCCTTGCCCAGCGTCACACCGGCCTTTTCCAGCGCTTCGAGGCAGTTCGCCACCGATTGTTCGGCGCGCGCGAACACTTCGAGGCAGCATCCGCGCCAAGCACACACCGCCACCGACCAGTCGTCGAGACCGAAGAAGCTGATCTTGTTGACATCAAAATGGACCGACATGGCCTCAGCATACCCGCCAAGCCCTTAAACCTTTGTCACTGCTTTATGAAAAGTCGCCTGCGGGATTGTCCGCAGCGATGCTCCGCATGGCGCAGGCGGGTGCCGGTGCAGCCGCAATCGGGCACGGCGGGAAACCCCGAAAAATTCGGGGTGGCCGCGTTTTGCGGGCGGGCGTAGCTCTCGTGGCATGACGCTTTCGATCGATGCCCTGACCGAGAAGGAAAAGGATGCGCTGCGGCTGCTGCTGCGCGGGCATGATGCCAAATCCTCCGCGCAGGCCTTGGGATTGTCGGTGCACACGGTCAACGAACGCCTGCGCGAGGCGCGCCGCAAGCTTGGCACAACCAGCAGCCGCGAGGCGGCGCGGCGGCTGCTGGCGGAAGAAGGCGAGACCCCCAAAAGCCTTGGGGACAAGGGTTTGGGGGATGCGCCGCCGCCGGACTGCGCGGCAGACATGTCGGCATCCGCTACCCGGCGGCTGGCAGGTTTCGGCCGTGCCCTTCCCCTTGTCGGAGTGATTGCCATGTCATTGATGCTTGCCGCGCTGTTGCTTCCCGCCTCGCCCGTGTCGGTTGCACCGGCCTCGCTGATCGAAACGGTGACAGGGGCCGCGCCCCTCACGAACACGCAAACCGAAAGCGCCGCGGCGGCTGCGGCAGAGGCATTTCTGGGCGATATCGATGCCGGGCGCTGGGCGGAAAGCTATGCCGCGACCAGCGCCGAATTCCGCCGGCTTAACACGCTGGCGGTCTGGGCCGAGGTGTCGGCCCGTGTGCGCCCGCCGCTCGGCGCGGTGATGACCCGGAACATCACCGGCAACGCGTTCGTCCCCGCGCCGCCCGCCGGCTACAGATTGGTCACGTTCCGTTCGGCCTATGCCAATGGCACCCAGCAGACCGAAAGCGTATCACTGACGTGGGAGGATGGTGGCTGGAAGGTCGCCGGAATAAGCTTCGACTGACGCGCCCCCGGGGCGCGCCCGGCCGGTCAATACATGTGCTGGCCGCCATTGATGCTCATCGTCGAACCGGTCACGAAGCCGCCGTTGTCGGAGGTGAGAAACGCCACACCGCGGGCGATTTCCTCGGCCATGCCGAGCCGGCCGACGGGGATTTTGGCGACGATCTTTTCAAGCACCGGCGCAGGCACTGCGGCGACCATGTCGGTGTCGATATAGCCCGGCGCGATCGCATTGACCGTGACCCCGAATTTCGCGCCTTCCTGCGCCAAGGCCTTGGTAAAGCCGTGAATTCCGCTTTTCGCCGCGGCGTAGTTGACCTGCCCGTATTGCCCCGCCTGCCCGTTGATCGAGCCGATGTTGACGATCCGCCCCCACCCGCGTTCGCGCATGCCGGGAAAGGTCGCCTTGGCCATGTTGAAGCACCCGCCAAGGTTGATCCGCATCACGTCGTTCCAGTCCTCGAACGTCATTTTGTGGAGCGTGCCGTCGCGGGTGATGCCGGCGTTGTTGACCACGATATCGACGGGTCCGAATTCCTCCGCGACTGCGGCACAGCCGGCTTGCGCGGCTTCGAAATCGCCGACATCCCAGCGTCTTGCGGGGATGCCGGTGGCCTCGGTAAAGGCGCGCGCCTTTTCGTCATTGCCCGCGTAATTGGCGATCACCGTGTGGCCCTGGCGCTGCAACCGCTTGCAGATCGCTTCCCCGATCCCGCGCGTGCCTCCGGTGACGATCGCTACCCGGCCCATCGCAATTCTCCCCCAAGTCCAATGACGTAACCCGCCGAAGACTAGCGGTGACGTAAGGGAAGGGGAAGATGCGAATAGCTATGCCGCAAAGCGCCGCAAGCGGGGGTCTGGAGGGGGTCGAAGGCCGGTCTAAAGCCGGCAAACAGGGGGCAAAGCGCGTCTGGGCAGGGCCTAAAACGGCGTGAAATTTGCCTGATCTTCAATCTTTACAGCAACTTGGCCGCAAAAAATCAGAACTTGATCTGCGTTCCGACGTAAACCGCCTGGCTATCCTTGACCGAATTGGTCAGCGGGTCGAGCCGTTCGCGTTCCTGCGAATAGCGCACCCCGGCCATCACGTTGAGGTTCTGCGAGAGGCGGAAGCTGCCACCCAGACCCACGGTCTGCTGCGCCACCGAATCGAGCGTATTGGGCGAACGCCCGGCGATTTCGCGGTCTTCGAGTTCGATCCGCGGCTGGAGACGCGAAGGCTTGTCCGCTGCGGTGGGGGCCGAAGGCTTGAACTGCGCCAGATCGGGGGCCGACAGGCTGCGCACGTTCGCCGAGAGATCGACGTTGCGGGCAAAGCTCTGATAACCGCGGGCGGCGCCAAGCTGGAACTTGCCCGCATCGATACGGGCCAAACCGATCCCGCGGCCCGGCGCGGCGTCGAGCACCTTGCGCACCGAAATCGCGCGCGCAGTGTCATTGTCGACGCGCACCGCGACCGTCACCGTACGCTTGCCAGTGGCAAGCGGCGCGCTGGCGGGGGTAAAGTGAATGCCGCGCATCCGCGCCTTGTCGGCAACGCGGGCGGCCAGCGCCGGATCAACCGTGGCGGGGGTAAACATGCCCAGACCGACCGCATCGACCGATGCAGCGCTGCTTGCCGGCGAAAACTGCCCCGCCAGCGCCATGCCCGCGGTCGGCACGGCAAGCGCAAGGACGCCGGACAGCGCAAAAAGCGGCAGCAATGCCTTCGCTCCTGCTTTTCTGTCGGTAATCCGCGCCATGATTATTGCCTTCTGCCGTCCACCTCGCCGGGGTCCGCATGGGAATCCCGCCATTCTGCCCAAGCAGACGAAACCTTAACCGTGCCTGACAAAGAAGGTTCCAGACCGCTTGCTGGACCGCATCCTATCCCCGCACGAATCGTCTGTCCGCTGGTCATTTGGATGTAGGGTGCTTGCAATCGCTTGCAACGATCTTGCGCCGCGCCCCGGGGAATCCCCGATGACCTGTTGCCCGATGCACACATATCCGCGGCGGCCACGGGCGAATTCAGCTTGCGTAAAGCCGCCCGGCGGTCAACGCTTTTCGCCGCGGGCCAAACCCTGCTTCAAGCGATGATGCTTGCCGCGAGGGGGCTTGGAGCTATAGAGCGGCCCCTGCACACATGATGAGGATGATCCGGCAGTGACACGCGCCAATTCCGCCACTTTTCGCCGCACGATGGGTTTTGCGCTGCTCGGGGCTTCGCTGATCGGGCTCAGCGCCTGCGGCGGAAGCGAGCGTCCGCGCACCGAACTGGCCGCAGCCCAGCTCAACACGATCGGCGTCAACGCCTATCTGTGGCGCGCTGCGCTCGAAACCGTCAGCTTTGCCCCGCTGCTCCAGACCGACAGCAACGGCGGCGTGATCGTGACCGACTGGTATGCCAACCCCGCCAATCCGGGTGAGCGGGTGAAGCTGACTGTCACGATCCTCGACCAGGATCTGCGCGCCGATGCATTGCGCGTCGCGGCCAGCCGTCAGGTCAACGACGGCGGCACCTGGGTCGAAGCCCCGGTGCAGGCCGCCACGGTGCAGAAGCTCGAGGACATCATCCTCACCAAGGCGCGCGACCTGCGCCGTCAGGCACTCGCTTCGTAACGCATCGCGTTCCGCCACACCCCAACGCCCTTCCACGGATAGGCTTCCATGAATGAAACCCGCTTCGATCCGTCCATTGCCGACGGGCGCTGGCAGCGCGCCTGGGACGAGGCGGGCACCTTCACCGCCGATTCGGACAGCCCCAAGCCCAAAAGCTACATCCTCGAGATGTTCCCCTATCCTTCGGGGCGCATCCACATGGGCCATGTGCGCAACTACACGATGGGCGACGTGCTTGCGCGCTACCAGAAGATGCGCGGGTTCGAGGTGCTCCACCCGATGGGCTGGGACGCCTTCGGGATGCCGGCGGAAAACGCGGCGATGGAAAAGGGCGTGCATCCGGGCGGATGGACGCGGGCGAACATCGCGCAGATGAAGGCGCAGTTGCAGCGCATCGGCTTTGCATTGGACTGGACGCGCGAATTCGCCACCTGCGATCCCGAATATTACGGCCACGAGCAGGCATTGTTCGTCGACCTGTACGAAGCCGGCCTCGTCTACCGCAAGGAATCGACCGTCAACTGGGACCCGGTCGACATGACCGTGCTGGCGAACGAGCAGGTGATCGACGGCAAGGGCTGGCGTTCGGGCGCCGAGGTCGAGAAGCGCAAGCTGAACCAGTGGTTCCTCAAGATCACCGATTTTGCCGATGATCTGCTGGCGGGGCTGGGGAGCCTTGAGGACTGGCCCGAGAAAGTGCGCCTGATGCAGGAGAACTGGATCGGCAAGTCGCAGGGGCTGGAGTTCAGCTTCGACCTGTCCGACGGCGGCAAGCTGGCGGTCTACTCGACGCGGCCCGACACGATCTTCGGCGCGAGTTTCTGCGCCATCGCCGCCGATCACCCGATCGCGCAGGGGCTGGCGGGTGACGCGCAAGTCGCCGCCTTCATCGACCAGTGCAAGAAGGGCGCGACCACCGCGGCCGCGCTCGAAACGGCAGAGAAGCTGGGCTATCGGACGCCGATCACCGCGAAGCACCCGTTCACGGGCGCGGATTTGCCCGTCTTCATCGCCAACTTCGTGCTGATGGAATACGGCACCGGCGCGGTGATGGGCGTGCCGGGGCATGACCAGCGCGACTTCGAATTCGCGACGAAATACGAACTGCCGATCCTGCGCGTGGTCGCTGCCGATCCCGCGCGCGCGGACGAACCCTTCAAGGGCGAGGCCGAAGCAGGCGACGGGGTAATCGTGAACAGCGATTTCCTTAACGGGATGACCGTCGAGGACGCCAAGGCCGAAGTCATCGCCCGCGCCGAAAATGGCGGCTGGGGCGAAGGGCGCACCGTATGGCGCCTGCGCGATTGGGGTGTGAGCCGCCAGCGTTACTGGGGGACGCCAATCCCCTTCATCCATTGCGAGACTTGCGGCGTGGTGCCGGTGCCCAAGGAGCAGCTTCCGGTCACCTTGCCCGAGGATGTCAGCTTCGACATCCCCGGCAACCCGCTCGAGCGCCACCCGACGTGGAAGCACGTCGATTGCCCCAAGTGCGGCGCAGCGGCGCGGCGGGAAACCGATACGCTCGACACCTTTGTCGATTCCTCGTGGTATTTCCTGCGCTTCGCCAGCCAGCCCGCCGACCGTCCGTTCGACCCCGAAGAGGTCGCCAAGTGGATGCCGGTGCAGCACTATATCGGCGGCATCGAGCACGCGATCCTGCACCTGCTCTACGCCCGCTTCTGGACCCGCGCGCTCGCCCACATCGGCAAGATCACTGTGACCGAACCCTTCGCCGCGCTGTTCACGCAAGGCATGGTGACGCACGAGACCTATAGCCGCCTTGACGCCGCGCGCGGCGTGCCGGTGTTCTTCGGCCCCGAGGATGTGAACCGCACCTCGGACGGGGCAACGCTGCTGGCGGATGGCGATGCGGTCGATGTCGGCCGCGTCATCAAGATGTCGAAGTCGAAGAAGAACGTCGTCGACCCCGATGCGATCATCGCTCGCCACGGCGCGGATGCGGTGCGCTGGTTCATGCTCTCCGATTCGCCGCCCGAGCGCGATCTGCCTTGGTCCGATGCGGGGATCGAGGGCTGCGCGCGCTTCGTGCAGCGCTTGTGGCGGCTGTTCAACGCCTATGACGCGGGCGCGGCGGGCGAGGACAAGAGCCTCGACCGCAAGACCCACCAGACCATCGCCGCGGTCGCCGCCGATATCGAGGCGCTGGGCTTCAACAAGGCCGTGGCGCGGATTTACGAACTGACCGGCGCGGTCGAGAAAGCCGCCCCTTCGGCGAGCCGCTCGGCCGCGATCCGGGCGCTGGTGCACCTCGCCGCCCCGATGATGCCGCACCTTGCCGAAGAGGCGTGGGCACAGATCGGGGAAGGCCTGATCGCCGACGCCGCATGGCCCGAAGTCGATCCGGCGCTGCTGGTCGATGACGAGGTCACCATCGCGATCCAGCACATGGGCAAGCTGCGCGACACTGTGACCGCGCCCAAGGGTGCTTCGAAGGATGCGCTGGAGGCTCTGGCGCTGGCATCGGCGAACCTGCAACGCTCGGTCGATGGCGCGGCGATCCGCAAGGTTATTGTGGTGCCCGACCGTTTGGTGAATATCGTCACCTGATGCGCAGCCTTCTCGCCCTTCTCGCCTGTCTTGCTCTGTCCGCCTGCGGCTTGCAGCCGATGTATGCCGGCACGGGCGGCGCGTCGGTTGCGCAAGGCATGGCCGCGGTCGAGATCCCCGCGATCCAGGGGCAGGGCGGCTGGCTGGTCAAGAACGCGCTCGAAGACCGGCTCGGCGTGGCCCGGCAGGGCGGGGATTCACCCGCGCCGCGCTACCGGCTCGACGTGCGGCTCGACGATTCGCTCGAGGCGCTGGGCGTGCTCAACGACGACACCATCAGCCGCGAACGCCGCATCCTGCGCGCGCGCTATCAGCTGGTCGATATCGCCAGCAATGCGATCCTGCTCGATGCCACATCGGGTTCGGATGCCGGGATCGATGTCGTGAGTTCGGAATACGCCACCATCGCGGCCGAACAGAAGGCGCTGGAAAACCTCGCGCTTTCGCTGGCCGATCGGATGGCGACCCAGATCGCGCTCGCGCTGCGCCGGCAGGCGAACGTAGAACAGCCGTGAAGGCGACGCAGAAGGATTTCCTGCGCGGCGCCCCGGCAAGCGCGCGCGGATGCCGGATCTTCTTCTTCTGCGGCCCCGACGAGGCCGGGGCCAGCGCCGCCGCGCAGCGCGTGGTCGAAGCGCTGCCCGATCCGGGCGAGCGGGTCGAGCTCGCCGGCGCGGACCTGCGCCGCGATCCGGCATTGCTGGGCGATGAGGCGCGTTCGACCTCGCTGTTCGGCGGCAACCGCCATATCTGGGTGCGCGCCAGCGGCGACGAGGCGCATGACGCGCTGCAATTCCTGATCGAGACCGCGGCTGCGGGCGCAGGCGAAGCGGCCCCGGTGATCGTGGTCGCAACCTCGGCAACCGACAAGTCGCGCACCGCCAAACTGCTCGAAAAACGTCCCGACGCGCTGGTGGCGATGTTTCATCCGCCCGACCTGCCCGCCGTGTCGCAGGCGGTGCGGGCGATGGCGGATGCCGCCGGTCTGAGGCTTGGCGGCGATCTTGCCGAACGGATCGCGCGCGGCGCCGGGCTCGACGTGCGGCTCGCACAGTCCGAGATCGACAAGCTGGCGCTCTATGTCGGCGCCGATCCGCAGGCCCCGCGCGCGGCAACGATCGAGGATCACGCCGCGATCGGCGCCTCGACCGAGGAAGACGGGCTTGCCCCGCTGGTCAACGCGGTGCTGAGCGGCGAGCTGCCCAGGATCGCGGACGAGGTGCGGCGGATGCGCGAGCTGGGACTGAACCCGGTCGGTGTCGCGCTCGCACTCGAACGCCGCGCCGGCCAATTGGCGCAGATTGCGGCCTATCTCGGCCCCAACGGCCAGTTCGACCGGATCGATCGCGGCGCGGAGATGCGGCTCGGGATCTTCTTCAAGGAACGCCGCCACATCGAAACGCAGTTCCGCCGCTGGACCATGCCCGCAGCGCGCGGCAGCCGCGAAACCCGGCTCGACCGGCTGATCCCGCGACTCGTCGCCTTGCATCGCAATCTGCTTGCAAACAGCCAGGCGGCGGAGCTGTTGCTGGCGCAGGAGCTGGCGGAGATCGGAAGATTTGCTGCGAGGCGGTAGCAAAATGTGACAAGCCGCTTTTCGCAGTCGCAACATTGCTTAAAATATATGTAATAAGCCGTATGGTACTGGAGCAAAGGGTTCTGCCTCTGGGGGAAGGTCGCCAATGAACCGCCTAACGTCGCAGCTGGTTGATGCGGTCAAGCATCAATCCGTCGACAGCCGCATGGCCCGCTCGCTCGAGCGGCGGCGTTTGCGCGCCTACATCATGCTGCTGCTGTTTGATGGCGTGCTGTTCAATGTCAGCTTCATGCTTGCCGCCAACATCTGGGACACCCACTGGACCCATTACCGCGCGATGATCGCCGCGCAGGCGATGCTGCCGGTGTTCTTCACGATCGCGCTCTATAACGGCACCTACGGCATGCGCGCGCTGAGTGATTGGGTATTCGCTTCGCGGCAAAGCGTGCTGGCGGTGGTGATCTCGGCGGGGCTGATCAACTTCCTCGGGTTCTACACCAAGACCAACGAGGAATTTTCGCGCGGTGTGGTGACGATCGGTCTGTTGTTGACCATGGTGCTGCTGGTCGCTTCGCGCCGTCTGATGGCGATGGTGATCGAAAAGCGCTGGGGCGGACGGGTGAGCAACCGGCTGGTGATCGACGATGGCGGATCGAGCTTCGCCTTCGCCGGCGCCGATCATATCAGGGCCGCCGATTACAATCTCGATCCCGCGAGCCACGATCCTTTCATGCTCGACCGGCTGGGCAAACTGCTGCGCAATCAGGATCAGGTCGTGGTCAGCTGTCCGCGGGAACGCCGTCAGGACTGGGCCTTCCTGCTCAAGAGCGCGGGTGTCTATGCCGAAATCGTCAGCGAACCCGCGCACCAGCTGGGCGCGGTGGGCGTTCACCGTTACGACGATCTGGAACGCACGACGCTGGTGGTGTCGACCGGGCCGCTGGGCTTGCGTTCGCGCATTCTGAAGCGCGGCTTCGATGTCGTGGTGGCGGGCGGGGCGCTGGTGGCATTGTCGCCGGTGCTGCTGATCACCGCGCTGCTGATCAAGCTGGAGGACAACGGCCCGGTGTTCTTCATCCAGCGGCGGCTGGGGCGCGGCAACGAATTCTTCGACATGTTCAAGTTCCGCTCGATGCGCGAGGACAAGCTCGATCATGACGGCAACCGGTCCGCCGGGCGCGAGGATGACCGGGTCACGCGCGTCGGAGCCTTCATCCGCCGCACCAGCATCGATGAACTGCCGCAGATCATCAATGTGCTCAAGGGCGACATGTCGATCGTCGGCCCGCGTCCGCATGCGCTGGGTAGCCGCGCGAACAACAAGTTCTTCTGGGAAGTCGATCGCAGCTACTGGCAGCGCCACTGCCTCAAGCCGGGACTGACCGGGCTGGCGCAGGTCCGCGGGCATCGCGGCGCGACCGAGCACGAGAAGGATCTGACCGACCGCCTGCAATCGGATCTCGAATATATCGCGGGGTGGTCGCTGATGCGCGACATCGAAATCGTGCTGCGCACCGCGCGGGTGCTGACGCACAAGAACGCGTTCTGATCCGCCGCTGACCGATAGCCGACCGGCCGGCGGACCGATGCCGGCTTGTCAGTTGCGCTACGGCACGTTGAAGGTGCCCGTCACGCGGCCCCGTCCGCCCGGCGCACCGGGCACGGCGCTGCTGCCGCCCGAACTGCCATCGACGGTGGACAGCCCGCTGTCGAGATCTATCGTCAGCCGTCCGCCGTTCAGCGTATCGGTTCCGCGGCGCAGTGCGACATTGCCCGCCATCGTGATCACGCGGCGGTTGAAATCATAGACCGCGTTGTTGCCGCTCGCCCGCTCGTTGCCGCGGGTGACGACAACGCCACCGGTCGCGGTGATGCGCTGGATTTCAAGCGCACCGCCCGCATCGGAGAAATTGACAAGCATCCGGTCCGACTGGACGCGCAGACCCGCCTGCGTGACGATCACCCCGCCGCTGGCGATCGCCTGATTGGCGCGGTCGTCGAGCACGAACTTGCCCGCGTCATAGGTGACCGGCGCGCGCGTATCGTGGCGCGCGATGCCTTGGGCGGCAAGGTTCATCCCGCCCGCCAATGCGGCGGTCAACGCAAAGCCGCCGATCCCCCAGACAAGCGCGAGACGGGCAAAGGGCGTGCGGGCAGAAGCGTTGTGTTCGGGCATCACGGCATCCTCAACTGGCCGGGAATCATCGTAAAGCGGGCATTGCCCTCGAGCGTGATCGTGCGCGCCGACAGGTCGGCTTGCAAGGTGTTGGCGGAGAACGAGCCGGCGGGAATCTGCCCGCTGACCCCGGCATCGCCGCGCATCGTGCGCGTCTTGAAATCGAGCGCGACGCCATCGGCGGTCATCGCATAGCCATCCGATGCGGTCAGCCGCAGCGGACCGGTCACCGCAACGCTTTCGCGGTCGATATCGTAAACCCCGCCGTCGGCTGCCAGCCGGGCCGGGCCATCGCTCAAAAGCATCTGGGCCAGCAGCGAATCCATCCGCACCAACCCCTCGGCGCTCGACCGCTGCACCGCTTCGCCCGCCAGCAGCGAGAACGGCCGGCCCTGATTGTCGCGCCCGCGGTACATCGCGTTGTCGACGCTCAGCCGCTCGTCGATCTGCGCGACCTTGTTGCGGTCGAGCAGGAAGCTGACCTCGCCGCGCGGAGACAGCGGAGTGATGACCATCAGCGCGGCGAGCACGCCCACGCCCATCGGCAAGGCGCGCGCCAGAAACCGCACCAGCCGGTCATGCGATCCGCCAGGGGCTGCGAAACGCTGGCGGCGGCTGCGCAGGGCGCTCGCCTCGCTGGTTTCGATGGAGGTTTCGGGTGCCATGATCGCAGCTTGCCTTGTCCAGCCTTACATGTGGCTGAAGATGTCGCTTTCGGCCCAACCGGCGATATCGAGCGCGGCGCGGGTGGGCAGGAAAGCAAAGCACGCCTCGGCGATTTCGGTGCGACCCTCGCGTTCGAGGCGCAGCGTCAGTTCATCGCGCAGGCGGTGCAGATAGCGCACGTCCGAGGCGGCATAATCGCGCTGCGCATCGGACAGCACCGGCCCGCCCCAGTCGCTCGATTGCTGCTGCTTGGAAATGCTTTCGCCCAAGAGTTCCTCGACGAGGTTCTTCAAGCCATGACGATCGGTATAGGTGCGCACCAGCTTGCTTGCGATCTTGGTGCAGAACACCGGCCCGGCGGTGACGCCGAGGTAATACTGGATCGCGGCCAGATCGAAGCGGCCGAAGTGATAGATCTTCACCCGGTCGGGATCGCTCAGGATCGCGGTGAGATTGGGCGCTTCGTAGGTGCTGCCCGGATTGAACCGCACCAGATGTTCATCGCCCGTCCCGTCCGAAATCTGGACGACGCACAAACGGTCGCGCGGGGTGATGAGGCCCATCGTCTCGGTGTCGACCGCAAGCGCGGAGGTTCCGGCAAGGACGCCGTCGGGAAGGTCTTCTTCGTGAAAATGCACAGCCATGCCCGCCGCCCTACGCGCATTGGGGAAAGAGGGGAAGGGCCCTGTGGCGCGCGGCGGCGCAGCGGCCTAACCCCTCAGCCCATGACCGAACCTGCATCCGAACCGATCCCCGAAAGCTGGCGCGCGGTGCTTGCGCCGGTGCTCGCCGCGCCCGAGGCGCGCAAGCTGGGCGGCTGGCTCACGGCCGAGGAAGCCCAGGGCAAGGTCATCTATCCCCCGCGCGGACAGCGGCTCGCGGCGCTGGCGCTGACCCCGCTCGAGGAAGTGCGCTGCGTGATCCTGGGGCAGGACCCCTATCACGGCGCGGGCCAGGCGCATGGCCTCGCCTTTTCGGTCGAGCCCGATGTCAGGGTGCCGCCCAGCCTCGTCAATATCTACAAGGAGCTGGAGGCCGATTGCGGCCTGCCGCGCAGCGCCAGCGGCGATCTGCGCGGGTGGGCGCGGCAGGGCGTGCTGCTGCTCAACAACACGCTGACGGTCGAGGCCGGGCAGGCGGGCAGCCATGCGGGACGCGGGTGGGACGCGATCACCGATGCCTGCGTGGCAGCGGTGGCGGCGCGCGAAGAGCCCACGGTGTTCATCCTGTGGGGGAGCCATGCCAAGAAGAAGGCTGGCCGCATCCCCGCGCTCGCCCGGGCGCAGGCGGGGCTGGGGCCGCACTTGGTGCTGACCTCGGCGCATCCCAGCCCGCTGTCGGCGCACAACGGCTTCTTCGGATCGCGTCCGTTCAGCCAGACCAACGATTTTCTGCAAAGCCACGGCCGCGGCACGATCGACTGGCGGGTCGGGCCGCCGCGCTGATCAGAAGTCGATCGGCAGGCGCGCTTCGACCCGGGGGCCGTGGCTCTCCCATTCGGTCGACACCGTGCCGCGGTGTGCTTCGACCATCATCGCAATCAGGTTGAGCCCCTGCCCGCCTTCGCGCGAATGCGCCTGCACCGGGCGGTTGGCGGCCTCGTTCCAGTTGAGCACCAGCGCGGCGTCTTCTTCGCGCGCAGTCACCGCCAGCGTTCCCCCATGACAGAGCGCACCGTGCTTGGCCGAATTCATCGCCAATTCGCCGATGATCAGCGCAACCGCATCGGCCAGCCCGCGGGTTACCAGCACCGATTCGACGCTGTCCAGATCGACCTTGCAGGCGGGCGAGACGAACGGCTCGACCAGCGGGCCGATCAGCACCTGCACATCGCGCGGCGCATCCGAAGCGGTGAAGAACGACTGCGCGGTGCCCAGCGCAATTAGCCGCGCGTTCATTTCGCGGGCAAAGGTTTCATGCTCGGCATTGCCCATCGCAAAGGTGTTGAGCAGCCCGCAGACCATCGCATAGGTGTTCTTGAGCCGGTGGCGCAATTCGCCCGCCGCCACCGCCAGCGCGCGGCGCTGCATTTCGGCTTCGGTCACATCGCGCGAAATCGACAGGTATCCGATATTCTCGCCTTCGAGCCCGGTCACGCGCGATACGGTGACATTCCACCAGCGCGGGGTGCCCTTGGCCGTGGGGCAGAAGGCTTCGAAGCGCACGGTTTCGCCGCCTTGCGCCGAAGCCAGCGAATCGGAGACGATCTTGCGGTTTTCCTCGGGCCAAAGCCCTGCCCATTCGCGGCCATAGATCGCGGTGTGATCGTCGATCTCCATCGCGCACAGGCCGTTGGTGTTCATCCAGAGCACATCGCCGCTGACGTTCAGCAATTTCACGCAATCGACGCTTTGGTCGATTACGTTTGCCAACGCCTCGGCTGAGATCTGTGCGGCAGCAAGCATCAAGGTTAGCCTATCTGGGACCCGGGTTATCCCGTCCGGTAGCCCTGCTTGCGCCTGTCACGCAAGGCAAACCGGCAAAATCAGCGGGTTTGCCCTGGGAATCGCGCGATCCTCGCTGTGTGGCCGCGGCGGTGCGCCGCGCGGCAATCAGCGCGCCGTGGCGGCGATCCAGTCGTCCACCCGGCGCTCGAGGATCAACAAGGGCTGCGATCCGCTGGCGATCAGCAGATCGTGGAAGCCCTTGATATCGAAGCGCTTGCCCAGTGTCTTTTCGGCGCGGGCGCGCAGTTCCATGATCTTGAGCATCCCGATCTTGTAACCTGTCGCCTGCCCCGGCAGCGTGATGTAGCGCCGCACTTCGGAGCGTGAGCGTTCGATCGGCTGGCGGCCCGTGGTGTTCATGTAGGTGGTCGCTTCGTCCTCGGTCCAGCCCAGCGCGTGGATGCCGGTGTCGACCACCAGCCGCGCGGCGCGGAACAATTCTGCATCCAATCGCATGAAATCGGCCGCGACATCGGGAAAGGCGTTCATCTCCTTGCACAGGTTCTCGGCATAAAGCGCCCAGCCTTCGCCGAAGGCGACATAGCCGGTGACGGCGCGGAACCTGGGCCCGCCCTGCTGGCGCACCTGGATATCGCCCTGCATGTTATGTCCGGGCACCGCCTCGTGGCACATCAGCGTGTACATTGCCGCCGGATCGGGAACGGTGCCGACGAGGTGGACATAGGTCCTGGCTGGACGCTTGCCATCCGGGCTCGGCGCGGAGGCATGGGCTGCGCCGCCCGCAACTTCCGAGAAGGCGGGCTCGCGCACCACTTCGATCCCGTAGGCGGGCAGCGTGCCGAAATAGGGTTCGAGCAGCGTGCGGGTGTGCGCGACGAAGGCGTTGGCGGTATCGAGATATTCCTTGCGCGCCGCGTCGTCATACTGGCGCGGCGGGTTGAGCCGCTTGCGCTCGGCATAGAAGGCATGGCGATCGGCGAACCCGGCCTGTTTCGCCAGCGCGTCCTGTTCCGCCTCGATCCGCGCGACTTCGGCAAGCCCGACCTGATGGATCTGCGCCGCGGTCATGTCGGTGGTGGTGACGAGCTTCAGCTCGCTTTCGTAATAGGCGAGCCCACCGGGCAGCGTCAGCGCGCCGACCTTGCCCGATGGCGCGGTGGGCAGGCTTTCTTCGGCCCAGGCGATGACGCGGGCATAGGCGGGCTGCGTGGCAAGGATCGCCGCCTTCGCTTCTTCGAGCAGCACGTCGGCCTCGTCCTGCGGCAGCTTGCCGCCGCTGACGAGGGCTGCGGTCTTGGCCTTCACATCGGCCCACAGCGCGGCATCCGCCCCCTCCCCGAACGGCGCGCCGCTGGTCAGCTTGCGGCTGCCTTCGATGATCGTCTCGATCTGGAAACGCGGCGGATTTATGCCCGCCTGCTGGCTCGCCCGCGTGCGTTCGAGCGCGATGTCGAGCACCGCGGGCAGGCCTTTCAGCCGCGCGATGTAGTTCCTGAGGTCGGTAACATCGGTGACCGAATGCGTGTTGATCAGGAAGTCGGGCAGCTGGCTGTGCGCCGAATAGAGCCGCGAATAGAACGGCGGGCGATAGATGCGGTTGGCATAGGACTGCTCGGCCCGCTCGGCCTCAAGCGCCCAGATATCGAAGTTGACCTGCGCCTCGGGCGAAAGCTTCGCGCGGTCGAACTGCGCCTTCATACGCGCCGCGCTCGCCTTGCGCCATTCGACATCGGCGCGCGCGCCCTCGTCCGAATTTTCGTTCCAGCGGTCCCCGCCTTCCTTGATCCCGAGGCGGGTCGCCAGTTGCGGCTGGGTTTTCACATATTCGGCAAATTCGGCATCGAGGAACGCGGTGAGGCGCGCGTCCTCGCTTTGCGAAGGCGCTGCGGCAGGCGCGGGCGCGGTTTGCGCCAGCGCTGCGCCTGCCGGAACCCATGCAGACGCCAGCGCGCATGCCGCGGTGAGAGTGAGCCGGTGCATCATCATCTGTCCCCTTCGCGCGCGTAGAAGCCGCGTTGACCCCTTGCGTAGCGGGGCAGGGACAGACGATGAAGGGGCGTTCGTCGAGTGTGGTCAGCCGTTCAGCCGAGCGGCAGGCCCAGCGCCTCGGCGACAGCGGCAACGTGCAGCTTGCCGCCCGAGACGTTGAGCCCTTCGGCCAGATGCGGATCGGCGGCCATCGCAGCCTCGGCGCCCATGTTGGCGAGCTTCATCACGAAGGGCAGCGTCGCATTGCCCAGCGCAATCGTCGAAGTGCGCGCGACCGCGCCGGGCATGTTGGCGACGCAGTAATGGATCACGCCGTCGACGGTGAACACGGGGTCTTCGTGCGTGGTCGCGTGGCTCGTTTCGAAGCAGCCGCCCTGATCGATCGCGATATCGACCACCACCGCGCCCGGGCGCATCGAGGCGATCATTTCGCGCGTCACCAGCTTGGGCGCGGCCGCGCCCGGCACCAGCACCGCGCCGATCACGAGGTCGGCGCCCGCGACCGCCTCGGCGATCGCTGCGGTCGAGGAGAACGCGGTGCGGATCTGGTTGCCGAACTGCGCGTCGAGCTCGGCCAGACGGCGGTTCGAGATATCGAAAATCGTCACGTCGGCGCGCAGGCCCACCGCCATCTGCGCCGCGTTGACGCCCGCAACCCCGCCGCCGAGGATCACGACCTTGCCCGGTTCAACCCCCGGAACCCCGCCGAGCAGCACGCCGCGCCCGCCCTGATGCTTTTCGAGATAATGCGCGCCGCACTGCACGCTCATCCGGCCTGCGACCTCGGACATCGGCTTCAACAGCGGCAGCGAGCCGTCATTTGCAGTCACGGTTTCATAGGCGATCGCGGTCGCGCCCGAGGCCATCAGGCCTTCGGTCTGCGGCTTGTCGGCGGCAAGGTGGAGATAGGTGAAAAGCACATGATCGGGGCGCAGCATCGCGACCTCGCCCGCCTGCGGTTCCTTGACCTTGACGATCATTTCCGCCGTTTCGAACACGCTCGCGGCATCGGGCAGGATCCGCGCACCGGCGGCTTCATAGGCGGCATCGACGAAATCGACGCCCAGCCCGGCGCCGCTTTGCACCACGACCTCGTGACCCGCACGGGTCAGTTCGGCGACCGCCGCCGGGGTCAGGCCGACGCGGTATTCGTTGTTCTTGATTTCCTTGGGGACGCCGACACGCATGTTCTCTCTCCAGCAATTTTTATGCGCCGGAGTGTAACATAAAGCGTCTGCGCTTTCTTGGCGTTGATGGCGCCGGCGGGGCCGCGCGGCAGGAAATTCTTGCGCCGACTTCCACTTTCTCGCAAAATATCCGCCAATGGACCGGATCGACCGAAAGATTCTTGAGCTTTTGTCAGCCGACGCGCGGATGACCGGAGAGGCGCTGGGCGCACGGGTCGGGCTGTCGCCTTCCGCTGCGCACCGCCGGGTCAAGGCGCTGGAGGAGGCCGGCGCGATCGCCGGATACCGCGCCCGCCTCTCGCGCGCGGCGCAGGGCAATCCCTCGACCGTTTTCGTGCAGGTCACACTCACCGATCAGCGGCAGGCAACCATGCTCGCCTTCGAGGAGGCGCTCGCGCGCACCCGCCAAGTCGCCGAAGCCCACCTGATGAGCGGGCCGTCGGACTATCTCATCAAGGTGCTGGTGCGCGACGATGACAGTTACGAACGCATCCACCGAGAAATCCTGTCCGCATTGCCCGGGGTTCAGCGGCTGGTGAGCCAGTTCACGATCCGCACGCTCGAAAGCGGCGAGTAGCGCGGCATCGGCAATCGCGCGCATCAGGGCGCTTGCGCAGTTCCCATCCCGTTCGGTTACAGTTCAGGGTCAGGATTGCAGTGGCAAAACACCTTCGCGCCACCTATAGGACCAGCATGCCACCGCAGATCTTCGAATTTGCCCAGATCCCGCGGGTCGATCCCGCCGCGAACCCGCGCGTCCGCGTGCGGCGTGTGCGCGATGCGGGGCAGGCGCCGACCGTGGGGGTGATCTACAACCCGCGCAGCCACCGCAATCTGGGTGCCGATTTCGACTGCGGGGTGTGCCCGCACGTCCATATCGCCCAGCCGCGGGAGCGCGGGCAACTGCCGCTGGCGCTGACCGAATTTGCGGAAAAGGGCATCGACCTGCTCGTCATCAATGGCGGCGACGGGACGGTGCGCGACGTGCTGACCTGCGGACAGGCGATCTTCGGCGACGATTGGCCCGCGATCGCGGTGCTGCCCAAGGGCAAGACCAATGCGCTGACCGTCGATCTCGGCGTGCCCGACGACTGGACCCTGCAGGACGCGATCGAGGCGCTCGATCATGGCAGCCGCATCCACCGCCGCCCGATGACCGTGTCGACCGCGGACGAGCCGGGCAAGCGCGTGGCGGGCTTCATCCTTGGTGCAGGCGCCTTTACCAAGGCCACGCAGGCCGGACAGAGCGCGCACAAGCTCGGCGCGTTCGACAGCATGGTGGTGGCGGTGACCGCAGGCTGGGCGCTGCTGCAATCGCTGTTCGCGACGCGCAACAACCCCTGGCGGCAGGGCGCGCCGATGCAGATCGGGCTGGGCGCAGGAAATGTGCCGATGGCGCACAGCGGTCACGGCGATCCGGCGATGCGGCAGCTCCTGTTCGCCTCGACGCTCGAACGCCTGCCCGCCGGGATCAGGCCGTTCGGTCCGCTGAAGGGCGGGTTGAAGCTCGCCGCGATCGACCAGATTTCGCGCCGCAGCACCGCGCTCATCCCGCTGGTGCTGACCGGCGTGGTCAAGCACGGCCTGCGCGAACGCGGCATCCATCAACTCGCCGCGACCCAGTTCAGCCTATCGATCGGCGACCAGTTCATCCTCGATGGTGAGGCGTTCCCGGCAGGCGATTACCTGATCGAGCAGGGGCCGGAGCTCGCCTTCGTCGCGCCATGAGCGCCGCGCCAGATGCGGCGCTGCTGACCGAACGTATCGCCGCACGACTGGCGGTGCGGGTCGATCCGGCCGTCGAGGATTTCGCCCGTGCGCTTGCCGATGCGGCAGGGGCGGTCGCTGTGCTGTTCTATGGATCGAACCTGCGCACCGGATCGCTCGACGGGGTGCTCGATTTCTATCTGCTGATCCCCGGCAAGCGCGAGGCCGCGATCTGGCCCGAAGTGTCCTACCACGAGCGCGCGAATGAGGGCGAAACGCTGCGCGCCAAGGTCGCGACGATGCGGTTGGCGACATTTGCCAAGGCGGCGAGCGGCGAACTGGCCGACACCACGATCTGGGCGCGCTTCGTCCAGCCGTCGGCGCTGATCTGGACAGCGGACGAAACCGCGCGCGCGCAGGTGATCGCCGCTGTCGCGTCGGCAGCGACCACCGCCGCCCGGCTGGCCGCAGCGCTCGGCCCTGAAAACGGCACCGCCGAAGATTACTGGCGCGCGCTGTTCCGCGCCACCTATGCCGCCGAATTCCGGGTCGAGAAGGGCGGACGCGAGAACGATATCCTCAGCGTCAATGCCGATCACTTCGCGGGGCTTCTGCCGCTGGCGCTGGCGGCGGGCGGGATCGATCCGGGGCTGGAGGGCGCGCGCCTCACCCCAAAGCTTGGCGCAAGCGAACGCGCGCGGATCCTGCACTGGTGGCAGCGCCGCCGCAGGCTGGGCAAACCGCTCAACCTGCTGCGGCTGGTCAAGGCAAGCACCACATTCGAGGGCGCAGCGCGTTATGCGGCGTGGAAGATCGAGCGCCACACCGGGATGCCCGTAAAGGTCACCCCGTTTCGCGAGCGTTTCCCATTGCTCGCCGCGCCGCAGGTGTTGTGGGAGCTCAGCCGCCACCGCCGCCAGCGGCGCTAGGCCGCGCGCCTTACATATACTGCATCGAAATCGTCATCCGGGTCACACCCGGACCTGCCGAAAAGCGCGTCTTGTCGACCGTCGGCGGGCGCGGGACGAGGCCGAGCACCTTCTTGATCCCGGGATTGTTCGACATCCCCGCCCCGTCGGACAGATCGGTCTGGCGGTTGCCGTTGACGTCGTGCTGCACCGCGATCGCAAAATCGCCTGCAGCGGGTAGCGGCACGCACACGGTCATGCTGCCCGCACGCGGCTTGGCATCGACGCGCATCACGTAACGCTTGCTCACCAGCCAGTCGGCCTTGGTCGCGGGGTAGGCGCGCACGAACAGGTTGCCGCTGGCGGACTTGATCCCGGTGACATTGATCTGCACCGCCGGCCCCTTGCCTGCGGCGCATTGCCCGGCATCGTTGCCCGCCGAACGGCCATAGGCGTAACCCTGCGCCGCACCCGGCGCAGCGATCAGGCCGGCCAGTGCCAGCCCCGCCGCAGTGCGGCGGGCAAGAGTGGACAGGCGGGAGGGGGCAGCACGGGCAATCATCGGCAAAACCTTAAGGTTGGCAGCATCTTATAAAAAGGGAATCCGTGGACACGCAAGCGATGCTGGTCATCAAGGCGCATCCGGCCAAAGCGGGGTAATGCCCGGTTGCGTCTGAATTGCGGCTTAATTGGCGCATCGCCTGCCGTTCACCGTGGAAAAGCCTCGCCTTGCGCCTTGCTCTGCGATTCGCGCGGCATCTATGGCTGGTAAAGCGTCCAGGAAAGGCCAACTGCCCGCGCCATGACAACCCCCCTTATTTCCCCATCGATCCTGTCTGCCGATTTTGCCCGTCTGGGCGAGGAAGTCCGCGCGGTCGATGCTGCCGGTGCCGACTGGATCCATATTGACGTGATGGACGGCCATTTCGTGCCCAACATCACGATCGGTCCCGATGTGGTCAAGGCATTGCGCCCGCACAGTGCCAAGCCCTTCGATGTCCACCTGATGATCAGCCCGGTCGACGCCTATCTCGAAGCCTTCGCTTCGGCCGGCGCGGACATCATCACCGTCCACCCCGAAGCGGGGCCCCACATCCACCGCACGCTCCAGGCGATCAAGGCGCTGGGCAAGAAGGCAGGCGTGGTGATCAACCCCGGCACGCCGGTCGAGGTGCTCGACAACCTGATGGATCTGGCCGATCTGGTGCTGGTGATGAGCGTTAATCCCGGCTTTGGCGGGCAGAGCTTCATCCCCTCGCAATTGGACAAGATCGCGCGGATCCGGTCGATGATCACGCGATCGGGCCGGGCGATCCACCTGCAGGTCGATGGCGGGGTCAACGCCGAAACCGCGCGCATGTGTGTCGAGGCGGGCGCCGATGTGCTGGTCGCAGGGTCTGCCACCTTCAAGGGCGGCGCGGATCACTACGCCGCCAATATCGCCGCGCTCAAGGCCGGCAGGTAATGGCGACAGTGCTGCGCCCACCCGCCGCAGCGCGCGCCGATGCACTGGTAGCGCGGGTGGATGATGCAGCCGCGCTGCCGCTGGGCAATGGGCCCGAGGCGGGGGCCTTGCCCGCTGCCGCGACCGCAGCGCTGCCTGCGCTCGAGGAGCCATCGCGGGCGCTCGCGCTGTCGGATATCATCACGGTCAAATCGGGCCCGGGCGAAGCGCTGATCCGGCTGGCCTACCGGCTGGGCATTCCGGGGCACGCGATCGCCGCCCCCTTCCGTCGCCCGCAGGCGGTGCGCGTGCTGGCCACGGTCGACAGCCCGAATCGCGGCGACCGCGCGGCGGGCACGGCCTTGCGCGCGGGATATTTCCTGATCCACGGCACGCGCCTGCCGGTGGCGAGCTTCGATTTCTCCCCTTCGGCGCACCACCCGCCGGGGGTCGAGCGGGTGGTCCATTCCTTCAGCTGGCTCGCCGATCTGGCCGCAAGCACATCGCGCGCCGAAGCGGCGGCCGAACAGGTCGCCGCCCGCTGGCTCCACGCGCACGGCGCGGTGGGCAAGGGGCCGGCATGGGATACCGAACTGGCGGGCCTCCGGCTACTGGCATGGCTGGTGCACGCTCCGCTGGTACTCGGCGGCAATGACAAGGCGCTGAAATCGCGCCTGCTTGCCGCGATTGCCGAAACCGCGACCTGGCTCGACAAGCGTAGCCCGGGCGAGCCGGCAGGTTTCGGGCAGGTTGCCGGATTTGCCGGCGTCGTGGCGGCAGGGCTGCTGCTTCCCCACGGCAAGCCGCGCCGGCTGTTCGGCGAGGCCGGGCTGGTCGCCGCGCTGGGCGATATGGTGGGCGAGGATGGCGGCGTGCTGTCGCGCTGTCCCGCCGCGCAACTGGGTGCGATCCGGCTGCTGACCGATCTGATCGCCTGCTATGACGCTGCCGACATCGCCCCGCCGCCCGCGCTCGGCGTGATGCGCGAATTGCTGGTGCCGCCGCTGCTGGCGCTGCGCCACGCCGACGGCACGCTGGGCAGCTGGCAGGGACAGGGCGCGATCGGCGCGGGCGAAGTCGCCGCGGTGATTGATGCCAGCGGGGTGCGCACCCGCCCGCTCGCCACGGTGGGGGGCTGGGGCTACAGCCGGATCAAAGCGGGCGAGACGCTGGTGCAGTTCGACACCGCCCCGCCGCCGCGCGCCAAGCATGCGCGGGTCGGCTGCGCCTCGACGCTGGCCTTCGAACTGTCCGATGGGCCGCAGCGGATCATCGTCAACTGCGGCGGCGCGGCGCTGGCAGGCGGACAGGTGCCCGCGCGCATCGGGCAGGGCCTGCGCGCCACCGCGGCGTTTTCCACGCTCGTTCTCGACAATGCCAATTCGACCGCGGTGCTGCTCCACGGCAAGCTCGGCAAGGGGGTCGAGACGGTCGATGTCGATCGCAAGGTCATCACCCGCCCCGGGATGCGCGAAGCGGTGCGGATCGAGGCCGCGCATGACGGCTATGCCAGCCGCTTTGGCCTGACCCACCAGCGCATCCTCACGCTGTCGGGCGACGGCACCGAACTGGCGGGTGAAGATATCCTCGTCCCCACCGCACGCGGCGGCAAGCGCGGGCGGATCGCCTTTGCGCTGCGGTTCCATCTTGGCCGCGGGGTCGAGGTGCAATTGTCCGGCGACAAGCGCGGCGCGAGCCTGATGCTGCCCGACGGGCGGCTCTGGCAATTCCGGCTCGGCGGGGATAGGGCTGGCACCGGCGAGATCACGCTGTCAGCCGAGGACAGCCTGTGGGTCGACGGCGACGGCCGACCGCATGGCACCTCACAGCTGGTGATCGAAGGACTGGCATCGCGCGGCGGAGGACAATTCTCCTGGCGCTTCAAGAAAACGGGATAGTTTCAAGCATGAGCGAAGGTGCAATCAAGCGGGCGCTGCTGTCGGTGTCCGACAAGAGCGGTTTGGCCGATCTGGGCGCTGCGCTGGCCGCGCGCGGGGTCGAACTGGTCAGCACCGGCGGCACCGCCAAGGCCCTGCGCGATGCGGGGCTCAGCGTGAAGGACGTCTCGGACCTTACCGGCTTTCCCGAGATGATGGACGGGCGGGTCAAGACGCTGCACCCCACGGTCCACGGCGGGCTGCTCGCGCTGCGCGACAACCCCGAGCACGTCGCGGCGATGGAGGCCCACGGGATCGGCGCGATCGATCTGGTGGTGGTCAATCTCTATCCCTTCGAGGCCACGGTGGCAAAGGGCGCAAGCCGCGCTGAGATCATCGAGAACATCGACATCGGCGGGCCTTCGATGGTGCGCTCGGCGGCGAAGAACCACGGCTTTGTCACGATCCTTACCGATCCTGCGGACTATGACGCACTGCTTGCGGAAATGGACGCGAACGGCGGCGCGACCACGCAAGGCTTCCGCACGCGCATGGCGGGCAAGGCCTACGCCCGCACCGCTGCCTATGACAGCGCGATCGCGAGCTGGTTTGCCTTTGCCGATCCCGAAGGCGAACACAGCGCCTTCCCCGACACGCTGCCCGTCGCGCTGAAGCGTGCGGACACGCTACGTTACGGCGAAAACCCGCACCAGTCGGCGGCGATCTATCTGCCGCAGGTGGCAGGCACTGCGGGCGTCCCGCAGGCCACGCAGCTGCAGGGCAAGGAACTGAGCTACAACAACCTCAACGATGCCGGTGCGGCGCTGGAACTGGCCGCGGAATTTGCGGGCCAAGAACCAGCGGTCGTGATCGTCAAGCACGCCAACCCCTGCGGTGTGGCGCAATCGGGCTCGCTGCTCTCGGCATGGGAAGCGGCGTTGGCCTGCGACAGCGTTTCGGCGTTCGGCGGGATCGTCGCGGTCAACACCGAGCTCGATGCCGCGACCGCCGAAGCGATCAGCGCGATCTTTACCGAGGTGGTGATTGCGCCAAGCGTCTCTGCAGAAGCCCGCGAGATCTTTGCAAGGAAGAAGAACCTGCGCCTGCTCGAATGCGGCACGCTTCCCGATCCGCGTCGTCCCGGTCTTGCGATGAAGACCATCGCCGGCGGGGTGCTGATCCAGTCGCGCGACAATGGCGCGATTGCGGCTTACGATCTCAAGGTCGTCACCAAGCGCGCGCCGACACAGCAGGAACTCAAGGACTGCCTGTTCGCCTGGACCGTTGCGCGCCATGTCAAATCCAACGCGATCGTCTATGCCAAGGACGGCGCGACCGCCGGGATCGGCGCGGGTCAGATGAACCGCCGCGATTCGGCGCGCATTGCCGCGATCAAGGCGAGGGAGGCGGCCGAAACCCACGGCTGGGCCGCACCGCGCACGCAAGGCAGCGCGGTAGCTTCGGATGCCTTCTTCCCCTTTGCCGACGGGCTGATCTCGGCGGCCGAGGCAGGCGCGACTGCGGTGATCCAGCCGGGCGGCTCGATCCGCGACGACGAAGTGATCGCGGCTGCCGATGCGGCGGGTCTGGCGATGGTCTTCACCGGGATGCGGCACTTCCGGCATTGAGGGTGCAAGGGCAGGCGTTTCGATCCCGTCCCGCACAGCGCGCTGCCGGCGCTTCGGGCGGGGTCAAACGCGGCCTGGGGGTGGCTGAACGGGGGTCTAAGCCGGTCTAGCCGCAGCCTGAAACGCGCCAAGAAATCTGTTAATCCATTGAACCTTAAGACTTTTCCTGATTCATCGGGAGGTGTTTGCGGGCAGAACCGGCAGTTTCATCTGTCGCGCTGCTCCTGCTCCCGTAAACGCGTGGCAGAACTGTAGAAAAGCCCGACAACCGGCCTTTTGATCCACCCGCTCGTCGCATCCTGCGCACGGCCTGCCCCACCCTGCATCCATCGGCCAAAGCTTACGTAACTATTACAGGCAGATAGGCGAAAACCCCGGGACTGCCAGTTCATCCCACTGCAATCCGGCGGCGGGCATGACTTATCGGCTCCTATCGCAACCATTACGAGTTTTTCCCATGCGTCTCTTCTCCACCGACCTCTATCGCAACTTCGGCATCGGCTTCGTGCTGGGTGCGGTGGCGATCGTCGGCTTGAATGCGGACGATTGGGCGGGCGCGGTCGCTTCCCCGGCGCACGCTGCCGAAATTGCGGATGGGGCAAGCGTCATCCCTGCGCCGACCGCCGAATTCGTCATCCCCTCCGCCGCGAAGGACTGATCCGCCATGCACAAGCTCGCCGCCCTGCTCGCCGCCGCCTCGCTGACCCTGTCGGCGTGCAGCGGCACGGCAATGGCGGCGGAAGAGGCGGTCAAGGCGCCCGCTGCCGCCCGCACCGCCGCCGAAGGGAAGGGGTTGAAGACCGCGATCTTCGCCGGCGGCTGCTTCTGGGGGGTCGAGGCGGTCTTCAGCCACGTCAAGGGCGTGACCGGCGTGGTTTCGGGCTATCATGGCGGCGACCGGCGCAGTGCGACCTACGATCTGGTGTCGAGCGGGGTCACCGACCATGCCGAGGCGGTCAAGGTGACCTATGACCCGGCGGTGATCCGTTACGATCAATTGCTGCGGATCTATTTCTCGGTCGTCGCCGATCCGACGCTGAAGAACCGGCAGGGCCCCGATGTCGGCGCGCAGTATCGCAGCGCGCTGGTGCCCACCAATGCCGAACAAAGCGCGGTCGCCAAGGCCTATATCGCGCAGCTTTCCAAGGCGGGGCTGTGGCCGAGGCCGATCGTCACCCGGATCGAGCCGATGAAGGCGTTCTATCCGGCAGAAGCCTATCATCAGGACTTCATGCTCAACAATCCGCGCCACGGCTATATCGTCCGCTGGGATGCGCCCAAGGTCGCCGCGCTGAAGGCGATGTATCCGGGCGTCTGGCGCGCTGCTTTCCTCAAGGACGCGGGCTAGCCGCGGCGCACAATGCTGGCGCTCGGACAGCTTGCGCATTATATCGTGTTCCATGGGACAACACGCTCACAGCCATAACGAACTTGCCGGCGCCGACCTCGTCGCCGAAGCCGCACGCGCGCTGGTTGCCAGCGGGGAACAGTGGACGTCGATGCGCGAGGCGGTGTTTGCCGAGCTGGCGCGGCACGAACGCCCGGTTTCGGCCTATGACATTGCCGACAACCTTTCGGCCGCGCGCGGCAAGCGGGTGGCGCCCAATTCGGTCTACCGCATCCTCGATGTGTTCGTGGCGGGCAATCTGGCGATGCGGGTCGAAAGCGCGAACGCCTATCTTGCCAACACCCATCCGGGCTGCGCGCATGACTGCATCTTCCTGGTCTGCGACGAATGCGGCGAGGCCGCGCATGTCGACGACGAGGAGGTGAGCCGCGCGGTGCGTGCGATCGCGGCGCAGCGCAACTTCAAGGCAGAACGCCCCGTGCTCGAAATCCGGGGGCTGTGCAAAGCCTGCGCCTGACGGGCACCTGCGCAACAATCATTCGGCGCATTGACATCAATCAAGCCTTACATCGACAGGGCGATTTTCCGGGTGTAAGGCCGGACGTTATGAATCAACCGCCGCACACACCGCTTCTCGATCTCGTCAACACCCCCGACGATCTGCGCCGCCTCAAGCCCGAACAGCTGCGCCAGCTTGCCGATGAACTGCGCACCGAGATGATCGACGCGGTCAGCACCTCGGGCGGGCATCTTGGCTCGGGCCTCGGCGTGGTCGAGCTGACGGTCGCGATCCACTATGTCTTCAACACGCCCGAAGACAAGCTGGTGTGGGACGTCGGGCACCAGTGCTATCCGCACAAGATCATCACCGGACGGCGCGACCGCATCCGCACGCTGCGCCAGGGCGGCGGCCTGTCGGGCTTCACCAAGCGCAGCGAAAGCGAGTACGATCCCTTCGGCGCGGCGCACTCCTCCACCTCGATTTCGGCGGCGCTGGGCTTTGCGGTGGCGAACAAGTTGCAGAACCGCCCGGGCCGCGGCATCGCGGTGATCGGCGACGGTTCGATGAGCGCAGGGATGGCCTATGAGGCGATGAACAACGCTGCGCAGGCGGGCAACCGGCTGGTGGTGATCCTCAACGACAATGACATGTCGATCGCGCCGCCGGTGGGCGGGCTGTCGGCCTATCTGGCGCGGATGGTGTCTTCGAGCGAATATCTCGGCATCCGCAGCCTCGCGAGCCGCGCGGTCAAGAAGATGAGCCGCCGCCTCCACGACACGATCGGCAAGGCCGAGGAATTCACCCGCGGCATGGTGACCGGCGGGACGCTGTTCGAGGAACTGGGTTTCTACTATGTCGGCCCGATCGACGGACACAATCTCGATCACCTGCTCCCCGTGCTCGAGAATGTGCGCGACACCTCCGAAGGCCCGGTGCTGATCCATGTCGTCACCGAAAAGGGCAAGGGCTATGCTCCGGCTGAAAATTCGGCCGACAAGTATCACGGCGTGCCCAAGTTCAACGTCATCACCGGCGAAAAGGCCAAGAGCGCGCCGTCTGCGCCCGCCTATCAGGACGTGTTCGGCTTGACGCTGGCAAAGCTTGCCGAAACCGACGAGCGCATCTGCGCGATCACCGCCGCGATGCCTTCGGGCACGGGGGTCGACAAATTCGCCAAGGCGCATCCCACCCGCACCTTCGATGTCGGGATTGCCGAACAGCACGCGGTGACTTTCGCTGCGGGCCTCGCGGCGGAAGGGATGCGGCCCTTCGCGGCGATCTATTCGACCTTCCTCCAGCGCGCTTACGATCAGGTGGTGCACGATGTGTGCATCCAGAACCTGCCGGTGCGCTTCGCGATCGACCGTGCGGGTCTGGTCGGCGCGGACGGAGCGACACACGCAGGCTCCTTCGATATCACCTATCTTGCCACGCTGCCCAACATGGTCGTGATGGCCGCCGCGGACGAGGCCGAGCTGGTCCACATGACCTATACCGCCGCCGAATATGACGACGGCCCGATCGCCTTCCGCTATCCGCGTGGCAACGGCACCGGCGTTCCGCTGCCCGAGGTTCCGGTGAAGCTCGAAATCGGCAAGGGCCGCGTGGTGCGCGAAGGCACCAAGGTCGCGATCCTCTCATTGGGTTCGCGTCTGGCCGAAGCCTTGAAGGCCGCCGACACGCTCGAGGCCAAGGGATTGTCGACCACGGTCGCCGACCTGCGCTTTGCCAAGCCGCTGGATGAAGACCTGATCGCCCGGCTGATGCGCAGCCACGAGGTGATCGTCACGGTCGAGGAAGGCGCGGTCGGCGGGCTCGGCGCGCATGTGCTGACCTTCGCCAGCGACACGGGCCTCACCGACAACGGCTTGAAGGTGCGCACGCTGCGCCTGCCCGATACCTTCATTGATCACGACGATCCGATGAAGCAGTATGACGAGGCGGGCCTCAACGCGCCGCAGATCGTCGATACGGTGCTGAAGGCGCTGAAGCACAACAGTGCAGGGATTGCGGCAGGCGAGGAAGCGCGGGCGTAAACGCCTGTGGGCGAATGGCTCGGCGTTCCGGAATGGCTGGCGGTAACGGCATTCGTTATCGGCGGATTGGCGATCTGGCTGACGCGCGGGTTCGTCATGCTCCGGCGGGCGCATCGCCGGGTGGCCGCGCGCCGTCCCAACCCCACCGATGCCGAATTCTTCGCGATGATGGCGCAGGATTGTTCGCCTGAAGCGGCGCGCTTTGTGTGGCAGCAGGCGCTGATCTATATCGCACCGCGGCTGACACCGCACCCCGACGACCATCTGCTCGATGATCTTTGCATCGACGATGACGATATCGACACCGATTGGGTCAGCGAATGGGCCGACCAGCGCGGTGTGCTCCAGAAAACTTTGCCCGACTGGCCGAAGGATTGGCCGCTGACGGTGCGCAATTTCGCACGATGGCTCGATCTCGTGCCCGCTAGCGCGGCTGCGTGATCGACAGCATTTCCGGGTTGGCCGGGGCCTCGACCGGGGTGCCGGCAGGGATCGCAGGTTCGGGCTCGGGTGCGAAATCGCCCGTGCCTTCGAGTTCGTCGAGCCACATCTGGTCGCGTTCCGAAATCGGCTCGCCCTTCAGTTCGGCGATCGCGCGGCGGCGCTGCGCCAGATAGGTTTCGCGCCGCATCCGGTAGGGATCGTCCGAGGCCGCGATCTTGGCCAGATCCTCGTCGAACTTCAGACGCTGGTCGAGCCCGTTGACCACGAAATAGGTCGCAGCATAGGCGGGTTTGTTGAACGGCTTGCCGAACAGGAAGGGCAGCAGCGCCTGATCCAGCGTGCTCCCCGCCAGATCGCGCACCGTTGTCGCGCCGGTGACCGGCAGATAGAGATAGGGCCCCGCCCCCACGCCGTAAAACCCCAGAGTGTTGGCAAAGCCGTTGCGGCGATAGGGCAGCCCGGCGCGCTTGCCCGCGACATCGAACAATCCGCCGATGCCGACGGTGGTGTTGATCGCCATCCGGCCCAGCGTCTCGAACGCCTTGCCGACCTTGCCCTGCAACAGGAAATTGAGCGCGACCGCCGGTTCATTGAGATTGCGCACAACATTGCCCAGCCCGTCGCGCACGGGTTCGGGCAGGCCGTCGCGATAGGCATCGGCAACCGGCTCGATCACCGCCGCGTCGACCGCCTGCACCGCGCGGTAGCTCTGTTCGTTGACGCGTTCGATCGGATCGCTCTTGGGCGGGCCGATCTGGCCTTCAATGACAATTTCGGTGACCTCCTCGCCGTCGGTGCTGTCGCTTTCGGCAGGGGGCGCCGTGTCGGGATCGACGGGCGTATCGTCCTGCGGGCCGGGGGCCTGCGCGGGCGCAAGCGTCCAGTCCTGCGGAGCGACCTGTTCGGGGGCAGGCGCGGACGTGGCCATGGGGACCGGCGCTTCTGCCGCTTGCCGCGCAGGCGTGCCTGCCAGCGCGGCGGCGATCATCGGCGAAGTGGCGGCAAACAGGGAAAGGCTCGGCAAATCGTTTCTCCGCACGTTCCCTATCATAACCGCATCTGCGGGCCGGGCCGGGTTGCCCTTGTCATGGGCCCCCTATACGCAGGCTTAATAAATCACACCATCTGCACAAGGTTCCCCATGTCCGAAATGTCGCTGATCGAAGTCACCAAGGAAGGCCCCGTCACGATCCTGACGCTGAACCGCGCGGAGAGCATGAACCCGCTCGGCGCGCCGGGCGACGGGGACGAATTTCTTGCCGTCGCCAATGCGATCAACCGCGACATGGAATGCCGCGTGGTGATCCTGACCGGCGCGGGCCGCGCGTTCAGCGCGGGCGGCGATGTGAAGGCGATGCAGAACAAGACCGGCACCTTCGGCGGCACCACGCCCGCGATTTCGGATGGCTACCGCGACAATATCCACATGATGCTGCGTGCCCTTTACGGGTTGCGCGTGCCGGTGATCGCGGCGGTCAACGGCCCGGCGATCGGGCTGGGCTGCGATGTCGCCTGCCTTGCCGATATCCGCATCGCTGCCGATACCGCCAAGTTCGGCGTGACCTTCCTCAAGCTCGGAATCATCCCCGGCGATGGCGGCACCTGGATCCTGCCCCGCGTGATCGGGATGAGCCGCGCGGCCGAACTGTTCTACACCGGCGACGTGATTGATGCGGCCACCGCAAAGGACTGGGGCCTCGTCAGCCGCGTCGTTCCCGCAGACTCGCTGATGGACGAAGCGCGCAACCTCGCGGGCAGGATCGCGCTGCTCCCGCCGCATTCGCTGCGGCAGACCAAGAATTTGCTGCGGCAGGGCCAGCAGACCAGCTACGACACCGCGCTGGAACTCGCCGCCAACACGCAGGCGATGATGCACACCACCGCCGACCATGCCGAAGGCGTCGCCGCGCTGATCGAAAAGCGCGCCGCCGTGTTCAAAGGCGAATAATCAGCCGAGCCAACGCCACACGCCCGCCGGAATGCCGGCGTGCCACAGGTGGATTGCCTGTGCGATCAGCCACAGCGCGGTGCCCGCGACAAGCGGCACCGCGCCCACGCGCGGCAGTTGCGCAAGGCGCGGCCAATAGGCAGTTTTGGCAGACCATTCGCGCCAGCTTGCCCCCATCAACACGGCTTTCTTGCGATCCTGCAGCCGCGCGCCGACCAGCGCGAGGATGCCCATCGCGCCCGCGGTGATCATCGTCCGCACGCTCCAGAACAGCACGAGGTGCGAAAGCGCCCACAGCCCGATCGCCCACATCATCGGATGACGGGTGACCCGGAACACGCCGCTGGGCTCGGCCCTTGCCTGCGCCTCGGCCTGCGGGGTGGGCAGCGCGGGATTGCCGATGAAGGAGCCGGCGAGCAGCACCATCGCCAGCCAGGTGAGGATCGTCGCGGCAATCCAGCCGTGATCGCCCGATCCGGGCAGATCGCCGCCGGGCGCCGCGGCAAAGGCGCGCGCAACCCAGAACAGCGCGGCGAAGCTGATCGCGGTATAGGCCAGCGCAAAGCCTTTTTCGCCCAGCGCCTTGACCATCGGCGCGCGCAAGGGATGCGACATCGCAAAGTGCGAGCCGACAAAGGCGACATTGGCCGCGACCAGATTCCAGAGTGCGAAGGTCATCCCCGGCCCCTCCCCCGGGCCGGGAACGAAGCTAGCCGCCGATCGCGATCAGTTCCACCTTGAACAGCAAGGTCGCATTGCCCGGGATCGGCCCGCGCCCGACCGGGCCATAGGCCATGTCGGCGGGGATCGCGATTTCGATGATCTCGCCCACCCCCATGTTCGGGATCGCGACCTGCCAGCCCTTGACCAGCCGGCCCAGCGGGAAGGTTGCAGGCTCTCCGCGTTCATAGGAACTGTCGAACACCGTCCCATCGAGCAGTTTGCCCTCGTAATGGACGGTGACCATGTCCGAGAGCAGCGGCTTCTGCTTTGATGCGAGATATTTCGACCAGCGCCAGCGCACGCCGCCTTCCGACTGATGCCACCCATCCTGCGGCGTCAGGCCGAGGAGGTAGGCCTGCTGCCGGCTGTGCCAGGCAAGGCTTTGCGCGTTGGGATCGGCGGGCGCTGCCTCGCCCGCCTGTGCCAGCGTGGGCACAGGGGCGAGGGCCAGCACTGCGGCCAGCAGGGCTGCGGTCTTCATGATGCGCGCCATTACCAGTCGTAGGCCTTGGGCCGTGCGCTTTCGTCGAGCGTCTTGTAACGATCGCGCAGGCGGGTCTGGTGGTTGGTCAGATCCTGCGCGCGGCCGGCGATGAACACCGCCGATGGCACCGCGCCCGCTTCGAGCGGATCTTCGGTCCAGATCACCACATCGCCCACCGCGCCGGGTTTGAGCACGCCCGCCTTGCCGCCCATGCCGCTGATCTCGGCGGGGACCGAACTGATCGCGGCAAAGGCCTGGCCCCAGGTCATGCCCGCAGCGCCCGGCATCTTTGCGAGTGCGACGAGGTTGCCCGCCACCTGCTGCAAGCGGCGCGGGTTCTGCATCGTCGCGGCATTGATCGCGACCTTCACCCCTGCACGTGCCAACCGGCCCGCGTTGGATTGCGTCGCGCCCAATTGCTCGAAGGTTTCGGGCAGATCGAGGAGGCCGTTGGCGATCACCGGAACGCCCGCAGCGGCGATGTCATTCGCCACCAGCCAGCCCTCGGTCGCGCCCACCAGCACCAGATCGAGCCGCGGGTACTCCGCCTTCAGCGCCAGCACCGCGCGGATATCGGCCATGCGCTCGGCCTCGACGTAGAGCTTCTGGCGGCCGGTCACGACCGGGACCAGCGCCTCGGCATCGAAGCGGCTGAGGAGCACCTCGTCGGCCTTGTCGATCGCGGTGGTCTGGGGAATGCCGGTCTTGCCCACCAGCGCCTGCGCTTCGCGCAAGGCCGCGCGCAGCAGCGCATGGGCAGCCGGACGGCTGCCGCCCGCCTGCGCCGCGCCCGCTTCGCCCAGATTGATCATCTGGAACGCACGCGCCTGCATCACGGGGTTGGCATCGCCATCGAGATCGATGATCGCGCCCTGCCCTGCAAAGATCGAGCCCGACGGCATCATCGCCGTGGCCGCGCGGGTGATCCCGGCGACCTTGTGGACGAGGATGTGCTGCGAGGTGGGATTGATGCTGGTCGAGGCATCGAGCGCCGCGCTGAACGGCGTGCCGCGCGCGGCGATATCGTTGGTTTCCTCCACCGCGGTCACATCGGCAAGCCCGAGCGTGGTGACGGTCGCGAAGATGCCGGGGGTTACGAAGGCCCCGCCCGCATCCACTGCCGTGCCGCCACCCGCAGGCGCGCCGCCCGCGGGGCCGGCGTAAACGACATTGCCGCCGCGCACGACAACGGTGCCGCCGCTGATCGGTTCGCCCCCGTCGCCGATCACGAGGCGGGCGTTGGTGATGGTCACATCCTGTGCACTGGCATTGTAGCCGACGAACGCTCCGGCAAGGCCGAGCATGATGCCCAGCGCACCGACCGGGCGCAGGCGGGTCTTGGATGCGCCGATCATTTCACATCTCCTTCACCGGGCTGGCCAAGCTCGAAATCGCTGACGGGCCGTGTCTTGGGGTTCATCGCATCGAACATCAGCGCGCCGTCGATCCAGACCTTTTCGGGCCGCGAATAGACGCTCAAGGGATCGCCATTCCACAGCACCACGTCGGCCATCTTGCCCACCTCGAGACTGCCGGTCATGTCCTCGATCCCCATCGCCTTGGCGGGGTTGTAGGTCAGCCAGCCGATCACGGTCGCATCGGGAATGTCGATCCCGGCGCGGCGGCCCGCGGCCTGCGCCTTGGCGGCTTCCTGATTGAGCCGCTGGATATCGTTCTGATCGTCCGAGTGGATCACCACGCAGGCGCCTTCGCGCTGCAGGAAGGCGGCGTTTTCCTGGATGCCGTCATAGCTTTCCATCTTGAAGCCGTACCAGTCGGCCCAGATCGCGCTGCACACATCGTTTTCGCGCAGCAGATCGCCGATCTTGTAGGCCTCGACCGCGTGGTGGAAGGCCGAAACCTTGTAACCCATCTCCGTGGCCATATCGAGCACCAGCGCCATTTCGTCGGCGCGGTAGCAGTGGTTCTGGATCAGGATATCGCCCTTGAGCACGCCGACCAGCGTTTCCTTGCCCAAATCGCGCTTGGCCTTGGGATCGTTGGCATAATCGATCGCGGCGAGCCAGGTTTCGCGGTTGACCGCGAAATTGCCCATCCGGGTCGACGGCATCCGCCCGCGCCCGCCATAGACGCGCTTGGGGTTCTCACCGCAGGCCATTTTCATCCCGTAGGGCGCGCCGGGGAATTTCATCCCCTGCACCGTGCGCGCGGGCACGTTCTTCAGCGTCACCGAACGCCCGCCCATCAGGTTGGCCGAGCCGGGAAGGATCTGGAGCGCGGTGATCCCGCCATTGGCCATCGCGCGGCTGAAACCGGGGTCCTGCGGCCAGACCGAATGTTCGGCCCAGACTTCGGGCGTGGTCGGGCTGGTCGCCTCGTTGCCGTCCGAATGCGCTTCGACCCCGGGCGAGGGATAGTCGCCGAGGTGCGAGTGGATGTCGATGATCCCAGGGGTGACGAACTTTCCGGTGCCGTCGAAGACCGCGATGTCGGCGGGGATTGGGGTATCGGGGCCGCCGATCGACGTGATCTTGCCGCCGCTCATGAAGACGACGCCGTTCTGGATCGTCCCGCCGCGCCCGTCATAGATCGTCGCCCCGCGGATCGCGGTGGCGGCATTGGGGTAGGGCTTGTAGGTCGAGGCGAAGACCGGCTCGCCCGCCGGGGTGGCCGCGTAGGTCTTGTCCGACTTGGCCGAGGCGCTGGCCGGCTTCGCATCGTCGCCGGTGGTGGTGCAGGCTGACAGCGCGATGGCGCTGACAAGGGTGGTCAGCGCGGCAAACCGCCCCCGCATTTGTGTATCTGCGAACATTCAAACCTCGCGTTTATCCGATCCGGCGGTTGGAACGGAAAACGCGAGGCTTGTCCATGCAGCCCGTCGATTTTGACGTCCGTTTTCGCTTACTCGGCCGGGCGGATGCCGGCCTGTTGCGCTTCGGCATCACCAAAGACGCGCTCTGCCTCGGTCGATGCGCTGTCATCGCGCAGCGTATCGAGGTGCATCAGCTTCTTGATCAGCGGGCTGACCACCAGCACGCCGACGCCGACCGCAATCGCGATCCAGCCGATCTGGCTGTAGACGTCGAGCACGACCTGCTTGCCCGCACCTTCGCCCGAAGCCGCTTCCGAACCGGTCGCCGCCGCGATCAGACCGGCGGCAAAGTTGCCGGTGGCCGATGCAAAGAACCAGGTGCCCATGATCAGCGATGCCATGTGCGCCGGCGCCAGACGGTTCATCGCCGACAGGCCCACGGGCGACAGGCACAGCTCGCCAGTGGTGTGGAGCAGGTAGATCAGGAAGATGAACAGCACCGGGGTCAGGTTGCCGGTCGCAGCGCCCGCCACCAGCACAAGGAAGCCCGCGCCCAGCTGCATCAGCGCCAGGCCGAACTTGGCCGGGGCCGAAGGCTCAAGCCCCTTGCGCCCGAGCCAGGTCCACAGCGTCGCGAACACCGGAGCCAACAGCACGATATAGATCGCGTTGATCGACTGGAAGGTCGACGCGGGCCACAGGATGCCAAGGAATTCGCGGTCGACATAGCGGTCGGTGTAGAGGTTGAGCGACGAGCCAGCCTGTTCGAACAGGGCCCAGAACAGGATCGAGCCGACAATCAGGAACATTGCGGCAAAGATCCGGTCGCGGTCTTCGCGCGGCAGTTTTACCACTGCGGTGAACAGCACGTAGATGACCAGCGCGGCCCCTGCGAGGCCGAGCAGCGTGCCGACCACCGACTGGTTCTGCACCATCCACCAGCATGCGCCGACAGCGGCGACACCGATCGCGTAGAGGCCCCATTCGGTTCCCTTCGCAAGCGGCTTGGGCGGTTCGCCCCGGCCCAGCAGCAGCGGCTTGAACACGGTGAAGACGACGAGGCCGAGCAGCATCCCGAAGCCTGCCGCACCGAACCCGTAGGACCAGCCATAGGTTTCGCCAAGGTAACCGCACAGCAGCGAACCCAGCGCCGCGCCAAGGTTAATCCCCATGTAGAAGATCGTGTAGGCCCCGTCGCGCCGCACGTCGGTGCGCGGGTAAAGCTGCCCGACGATCACCGAGATGTTCGCCTTCAGGAAGCCCGATCCGACGATGATGAAGGCCAGCGCCAGCCAGAAGATGTTGAGCGCAGCCGCATCCTGTCCGCCGTTGCCTTCGAAGCCCATCAGGAAGTGGCCGAAGGTGAGCAGCAGCGCACCGTAGGTTACCGCCTTGCGCTGACCCAGATAACGGTCGGCCAGATAGCCGCCGAGCACGGGGGTGATGTAAACCAGCGCGGTATAGGCACCATAAATAACGCCGGCCTGTGCATCGTCGAACAGCCAGTGCTTGGTGAGGTAGAAGATCAGCAGCGCCCGCATGCCGTAGTAGGAGAAACGCTCCCACATTTCGGCAAAGAACAGAACGAAAAGACCCTTGGGGTGGCCGAGGAAAGTCCCGGCGCTGTCCCCGTGCGGAAGATCGGCGGTGGCCATGAAAAGCATTATCCCTAAAACGCGCCTCTCTTGCGGGGCGCGGACCCATGGCGCGGCAACCTAACGCCTCATTCGGTCATGTGAAGCTTTTGTTGCGTGTGAAACCTTATTCCGCCCAACTTGACCGCATGGCTGTATTATGGCACTGATGCACCTATGAGCGCGAACCGTCCCGTCTATCTCAAGCTGCGCGACCAGATCGCAGCGGCGATAATCGATGGGATTTACCCCGAGGGTGCGATGCTGCCATCAGTGCGTGCGCTCGCAGCGGAACAGGGCGCAAACCCGCTCACCGTCGCCAAGGCCTATCAGCAGTTCCAGAACGACGGCCTCGTCGAAGTCCAGCGCGGGGTGGGGATGTATGTCGTGCGCGGTGCCGCGGAACGGCTGCGCAGCGCCGAACGCGCCGCTTTCCTGCGCGACGAATGGCCCGAAATCCGCAGCCGGATGGCGCGGCTGGGGCTCGATCCTGCCGATCTCGCGGTTACCCCCTGACCGGAATACGACTTACATTGCTGTAGGTTGCGCCGTTTCCCGTTTTGTGACAGATTGCAACCGATTGCCGGCGACGGGATTGCACAAGCACCCGCGCTGCGATTAAAGGGGCTGCCTCACGGGTCGGGGGCGCATGATAGAAACGACGGGGTAACCCGCATAACGGTGTGACACGGCGGCTTGGCCTTACGTGTGCGCCGGGAGATCGGCATGATCAGATCCGAATTGCTGCAGGAACTGCACAAGGACAACCCAGACCTGCGCGCCGACGAGATCGAGCAGGTGGTCGACATCTTCTTCGATGAAATCGCGCAGCGGCTGGCCGAAGGCGGGCGCGTCGAATTGCGTGGCTTTGGCGCCTTCTCGACCCGCGAACGCGAAGCGCGCAGCGGCCGCAACCCGCGCACCGGCGAAACGGTCGATGTGCCCGAAAAGCGCGTGCCCTATTTCAAGGCGGGCAAGGAAATCCGCGAGCGGTTGAACAAGTAGGTTTGCGTGCCCGCCTCCGCGGGCACGTCCTCGGTGCTGTTCCAAGCCCGGCGGGCTTGGGCACCTGCGGCTCGCGCGCGTGCGCTCGCGGTCGCGTGCACGACCGGAATTACCGCTGATAATCGGGGATGGCGAAAGCGCCGGCCCGCCTACCGGCGGGCCGCAAGGCCGAACGGCCGCCCGCAGCGACGCGCCCGCAGGGCGTGTGAGCGAGGATTTCGCATCGCGGAGGCGATGCGGACCACAAGTCACGCCGCGCGCGGCATCGCGTCGTCGCGCGCGAGGCCGGGGACGGGCACTTCGCGCGTCATTCCAAGCGCCGAGAACACCAGTTCGATCAGCCGCGCGGTCCCGCCCGATTGGCTCATGTCGACCGGCACCAGTCCCAGATCCGCCATCTCGGCAAGTTCGCCGGCCTGCGGCACGGCGATGATCCGCACGACATCGGGCATCCGTTGCTGTGCGAGCGGGGTGACCTCGCGCGAGACATCGGTAGCGCCGGTCGCGACCACCAGCACCTTGCGCCGGCCCACCCCGATCGCGTCCCAGCTGCGCGGATCGGCGGGGTTGGCGCGGTGCACGTGATAGCCATCCGCCAGCGCGGTCTGGAAGCGGTCCTGATCGGCCTCCAATGCGAGATAGCCGATATCGTTGAAATCCAGCGCATCGGCGAGCGCACGGCCTTCGGGCGTCAGGCCGATGATCAGCACGGGCGCATCATCACCGGCCAGCTTGGTGTCGGGCGGGCCCTGCCGCAGCCGTCCGGCCAGCTTGCGGCCCATGTTCGAGACGAACGGCGTCACCGCAAGGCTGATCGCGATCGCGGTGACCATCGCGGAGACCAGCCGCGCTTCGGCCAGCCCCGCGACCGCGGGCAGCGCGAGCAGCACCAGCGTGAACTCGCTCCCCTGCCCCAGCAGGAACCCCAGCTGGATCGATCCCGGCACCGACCAGCGGTTGAGCACGCCCGCGATCACGTTGAACGCGCATTTCAGCGCGATCACGCCGGCCGTCATTATCGTGACCAGCTGCCAATCGGCCACCAGCAGCGCCGGGTCGATTCCGAGCCCGACCGAAATGAAAAAGAAGCTCATGAACAGCCCGCGAAACGCGTCGATCTCGGTCTGCACCAGAATGCGATAGCGCGAATCGGCGACAGCCATCCCGCCCAGAAACGCCCCCAGCGTCAGCGACAAGCCGGCCATCCCGGTCGCCCATCCGGCCGCCAGCGCGATGAACAGCGCGGTCGCGGTATAGACCTCGGTGGTGCCCGCGCGCGCGATCAGGCCGAACAGGGGCTCTGTCAGGAAGCGTGCGAACAGCACCGCGATCCCGAACGCGGCGAGCGCCTTGGCACCTGCGATCCCCAGCGCCGGCGCCAGATCCCCGCCGCTCGCCAAGGCGCCGGCGGTGACCAGCAGCAGAATCGCGGCAATATCCTGAAAGATCAGGATCGATTGCGCCGCGCGGCCCACCGGGCAATCCTCCTGCCCGCGCTCGCGGATCAGCCCGATCACCACCGCGGTCGACGACAGGCCCATCCCGAAGCCCGCGATCACCGCAAACATCACCGGCAACCCCAGCGCCCAGAACAATACGGCAAACCCCCCGCCCGCGACCAGCATCTGCAGGCTGCCGAAGCCGAAGATATTGCCCGCTTCGGCCCGGATCCGCCCGAGCGAGAAGTGCAGGCCGAGGTTGAACAGCAGGAACATCACCCCCGCCTCGGAAATCGCGGCGACCAGCGGCCCGCTGAAGTCCGGTGCAAGCCCGAGGCTGGCGAGGGCCAGACCCAGCCCGAGATAGCCGACGATCGGGTTCAGCCGCAGCGCGCGGCTGGCCAGCGCCGCGCCGATCCCGAGGCCAAGCAACGTGATCGCCGGCTGGATCGTCGCCACCACCGAATGTGCGTCTGCCGCTTCGCCCGCCATCAGCCCGTCGCTCCTGTTTGCATGAGCGGCAGATGCAGCCTCGATCAAGGTCTGGCAAGCATCACGGGCGCTCTGGTCATGGCGTGGTGTTCTGTGCCAAGGCGGCGCGCATGCGGGCGTGGCGGAATGGTAGACGCCGGGGACTTAAAATCCCCTGAGCTTTGCTCGTGCGGGTTCGAGTCCCGCCGCCCGTACGTTGCCCGCGCACCAAGCAGCGCGCCCCGCGCATCTCCCCTGCCATCATTAGCTTTGCCTTAAGGGCTTGCTGCGTAGTCCTTTTGATCAGGAGTGCGGGGCAGATTCGGCCTTGCACACGTCTCGCCAGCGCCAGGACCAGGGGCTGTCGGTTTGGGACATGATCGATGGATGCAGCGCCTCTCCCGGCCCCCCGCGGGCCGCTCGCAGAGCCTTCCGGCGAGGACCAGCGCGCCGCCCCGCGCTTCACCTTGTTGATTCGCGCGGCAAAACTGGTTTCAGCGCAGGGCGAATTCGTCTGCGTGATCCGCGACGTGTCCGAAACGGGGGTGAGCGTCCGGCTGTTCCACGATCTGCCGGGCTGCAAGGCGTTTGCGCTGCACATGCCCGCCGGAGCGATCTACGAAGTCGCGCAGGTCTGGCACCGCGGCAACGAGGCGGGCTTTGCCTTTGCGCACAGCGTCGAAGTGGCCACGCTGGTCACCGAAGCGAGCGAATATCCCAAGCGCGGTTTAAGGCTGGGGCTGTGCTTTCCCGTCACGATCGCGATGCTTGCAGGCCGGTTCGATGCAGTGGTCGAGAATTTTTCGCAGCAGGGCGCGCGGCTGTCCTGCAACCATCTGCTGGCAATCGACCAGTCGCTGCGGATCGAGATGCCCGGCCCCGGGGGCCAGATCCGCGAAGTGCGCGCCAAGGTACGCTGGCGCCGCGACAACAATTACGGCGTGGTGTTCGACGACACCTTCACGCTGGGCGATTTTGCGCGGATGGCCGCCTTGCTGCAGGCACCCGCGCTCCTGGACGATGACGCCGCCGGCTAGGCAGGCACGAACTTGAGCGCAGCGCCGTTGATGCAATGGCGCTTGCCTGTGGGCTTTGGCCCGTCGCCGAAGATATGTCCCAGATGCCCGCCGCAATCGGCGCAGTGCACTTCGGTGCGCGGATAGCCGATCAGATAATCGGTGCTGGTTCCCACTGCTCCCCGGTCGATGGCCTGCCAGAAACTGGGCCAGCCGGTGCCGCTGTCGAACTTGTGCGCCGAGGCATAGAGCGGGTTGGCGCAGCCCGCGCAGACAAAGGTGCCCTTGCGCTTTTCCCTGTCGAGCGGCGAGGTAAAGGCGCGTTCGGTGCCTGACTGGCGCAGTACGTAATATTGCTCGCGCGTCAGCAGCTTCTTCCATTGCGCATCGGTCTTGCCCTTGGGATAACTGCGCGCTTCGGCCGGGTCGGCGCCGCACGCCGCGACGAACGGCAGCGCGGCAGCCGCGGCAAGCAGGCGGCGGCGGTCAAGCGTGGGCAGGGGCATCGCGGCATTCTCCTTCAGGCGCAGCGGTTGAAGCCGCGCCCTTCCAGTTACGTTCCACGCGCCCTTGCGGTTTCACCCCGTCAGAAGGTGGTGATCTCGACCTCGAGCTTGCGGAAGCCGTGGACGAAGTTGGCGCGTACCCGTTCGACATCGCCCGCGACATGCACGCGCATCCGGCGCTTGTGCATTTCTTCGAGCAGCACCCGCAATTGCAGTTCGGCCAGCCGCGCACCGACACAGCGGTGGATGCCGTAACCGAAAGCCAGATGCCGCCGCGCATTCTCGCGGGTGATGTCGAGCGTATCGGCGTTTTCGAACACCTCCTCGTCGCGGTTGGCGCTGATATACCACAGCACCACCTTGTCGCCGGCCTTGATCTGCTGGCCGAACACCTCGGTATCCTGCGTGCAGGTGCGCCGCATATGCGCCAGCGGCACCTGCATCCGCAGGATTTCCTGCACCGCGTTGGGGATGAGGTCGGGCCGTTCCTCGTAAAGCTTGCGCTGATCGGGGAAGCGGTCGAGCGCGTGGATGATCCCGCTCATGGTGTTGCGCGTGGTGTCGTTGCCGCCGACGATCAGCAGGATCAGGTTGCCCATGAATTCTTCCGGGCGCATCTGGTTCATCGCCTGCGAATGGATCATCATCGAGATGAGGTCATTGCCCGGCTCGCTGTCCATCGTCCGCTCGATCCAGAGCGACTGGAAATAGGCCGCCATTTCCTGAAGGATGCCCCAGCGCATCTCGTCGAGTTCGCGCACGGTGGCCAGTTCGGTGTCGCCCGACCAGTCCGACCAGAAAGTCAGCAGGCGGCGGTCTTCCCAAGGGAAACCGAACAGGATCGCGAGCATGCCCGTGGTCAGTTCGATCGAAACCGTATCGACCCAGTCGAACACTTCCCCGCGCGGCAGGCGGTCGAGCACTTCGCCGGTGCGCGCGCGGATTTCGGCTTCCATGTCGGTCATCGCCGAGGGCGTGAACTTGGGCGCGACGGTGCGGCGCTGCCCGGTGTGCTGCGGGCGGTCCATCGCGATGAACATCGGCAATTCGCGCGGCGCATCAATCCCGGCAGCGGCGGCTTCTTCTTCGGTCAAGCGGTTGAGGATCGTGATCCCGCCATGCTCCCAGCTTGACGAGAACAGTTCGGGCAGCGCCTCGATATGCTGGATCGCCTTGTGGCCGACCACCGCCCAATAGGGGCCGAAGGGACTTTCGGGAATCCAGTGCAGCGGGCCCGCGGCACGCATTTCGGCAAACACCGGCTGCCAGCGATCCTCGGCATAGATGTCCGAGCGGCTGACATCCCACTTATGCGGGTGGTGCAGGCGTTCTTCGGGATGGCTTTCAAAATGGGCCTTGAGCGCGTCGTAGGCCGACGGCTCGCGCCGCACCTGCGGACGCTGGATTGCGGGCGGGGTGGGGGCGATGGTGGCCATGACTGTCTCCCGTCGGGCGGCCTCTTGATGGGGCCGCTCCTGAACGAGTCGCAGTCTGCCTCAACTGACAGGCATGTCAATAGTGGGTTGCGTTTCGGGACTGACCTTACGCAGTCGCGCGAGGGCGCCGCTTTACCCTGTCGCGCCCCGCCCCGCCCGATTTCATCACCCGCTTGCGGAACAACAGCGACCCGCCCTTGACCAGCGCCAGCACCGCGATCCCCTGCCACACCAGCGCCAGCGCGTGGGTCCACAGCTCAGGCTCCATCGCCGCGCGCGCCAGCATCGCGAAGGGCGAGGACAGCGGGAAGGCGATCGCGGCCAGTTCAAGCCCGCTGCCGGGCTGCTTGATCGTGTAGGCGGCGAGGAAGAACACCATCAGTTGCAGCATCGTCACCGGCATCGACAGGGTCTGCACCTCGCGCACCGAACTCGCCATCGAACCGATCGTCAGGAACAGCGCGCCAAGCAACAGATAAGCCATCGCGAAATAGACCACGCCCAGCACCGCGAACAGCGGCCAGCCGACCGCAGGTGCGGGCAGGTTGGCAGGGTCGAATCCGGTCACCTGCGTGATCGCACCGCCGCCTGCTGCCCACAGGCCGAAGCCTGCCAGCCCCCACACCGCAATCCCGACGAAGGAGACCGCCAGCATCGCGAACAGCTTGCCCATAAAGACAGCGTCCATCGGGATCGCTGCGGCAAGGATTTCGATGATCTTGTTGGCCTTTTCCTCGACCAGATTGGACAGGACCATGCCGGCGAGCAGCATCGTCAGCAGGAACAAGAGCATCTGCGCGATCTGCGCGGTCTGGACGCGGGTCGAGCGTTCGGACGCGGCGCTGATCGCGACCGCCTCGGTGCTCACCACTGGGAAGGCCGCGGGCCGGGCTTCGCGCGCATGGCCCGCGATCAGCCCCACCGGCCCTTGCCAGCGGGCGATCTGTTCGTCGGTGCCGACCAGACGCGGTTGGCTGAGCGTTCCGGTGAGGATCGCGGCATAGTTGCCGCGGCGGCCTTCCATGAAGCCACGCGCGTCGAAGGCAGGATCATCGGCCGCTTCGGGCACGGCGCGCAGATCGGGGAGTGCGTAGGGCAATTGCGGCGCAAGGGTCTGCGCTGCCGCGATCATCGCTTCGTTGTCCTCCGGGGTCATCGCCAGGCCGACCTCGACGCTCACCGCATCGCGCTGCACCTCGCCGCCGATGCTGCCCGCAAGCCCGCCGACGATCACCGGAAACAGCGGTCCCAGAAGGAAGAACAGGAAGGCGCGGCTGAACAACACGGCAACAAAATCGCGCCGCGCTATCACCCAGGCCGCTTCGATCGCGGAGAGCCGCGAGGGGGTGTGAGCGGTCATGCCCGCGCTCCTTCGGCATCTGCGGCAAGCGCGGCAGCGGCGGCCTCGCCCGCGATCGCGACAAAGGCATCGTGCAGACCCGCGCGTTCGATCGAAAGCGAGAGGATGCCCGCCTCGCCTTCGATCAGGCTTTTGAGCAGCGGCTCGATCCCGGTTTCGGGGAGCGGGAACTGGAAGAAATCGCCATTGCGGCGGGTTTCGGGCGGGAGCGCGGCCATCCATGCGCCTTCGCGCGCACGGGTTTCGAGCCGCACCTGCGCCGGGATCCGGTCGCGCGCCGCCTCGACGCTGCCGGCATAGGGCACCTTGCCCCCAGCGATGATCGCCACGCCTTCGCACAGGCGTTCGGCATGGTGAATGACGTGGGTCGAGAAGATCACGGTCACCCCGTCATCCGCCAGCGCGCGGATCATCAGTTCCAGCTTTCCCTGGTTGATCGCGTCCAGCCCCGAAAACGGCTCGTCGAGCACCACCAGCCGCGGCTGATGCACCAGCGTGCCGAGCAATTGCACGGTCTGTGCCATGCCCTTGGAGAGCTGGCGGATCTGCCGTCCCGCGGCATGGCCGAGCCCGTGGCGGTCGAGCAGATCGGCCGCGCGGCGGCGCCCTTCGGCGAGCGGCAGGCCGCGCAGCGCACCCATGAAGGCGATCGCCTCGATGCATTTCATCGAGGGGTAAAGGCCGCGTTCTTCGGGGAGATAGCCGATCAGCCGGCCGATATCATGCGGGCGGTCATGCCCGAACACGCGGCGCACGCCCGCATCGGGATCGATGATGCCGAGCAGCATCCGCAGCGTCGTGGTCTTGCCCGCACCATTGGGGCCGAGGATGCCGTAGATCGCGCCTTCGGGCACCGAAATGTCCACCCCGTCGACCGCGCGCGTGCCGTCGAAGCTCTTGACCAGCCCGCGCGCTTCGATGGCGAGGGGGCGTGCGTCGACCGGGATCGCGCCGAAACGCTGTGCCGCATTGCCCGCCGTGATGTGATCGCTTACCGCCATGTCCATAGGGCTTACGCGATTAGCGCGCAGGATTGAACGGGAGCCTCTCCAGACATGGTTAACACGGCCGCAAGCCTTGCCGACCGGATCGGTGCGCAGGCGCTGGCCGAAGGCTTTGCCGTGTGCGGCTTTACCGGCGCGCGCGAAAATCCGCTGCGCGCCGCGCGGCTCGAACAGTGGCTGGGCGAAGGCCACCACGGCAGCATGGAATGGATGGCGACGCGGCTGGAACACCGGCGCTCGCCGCAAGGTCTGTGGGACGAGGCGCGCAGCGTGATCGCGCTGGGGATGAGCTACGCGCCCGCGCATGATCCGCTCGCGCTCGAAGGATCGGACAGCCACGCGCGGATCTCGGTCTATGCGCAAGGCAAGGACTATCACGATGTCGTCAAGAAACGGCTGAAGGCGCTGGCCCGCTGGCTGGTGGCCGAGGTGCCCGGCGCAGGGGTCAAGGTGTTCGTCGACACCGCCCCGGTGATGGAAAAACCGCTGGGCGAGGCCGCCGGGATCGGGTGGCAGGGCAAGCATACCAACATGGTCAGCCCGACGCATGGCAGCTGGCTGTTTCTGGGGGCGATCTACACCACGCTCGATCTTGCTCCGGCGACGCCGCACCGCGACCAGTGCGGAAGCTGCCGCGCGTGTCTCGATGCCTGCCCCACCAATGCCTTCCCCGCGCCTTACCGATTGGATGCGCGGCGCTGCATTTCCTACCTCACGATCGAGCACAAGGGGCCGGTCGACGAGGATCTGCGCGCGGGCCTCGGCAACCGCATCTATGGCTGCGACGATTGCCTTGCGGTGTGCCCGTGGAACAAGTTTGCCAGCCAGGCGCAGGCGATGCGCGAATTCCTGCCGCGCGCCGAACTGGTCGCGCCGCGGCTGGGCGAGTTGCTGGCGCTCGACGATGCGGGGTTTCGGGCGCTGTTCTCGGGCTCTCCGATCAAGCGGATCGGGCGTGACCGCTTCGTGCGCAACTGCCTGTATGCCGCGGGCAACAGCGGCAACGCCGGGCTTGCGGTGCAGGTGCAAGCCTTGACCGCCGACCCTGACCCGGTGGTTGCCGATGCCGCCCGATGGGCGCTGGCGCGGCTTACATCAGGTCTTTGAGCGCCACCTCGGGATCTGCCAGCAGCGCCGGATCGACCTTGCCTACCCCGCTTTCGAGCAGCTTTCGCGCCTGCACGTAATCCTTCATCGTGCCCACGCAATCGAAGGCAATCGGCTTGCCGCCCTTCAGATAGACCACGGTGAACTTGCGCGTCGCCGGATCGCCGCGCAGCACGGTCTGGTCGAAACCGAGGCTGAGCCCGGCGGTCTGCAATTTCAGATCATACTGGTTCGACCAGAACCACGGCAGCGCGTGATAGGGCGTCTTGTCGCCCATGATCGCGCGTGCGGTGGTGGCGGCCATGTCGTGCGCGTTCTGGACCGATTCCAGCCGGATCACCGCATTGTCGGCAAAGGCGTTGGCGTGCGCGGCGCAGTCGCCGATCGCATAGACATCGTCGAGCGTCGTGCGGCAGCAGAAATCGACATCGACCCCGTTGCTGCCCGCCGCGCCCGCAGCGATCAGCGGCGCGACCGCGGGCACCACCCCGATCCCGACGACGACCATGTCGCAGGCGATTTCCTCGCCATTGTCGAGCCGGACGCCGGTGACCCGCCCCTCGCTTTCGCCGAGCACTGCACTGACCCCGGTTTCGAGCCGCACATCCACCCCCTGCCGGCGGTGTTCCTCGGCATAGAAGTCGGACAATTCCTCGCCGGCCACGCGCGCCAGCAGACGCGGCAACATTTCGACCAGCACGACCTCGCAGCCGAGCTTGCGCAGCACCGCGGCGGCCTCCAGCCCGATATAGCCGCCGCCGATCACCACCGCGCGCCGCGCGCCCGCGTCGAGCGCGCGCATCATAGCATCGGCATCACCCTTGTCGCGGACATAGAACACCCCGGGCAGCACCGCACCCGGCACGGGCAGGCGGCGCGGATCGCCCCCGCCCGACCAGATCAGCTTGCCATAGGTCACTTGCCCGCCATCGGACAGCGTCAGCGCATGGCGCACCGGATCGATCGCGGTCACCGCTGCACCGAGACGCAGGGCGATATCCTTCTCGGCCCAGAATTTCTCGGGCCGGATCATGATCCGCTCGAACCCCTTGTCGCCCGCGAGATATTCCTTTGACAGGGGCGGGCGTTCGTAAGGCGGCGCAGTGTCGCGCCCGATCATCAGGATCGAACCTTCGAACCCGTGCTGGCGCAGCGCGATCGCGGCCTGCGCGCCGCCGTGGCCGGTGCCGACGATCACGACATCGGCGTGTTGGTTCATTGCTGCCATTGCGTCGCTATGCCCTTCAGGTGACCCTTGGCCCTTGATGTGCCGCAAATCGGCCAAGGGTCAACCTGATGGTTTCAACCTTTGCCTACCGTTCGAGCAGATTGCGCGCCTGGCTGGCGATCTGGGCAAGCATCGCCGCGCCCACGGGGGGACGCGATTGTGCGCGGGTGATCATGCTGCGGAACTGCGCCACCCCGGCGGCGTTGCGCGCCGCCCAGTCGGCCACCGCGCCGCGCGGATCGTCCTTGCCTGCCTTGGTCCGGGTGAGCCGGCGCAGGAATTCGATCCGCATCTGCTGGAAATCGCGCGCCAGCCCCGAAACGAGCAGGCGTTCCCACACGTCCGACGGGCTCATGTGCGCCGCGGTCCCCTGCGCCCAGTCGAGACCCAATGCGGTGCCGATATCGGTAAAGGCGTGGGTCAACACTTGCGGCGCGATTCCGCCGGCCAGCGCGGCCTGCGCCAGCCCCACCGCCCCGTCGAAATCGAACAGGTTGGCGACCTTGGCGGCCAGCGCCTCGGGCGCACCCAGCGCGACGAAGCCATCGCGCAAGGCTTTCGAGCGGGCGCGCGGTTCGGCGGTGAGCAGATCCTCGCGCGCTGCGACCAGCGCGGTGACGCCTTCGGCCAGCTCGCCGATCATCGCACCGGCGGTTACCTTGCCCGCCGCGGTGCGCAGCACGTCGCTCATGAGGTTGCCGATGGCCGCTGCCAGCCGGTCGAACAGCGCAAGGCGTGCAGGCTCGGGAATGTCGGCGTTTTCAAGCTCGCGCCACAGCGGTTCGAGCCCGAACAGCCTTTCGGCCACCACGAAGGCCGCGGCAACTTCGGCAAGGCCCACGCCTTCCTCTTCGGCAAGCTCGAAGGGATGGACCATGCCCAGCCGGTTGACGATCCGGTTCGACAGGCTGGTCGCGATCATCTCGCGCCGCAGCCGGTGATGGCGGATTTCCTCGGCATAGGTCTTGCGCATCGCCGCCGGGAAACGCGCCATCAGCAAGGGCTCGAGCACCGGATCATCGGGCAGATCGCTCGCCTCCAGCGCGGCCTGCAAGGCCAGCTTGGCCGAAGACAAGAGCACCGCCAGTTCGGGCCGGGTCATGCCCTGACCGTCCGCCGCGCGCCGGGTCAGCGTCTCGCCATCGGCGACGCCTTCGGTGCGGCGGTCGAAATCGCCGACTTCCTCGAGCCGTTCGATCAGCCGGACATAGGCGGGTGTCGCCGCCGCGCCGCCGCTTTCGGCGATCGACAGCGCCAGCGCCTGCAGGCGGTTGTCCTCCAGCACCAGTTCGGCGACGTCGTCGGTCATGCTGGCGAGCAGCGTGTTGCGCTTCTTTTCGGACAGCTTGCCGCTGGCGGTGGCAGCGGCCAGCGCGATCTTGATGTTGACCTCGTTGTCCGAACAATCGACGCCGGCCGAATTGTCGATGAAATCGGTGTTGATCCGCCCGCCGTTCATCGAGAACGCGATGCGCCCCGCCTGCGTAACGCCAAGGTTCGCGCCTTCGCCGATCACGCGTGCGCGGATTTCGGTCGCGTCGACGCGCAAGCCGTCATTGGCCGGATCGCCGACCTGGCTGTGGCTTTCCTGCGGCGCCTTTACATAGGTGCCGATCCCGCCGAACCAGAGCAGATCGACCGGCGCCTTGAGGATCGCGGTGATCAGCGCCTCGGGCTCGATTTCCTTGGCCTCGATGCCCAAGGCCTCGCGCGCCTGCTTGGGCAGCTTGATGAGCTTGGCGCTGCGCGGGAACACCCCGCCGCCCTTGGAAATCAGCGCCTTGTCGTAATCGTCCCAGCTCGACCGGGGGAGCGCGAACATCCGCGCGCGTTCCTTCCAGCTGGCCGCCGCATCGGGGGACGGATCGATGAAGATGTGGCGGTGATCGAAGGCGGCGACCAGCTGGATGCTTTTTGACAGCAGCATCCCGTTGCCGAACACGTCGCCCGACATGTCGCCGCAACCTGCCACGCGGACCGGATCGGTCTGCACGTCGATCCCCATTTCGCGGAAATGGCGCTGGACCGAAACCCAGGCGCCGCGCGCGGTGATCCCCATCGCCTTGTGGTCATACCCGTTCGACCCGCCGCTGGCGAAGGCATCGTCGAGCCAGAAGTTGCGCCCCTGCGCGATCCCGTTGGCAATGTCGGAGAAGGTCGCGGTGCCTTTGTCCGCGGCGACCACGAAATAGGGGTCCTCGCCGTCGCGCACGACAACGGCATCGGGATGCACCACGCGGCCATCGACGATGTTGTCGGTGACCGACAGCAGCGTGCGGATGAAGATTTCGTAGGCCGCGCGCCCTTCGGCGGCCCAGCCTTCGCGGTCGAGCGCGGGGTTGGGCAATTGCTTGGGATAGAACCCGCCCTTGGCCCCCGTCGGCACGATCACCGCATTCTTGACCCGCTGCGCCTTCATCAGGCCGAGCACTTCGGTGCGGAAGTCGTCGCGCCGGTCGGACCAGCGCAGGCCCCCGCGCGCGACCGGGCCGGAGCGCAGGTGGATGCCTTCGACCCGGCGCGAATAGACGAAGATCTCGCGCCACGGCAGCGGCTTGGGAAGCCCCGGCACCTGATGCGAATCGAGCTTGAAGGCGAGCGCCTCGGCCGCGGCCGGCGCAAAGGCGTTGGTGCGCAGCACCGCGCCCAGCACCGCGCGGTAAAGCCGAAGCAGGCGGTCGTCGTTGATCGCGGTGACTTTCGCCAACCCGCGGGTGAAGGCGGATTGCGCGGCGGCGACCGCCTCATCGCGCTCACCGGCAAAATCGGGATCGTGGGTCGCCTCGAACAGCGCGATCATCGCCAGCGTCACCTGCGGCGCGGCGGCCAGCGCATCGACCACGGTGTAGATCGTGTAGCTGACCCCGGTCTGGCGCAGGTAGCGATAGACTGCGCGCAGCCAGTTCGCTTCGCGCAGGGCGAGGCCGGCGGCGGGGATCAGGCGGTTGAAGGGATCATCCTCCGCCGCGCCATTCAACACATCAGCGAGCGCGCCTTCGATCAGCGCGGCACGGTCGAGCAGCGTGTCGGCATCGTGGCCCGCGGGCAGCGTCAGGATGAAATCGTGGATCGAGCCGAGAGTGGCATCGGTCAGATAGGTCGGCACCTCGGCAATCACACGGAAGCCGAAATTCTCGAGCGCAGGCACCGCATCGGACAGTGCCAGTGCGCCGCGATGCAGATAGACCTTGAGCCGCAGCGTTTCGCGCCCGTCCCCGGCAAGCCGGAACAGGCGCACCGCGCGCTCCGGGGCCTTGGCAATCTGGCTTTCGCCCTCGGTCAGCGCCAGCGCGCGCAGCTTGGCGATGTCGCGCGCGGCCTCCTCGGGGCCATAGGCAAGCCGGTATCCGGTCGGGAAGGCGGCGGCATAGCGGCTGGCGAGCGTTGCCGCCCGGCCCTCTTCCTCGCTGGTGGCGAGATGGGTCGCGACCGCCTCGTTCCAGCCGCGCAGGAGATCGGCCAGTTGCGCTTCGATCGCGGCATCATCGGGCAGGGCTGCGCAGGCGCGCACGTCGATCAGGAAGCGCAGCAGCGCCAGGTTCGACCCTTCGACCTCGAGGCTCCAGTCGAGCAGCGCGGCGCCGGGCGATTGCAGCAGCATCGCCTGGATCTGCAAGCGGACATCGGTGCTCAACTGGTCGCGCGGTAACCACACGAAGGCAAAGACATGGCGTTCAAGCAGCGAGGGCACGGTGATGACACGGGTGCGCGGACGGTCGATCAGCGCCATCTTCGCGGTCACCAGATGCGCTGCACGGTCGGGCGCAAAGGCGGTCAGCAGATCGTTGGGGAGCGAGGCGAAGGCATGGACCAGCGCCTTGCCGTTGTGGCCGTTCGGATCGAAGCCCAGCTTGTGCGTCAGATCGGCCACCATCGCGCGCAGCACGGGCACTTCGGCGGGGCGCGCATTCATGGCTGCGCTGGTCCACAGCCCGGCATGGATCGACAACGCAGCAATCGTGCCGCCCTCGCGCACCGGGACGATGAACAGGTCGAGCGGGCTGGCGCGGTGAACGCGCGACTGCACGTTCGACTTGATCGCCAGCATCGCCTTGGGCGCGCCGTCCTTTTCTGCGGCATCGAACCATTCGAAGGCGCGTTCGTAGGAAATCTCGGCGAGCAGGTCCTGCGCCGAAGCGCGGCAGATGCCCAGCCGCGCCTCGCTGGTGCCGTCGCGGCGGCGGGTGATGTGCCCAAGCTGGGTCAGCATCCCGTCGCCCAGCCATTCGAGCAGCGCGCCCGCTTCGGCGTCGATCGCGGCGACGGCCCCTGCATCCTCGCGGATCGCGGTCTGCATCGCGGGCCAATCGGCGACCGCAGCGTGGACATCGCCCAGCGCCGCCTCGATCGCCTCGTGCAGTTCGCGCCGCTGGCGGGCGTCGCCGCGCGGGGTTTCGATGTAGATGATCGATTCGCGCTGCGCCGCGCCGTCCTTGCCGATTGCGGTGATTGCACCCGATTCGTCACGGGCAACCTCGACCACCGGATGCAGCATCCGGTCGATGCCGAACCCCTGCGCCGCGATCGCCGCCGCAACCGAATCGACCAGAAACGGCTGATCGTCGTTGATGATGGCGATGCGCAAGTGCCGTTTTTCGCGCGCGGCGGATTCGATCAGGACGATGGGCTCGCCCGGGGCGCGGGTGGCAGCCGCCGCGATCAGCCAGTCGGCAGCGTCATCGAGCGCCGCCTTGTCGGCCGGGGCCTCGCCCGGCAGCAGCGACGCTTCAAGCTGGCTGCGAAGCGCCTTGGTCAGCGCCTGCGCATTGCTGCGCACGCCCTTGGCGGCGACGGTCTTAGACCCCATTTTCGGCTCCTGCTCATCCTGCGGATCCGGCGTGCGGCTGTAATTATATTATGCCGGATTGTTGTTATCGTGTCGGATGGCGATAGGCCTTTCGGTGCGCCTTGTGCAAGTGGGATGATTGCCGAACTAGGCGTCAACCATCGCAGCCTCCGCACCCATCGCCTCCATCGTCAGCGCCAGACTGCGAATGCGCGCTTGCGGATCGTAGGTCGCGCCCGACAACAGGATTTCGTCCGCTCCGGTTCGGGCCACGAATGCGCTGATCTGTTCGCGCACCTGTTCAGGCGTGCCGACCGCGGCGGCCTGTCCGATATGCGCGAGCATCGCTTGCGCAGGCGCGGGCAGCGTGTCCGTGTAATTCGCGATCGGCGGGGGCATGCGTCCCGGCTGCCCGGTACGCAGCCGCACGAAGCTTTGCTGCTGCGAAGAGGCGAGCAGCCGCGCCTCGGCTTCGGTGTCGGCGGCAAAAACGTTCATCGCGACCATTACATGCGGGCGATCGAGCGTGGCCGATGGCTGGAAATCGCGGCGATAGACCGCCAGCGCGGTGTCGAGGTGATCGGGCGCGAAATGCGCGGCAAAGGCATAGGGCAGGCCGAGCTTTGCTGCGAGTTGCGCACCGAACAGGCTCGACCCGAGCATCCACATCTCGACATTGGCACCGCGTCCCGGAGTGGCGGTGATCGGCAGATCGAGATCGCCCGTCAGCAGCGCGCGCAGTTCGATCACGTCCTGCGGGAAATATTCGGCCGCCTGGTTGAGATTCTTGCGCAAGGCCCGCTGCAACTCGGGCCCCGCCCCCGGCGCGCGGCCGAGCCCGAGATCGATCCGGCCGGGGAACAATGCGTCCAGCGTGCCGAACTGTTCGGCGATCTGGAACGGGGTGTGGTTGGGCAGCATGATCCCGCCCGATCCGATCCGGATCCGGCTGGTCGCATTCCGATATGCGCTAGCACCACCGAGGTCGCGCCGCCGGCAATTCCGTCCATCGCGTGGTGTTCGGCCACCCAGAAGCGGTCGCAGCCCAGGTCTTCCGCCGCGCGGGCAAGCGCGGTGGTGGCGGCAAAGGCTTCGGCCAGCGTGCCGCCTTCGCGCACGGGCACCAGATCGAGAACGGAAAAACGGGTCATGGCGGCGGTGTCTCCTCGGGCGTCGGCACCGCAATGTCGGGAGCCGGGGCGAGCTGCGCAAGGTATCCGGTGGCGGTCGCGGCCTCAGGCGTGCCGGGCGCAAGGTCGATCACCGACTGCCAGCTTGCGCGCGCCGCCGCATCGCGCCCGGTCAGCACCGCGATCACGCCCGCTTCAAGCCCGACAGCGGGGTTCGACGGCGCCAGCGTTGCCGCGCGCTCGATCGCGGTCTGCGCTTCGGGCAGGCGCTCCAGCCGGCGCAGCAGCGTGGCTTTCAGCAACCAGCCTTCGGCGCGGTCGGGAACAAGCGTGGTGGCGTTGTCCAACGCGGCGAGCGCCTGATCGGTGCGGCCCAGTGTCACCAGCGCGCGCGCGCGGTCGGTCGCGGCGATCGCTTCGAGCAGCGAAGCCCGTGCGGCGCGGGCATCGGCCTCGGCTTCGATCAGCAGGCGTTCGGCACCCGCCGCATCGCCGCCCGCCAGCGCGGCATTGCCGGCCAGTGCGCCAAAGCGCGCGCGAGTGCGCGATTCGGCTGCCGGGGTTTCGGCGCGCGCTGCGGCAAAGGCGGTGCGCGCATCGTCCCACAGGCCCAGTTCGGAGGCTGCCGTGCCGAGGCAGTGGTTGGCGAGCACGCGGTCGGTGCCGGTGCTCTCGGCGCGGCGGATCTGCGCCATGGCGTGGGCGCGCGCAGGGTCTTCCTCCAGCTGCGACAGGCACCCCTGCAACCACGCGCTGGTGGCATTGAGCGGGGCTTCGGCGGCAACATCGGCGGCACTCGGCGGCGGCGCTGCGGCATCGGCGCGCGGCGGGCGGTCGCGCACCAGATCGTCGTTGGGCATCGCGCCGCCCAAGGGATTGGGGCCGACCTGAAGGGCAAGGGCAAGCAGAAGGGACAAGGGCGCTATCCGTAGAATTCGGCCACGATGGCCTTGAGAAGGGCAATGTCGCTTTCCCGCGACAGGCGGTGATCGCCGTCTTCTACCAGCGTGACCTGAACATCGTCCGACCGCAGCATCGCGGCAAGCCTTTGGGAAATCTCCCACGGCACATCGGCATCCTGTTTGCCGTGGATCAGCCGCACCGGGCAGGACAGGTCGATCGCGGCCTCCAGCCGCACGTGGCATTCGGCATCGGCAAAGAACTTCGCATGAGTAGGGGTGGGTTCGGGGCCATAGGGATTGGCTTCGAACACCGTCTCGCCCGCAGCCAGCATCGCGCGCTGGTCATCGCTGTAGCCCCAGCGGGTGAAATCGGGCGCGGCGGCGATCCCGATCATGCCTGCGAGGCGGTGCTTGAGATGTTCGGCCACCAGCAGCATCAGCCACCCGCCCATCGACGAGCCGACCAGCAGCACCGGCCCGGTGACATAGCTGTCGACCAGCGCCAGCACCTCGTCGCGCCAGACCGACAGCATCCCGTCGGCAAAATCGCCGTCCGACTGCCCGCAGCCCGAATAATCGAGGAGCAGGCAGGCGCGCCCCTTGGCTTTCGCCTCATCGAACAGCGCGGTCGCCTTGCTGCCGCTCATGTCGGACATGTAACCGGGCAGGAAGACGAAGCACGGCCCCGTCCCGTCGGTGTAACGGAAGGCGACGCGCGGCCCCTGGTAGAGCGTGTGGTGCATGATCGTGGTCATGCGCCGACCATGCCTTGCGCAAGGGCGAAAGGGCAAGCATTGTGCGTGGCCTTCGCGACTGTCACAGCAGCGCAACCGGAGAGAGACAAGGGACGCCGCCATGACCACCAATGCCTCCGCGGGCCTGCCAGCCGCCACCGCGCTCACCCGGCGCTCGCTGTTCACGCTGGCAGGTGCGGGCGCGGCCTTGGCGACGGTCCCGGCGCGGGCGACCGGGTTCGGCAACGGCTTCACGCATTGCGTTGCCAGCGGCGAGCCTGCGGCGACCTCGGTGCTGCTGTGGACCCGCTATGTCGGCACTGCCGAAACCGTGCTGACCTGGCAGGTGAGCGAGAGCGAGGATTTCGCCCGCCCCGTCGCCGAAGGCAGCGTCACCGCCGCCCCGTCGCGCGACTGGTGCGCCAAGGGCATCGCGACCGGATTGTCGCCCGACCGCTGGTATTTCTACCGCTTCCTTGCCCCTGATGGCACGCCCTCGCCAACGGGGCGCACGCGCACGCTGCCGCAGGGCCCCTCTGCTGGGTTCAAGATGGCGGTGTTTTCCTGCGCGAACCTCGGGTTCGGCTGGTTCAACGCCTATGCCCACGCGGCAGCGGCGAACGACTGCGATCTGGCGGTGCATCTGGGCGATTACATCTACGAATATGGCGCTGGCACCTATCCCAGCGGCGGACAGGCGCATCCCGACCGCCCGGTCGCGCCGGCAAGCGAGATCGTCGCGCTCGCCGATTACCGGCTGCGCTATGCCACCTACCGCGCCGATCCCGATCTGCAGCGGCTGCATCAGGTGCTTCCGATGATCACCGTGTGGGACGATCACGAAACCGCGAACGATTCGTGGAAGGGCGGCGCGCAGAACCACCAGCCCGCCACCGAAGGCAGCTGGGATGCGCGCAAGGCGGCCGCGACACAGGCTTACCGCGAATGGCTACCGGTCGCCGACACGCCCTATTCGGCCTATCAGGTCGGCGATCTGGCGACCCTGTTCCGGCTCGACACCCGGCTCGAAGGGCGCGAGGAGCAATTCAGTCTCGAAAAGATGATGGCCGGCAAGACCGATCCCGAAGCGCTGACGGCGACGCTTTCGGCCTTCCGTGACGGGGACTGGGCCGGTGCGGACCGGCAGATGCTGGGCGCGACGCAGGAAGCCTGGTTGAGCGAGGCGCTGGCCGCATCGACGCGCGCGGGCACGCATTGGCAGGTGCTGCTGCAAGGCGTGCTGATGGGCAATCTCAAGACACCCAAGGACCTGATGCGGCAGGCGGGCAGCGGATTGCCCGAATTCATCCGCACCCGGCTTGAAGCCGCCGCCGCCGCAAGCGAAGCGGGGTTGCCGTCGAACATGGACGCATGGGACGGCTACCCCGCCGCGCGCACCCGGTTGTTCAAGGCCGCGCTGAACGCCGATGCCAACCTCGTCGTGCTGGCGGGCGACACGCACAATGCCTGGGCCTTCGATCTGGCGCATGACGGCACGCCGGTGGGCGTCGAATTCGGCGGCAATTCAGTGAGCTCGCCGGGCTATGAAAGCTATCTGACCTTCATCAAGCCCGACACGCTGGCATCCTCGCTGGTGGCCGAAAACCCGCAGCTCAAATGGGCCGAAACCTCGCAGCGCGGTTACATGATGGTCGCGCTGACCCCGGCAAGCACGGTGACCGAATACCGCTTCACCGGGGGGATGCGGCAGCGTTCGGCGCAGCTTGCCGGAAGCAAGCGGATCACGACCGCGAAAGGATCGCGTCAGCTGGTCGTCTGATCGCGGCTGAAGATCGCTTCGATCGGCAGCGCGAACAGATCGGCGATGGTGAAGGCGAGCGGGAGCGAGGGGTCATACCGCCCGGTCTCGATCGCGTTGACGCTTTGCCGCGACACGCCGAGCCGGTCGGCCAGATCCTGCTGGCTCCAGCCCCGCTCGGCGCGCAGCACCTTCAGGCGGTTGTTCACGGACAGCCTCCGGTATCATCGCCGCCGAAGGCAAAGCGGTTGACCAACTGGCCGACGAACAGCCCGGCGCACCAGATCGGGAAGACATAGAACACCGGCAGGCGCGGCAGGCTGTCCGAATAAAGCTCGAGCAGCCCCCAGACGCTGGTGATTGCCAGCGTCACCCCGGTCGCGACGATGATCTTGCGCACTTCGAGCATCCGCAGATATTCGTCCGGAAGCTCGGCGACGAAGCGCCCGATCGCGCCGATCGCCGCGAGCATCGCCGCACCGGGGATCAGTGCCAGACCGATTCCCAGCAGGCCAAGCGGGGCGCCGGGGTCGATCACCATGCTCGCCAGCACGATCCCTGCGACATAGACCGCGGCGATCAGCAGCATGCGCCGGGTATAGCGCGCGGCAGCAACATTGCGCATCGGCTTCAGGCCCGGCGTAGAGTGCAGGCTGCGCGGCGACCGGCGACGAACGGCACAACCGCGAGCGGGGCGAACTGCGCAACCTGCGCGGGCACCACGTCGAACACCGCAAGCAGCGCAACGGCGAAAATCACGGCGGAAAGGCAGAGTGCCTGTTGAATGGCGGTCATGGAAAGCTCCTTTTGCTTATTGGCAAGGACCCTTTACACACCTGCCGATCACCGTGTCAAGCAGGCTTTCCATCACTGTCTTCACTTTCGCGTGACTCGCAGCCATACGCCGCCTATGGCTTGCGCCATGGCCATGCTGCTTGCCACCCTCACGACAACCACCACCACCCGGACTACCATCCGGGGGCGGCGGCGTTCGGGCTGAGGCCAGCGCCCCGCCCCCCGGATCGGGGCGGCGCGGTGTCCTTCCCGGTTCGGCTTTCGCACAACACCGCTCTTCCGGTGCCTTGCCCTTTGTGGCAGGGCGGGCCGCAAACCAGACGGACCTGCGATTATCATGACCGAATTGCTCAAGATCAGCCTGCCCGATGGCTCGGTGCGCGAAGTGCCTCGCGGCAGCACCCCCGCCGATATCGCCGCCGCGATCGGCCCCGGCCTTGCGAAAGCCGCGATCGCCGCGCGCGTCGACGGGGAGCTGCGCGACCTCACCCGCCCCTTCGATGGCGATGCGAGCCTCGCGCTGGTCACCAGCCGCGACGAAGCCGATGCGCTCGAACTCGCCCGCCACGACTACGCGCACATCCTGGCCGAAGCGGTACAATCGCTGTTCCCCGGGACCCAGATCACCTTCGGCCCGGCGACCGACGACGGCTTCTATTACGACGTGAAAGCCCCCGAGAATCGCGAGCCGTTCTCGATGGACGATCTTCCCGCGATCGAGGAGGAAATGCGCCGTCTGATCCGCGCGGACAAGCCGCTGCGCCGCGAGGTGTGGAGCCGCGAAGACCTGATCGCCAAATGGGCGGGTGAGGGCGAAACCTTCAAGGCCGAGTGGGCGAAAGAACTGCCCGAGGGCGAGGAACTGACGGTCTACTGGTCGGGCAACGACTGGCTCGACATGTGCCGCGGGCCGCACCTGCCCTCGACCGGCAAGCTCGATCCCGATGCCTTCAAGCTGATGCGCGTCGCCGGGGCCTATTGGCGCGGCGACCAGAACAATGCGCAGCTCACCCGCATCTACGGCACTGGCTGGCTCAACAAGAAGCAGCTCAACGCGCACCTTACGCGGCTGGAGGAAGCGGCCAAGCGCGACCACCGCAAGCTGGGGCGCGAAATGGACCTGTTCCACCTGCAGGAAGAGGCGCACGGCAGCGTCTTCTGGCACCCCAAGGGCTATCGCATCTGGCGCGAGCTTGAAAGCTACATGCGCCGCAAGATGGACGGCGGCGGCTACCGCGAGATCAAGACCCCGCAGCTGATGGACGTGCGCCAGTGGACGCAATCCGGCCACTGGGGGAAGTATGCGCAGAACATGTTCGCCGTCCCCGACATCGTGCCGGACGTCGATGAAGAATCAGGCGTCGCCTCCCCCAAGGTGGCTGACGATGCCGCGTGGATGGCGATCAAGCCGATGAACTGCCCCGCGCACGTGATGGTCTTCAAGCAGGGGATCACCTCCTACCGCGACCTCCCCATTCGCCTCGGCGAAATGGGCTGCTGCCACCGCAACGAACCCCACGGCGCGCTCCACGGACTGATGCGCGTGCGCCAGTTCACGCAGGACGATGCGCATATCTTCTGCACCGAAAGCCAGGTCGTCGCCGAAGTGCAGGCGTTCATCGCGCTCGCGGACAGCGTCTATCGCGACTTCGGCTTTACCTATGACATCAAGCTCGCGCTGCGCCCCGAAAAGCGCTTCGGCAGCGAGGCGGATTGGGACAAGGCCGAGCAGGAATTGCGCGATGCGCTCACCGCCAACGGCCTCGAATGGGAGGAACTCCCCGGCGAGGGCGCCTTCTACGCCCCCAAGCTCGAATGGCACCTCACCGACGCGATCGGGCGGACGTGGCAGGTCGGCACGATCCAGTCCGACCGCGTGTTGCCCGAGCGGCTCGATGCCAATTACATCGGCGAGGACGGCGAAAAGCACCGCCCGGTGATGCTCCACCGCGCAATCTTCGGTTCCTACGAACGCTTCATCGGCATCCTGATCGAACACTTCGCCGGCAAGCTGCCGACGTGGCTCGCCCCGGTGCAGGCTGTGGTCGCCACCATCGTTTCGGATGCCGACGGCTATGCCCACGACGTCGAAGCCCAACTGAAGGCGGCGGGCATCCGCGTCGAGACCGACACCCGCAACGAGAAGATCAACTACAAGGTGCGCGAGCACAGCCTTGCCAAGGTTCCGCACCTCTTGGTGGTGGGCAAGCGCGAGGCCGAGGAAGGCACCGTCGCGGTCCGCACCTTGGGCGCGGAACATCAGAAGGTGATGTCGCTTGATGAAGCGATCGCGTTGCTCAAGCGCGAAGGCACCCCGCCCGACCTGATCACGGAGAATGCCCAGTGAAGAACGCTCTCATATTGCTGGCCACGACTGCGCTGCTGGCCGCCTGCAACGCCGAACCCGCCAAGGATGAAACCGCTGCGGTCGATCACGCCGCGATGGGCCACGACATGGGCGCAATGGCCTCGCCGGCGGGCGACCTCACCGAAGCGCAGGCAGCCTACAAGGCAGTGAACGACAAAATGCACGCCGACATGATGGACATTCCCGCCGATGCCGATCTGGCCTTCATGCAAGGCATGCTCGCGCACCACAAAGGCGCGGTCGCAATGTCCGAAGTCGCGCTGAAATACGCCAAGGACGCGCAGGCGCGCGATCTCGCAACGCGGGTGATCGCGGCGCAGAAGGCCGAAATCGAAGAGATGGAAACCTGGCTGAAGGCACGCGGCGCACAGTAACCCGCCCGTGCTGATCGCAGGCTTCACGCTGGCGCAGATCGCCTTTGCGCTGGCGGCGGCGCTCGGCTCGGCCTTTGTGCGCGGGCTGACCGGGTTCGGGATGGCGATCCTGATGGTCCCCGTGCTCGCGCTGGCGTTGCCCCCGGTCGAGGCGGTGCTTTTGACCAATGCGCTTGCGCTCATGCTGGGCGCGACCGAGATCCGCAGCCTTGTGCGCGATGCCGAAAGGAGCGCGTGGGTGATCGGCGCGCTGGTGGTGCTGGCGACGCCTCTCGGGCTCTATGTCTTGTCGATCACCGACAGGAACACCGCGCGGGCGGTGATCGCGCTGATCGCATTGTCCGCCTTTGCCGCGATTTTGTTGCCCAAGCGCGGCGCAGGAATGCCGGGCCGGCTGACGACGGGCGCGGTGGGCGTGGTAAGCGGACTGCTGACCGGTTACGCCGGAATGCCCGGGCCCCCGGTGGTGCCCTATTATGCGGGACGCGACCTGCCGCGAGCCACGATCAAGGCATCGATGCAGCTGATCTTCACGATTGCTGCCAGCGCCGGGCTAGCGAGCGCGTTGTGGCTGGGCATCCTGCGCTGGGAACTGCTGCTGTTTGCACTGGCGATGCTGCCGATGATCATCGCGGGCAACCGGCTGGGCGCGCGCGTATCGGGCCGGGTGAGCGATCCGGTGTGGCGCGTGTTCGTTGCGCTGGTGCTGGGCGGCGCGGCGGCCGCGGCGCTCGCGCGGCTGGTCTAGACGGGCGCGATCAGAAGGGCAGGGCTTGTCCTGCAAAGATCAGCGCCGCTCCGCAGCCGAGCACGATCGCACGGCGCGCCAGATCGAGCGAATCGATGCGGGCCAGATCGGCTAGCGGCAGGGCAAGAGCAAGGGCGCGGGTCATGGCGATGCTTGTCCTCCCAATTCCCTAACGAAGCGTTAAAGCGCCGAGGGCATCTGCTGGCTGGCACAGTGGAAGCCCCCGCCGCCCGCCAGCACCGCTTCGCCCGGCAGGCCGACGCAATCACGGTCGGGGAACAGCGCAGCAATCGCGGCGATGCCATCGGCATCGTGCGGGCTGCCGAAGGTCGGCACCACCACCAGATGGCTGGTGATCGCGAAGTTGACGTAGCTGGCCGGTTCCACCACCCCGTCGCGGGTCATGAGGCCCGGTGAAGGGATCCGCACCACCTCGACACCCGCGGCCACCGCGCGCGCCGCGGCATCGGCATAAATCGCGGCATTGGGATCGTCCGCGCCGGTCGCCTCGGGCACCACCAGCCGGTTAGGGCCGACGAAGCGCGCAAGATTGTCGACATGGCCATCGGTGTGATCGTTGATCAGCCCATCGCCCAGCCACAGCACGCGGGTAAAGCCCAGTTGCGCGGCGAGTTCGGCTTCGATCTCTTCGCGCGACATCGCGGGGTTGCGATTGGGGTTCAAAAGGCATTGCTCGGTCGTCGCGACCAGCCCCGTGCCGTCGCCATCCACCGCCCCGCCTTCGAGGATCATCGGCGTATGCGTGACCGCAAGCCCCGCATCGCGCGCGATTTCGGCACCGATCTCCTGATCGCCTGGCATCAGGTATTTCTCGCCCCAGCCGTTGAAGGCAAAGCGCCGCGCGATCCGCTCGGCCCCGTCATGCACCACCAGCGGGCCGGTATCGCGCAGCCAAACATCGCCATAGACGCGCCGTTCCAGCGTGACCTTGCCGCTGACCAGCGCGCGGGCGCGGGCTTCGTTGGCCTCGTCGCGGACCAGCAGGCGGACTTCCTGCCCGCTTTCGGCAACCGCGCTGGCGAAAGCCGCCATCTGCACCTGCGCAGCCTCAAGCCAGCCGGGCCATTCTTCCGCCAGATGGGGAAAGCCGATCCAGATCCAGTCCTGCGGCGCCCATTCGGGGGGCATCATCATCGTCATCGCGCGTCTCAGCAGCCCTTGGCCGCAGCCTTGCACGAGGCATCGCGCACGCCGCGGAATTCGTCGCCATCGTTCCAGTTGGGCCAGCTCGTGCTCATCGCCAGCGTGCGGCCAAGCCGGTAGTAAAGCTGCAGATCGGTCATCACGCCCGACCAGTCCCAGCTCTCGTTGAACTCGTCCTTGGGGCCGTGATAGCGGTTTTCGGTATAATCGGCCGCCACCGCTTCGCCCGCCGCGCGCCCGCCCGCGATCAGATCCTCGCCGCCTTCGACATAGATCATCGGCACGCCAAGCTTGGCAAAGGCGAAGTGGTCCGAACGGTAGTAATAGCCTGCCTCGGGCTTGGCATCGGGGGTCGCGGTGCGCCCCGCCGCCTTCAGCGCCGAATCGAGGAACGCGTCGAGCTGCGACTTGCCCCCGCCGATCACGGTCACATCGCGTGCGGGGCCGGCGAGCGAGAGCGCGTCCATGTTTACCCCGCCCACGGTCTGCGCGAGCGGATAGACCGGGTTCTGCGCATAATAGGTCGCACCCAGCAGACCCGATTCCTCCGCCGTCACTGCAAGGAACACGAGGCTGCGGCGCGGCGCGCCCGCCTTGGCGTGGGCTTCGGCCAATGCGACGAGCGCGGCGGTGCCAGTCGCATTGTCGATCGCGCCGTTGCAGATATCGTCGCCGTCTGCCGCGGGCGTGCAGCGCCCGAGGTGATCCCAGTGCGCGGTATGCAGCACGTACTCATCGGGCTTCTCGCTGCCCGGCAGGATGCCGATGATGTTGTGCGAGGTGAAGCTGCGCACATCGCTCGCGAACCTGGTCGACAGCTTGAGACCGAGCGGCACGGGCTTGAAACCCTTGGTCCGCGCGGCGCGGGTCAGCGCGTCGAGATCCTGTCCGGCAGCGGCCAGCAACCGGCGCGAGGCATCCTCGGTCAGCCAGCCGTTCATCTGCGTCAGCGGCGGTGCGCCCGCACCGCGGCGGGCATAGGCCTGCGCCCCGGTCCACGAGCTTTCGACCACGTTCCAGCCATAGGCCGCCGGCGCGGTCTGGTGGACGATCAGCGCCCCCGCCGCCCCCTGCCGCGCGGCCTCTTCATACTTATACGTCCAGCGCCCGTAATAGGTCATCGCCTTGCCGTTGAACGGCCCTTCGAGCCCTGCCGATTGCCAATCGGGGTCGTTGACGAGGATCACCACCGTCTTGCCCTTCACATCGAGCCCGGCGTAGTCGTTCCAGCCCTTTTCGGGCGCATTGATGCCGTAGCCGACGAACACCAGTTCGCTGTTCGCCAGCGTGGTCGCCGCATCCTCGCGGTAGGTGACGCCGACCCAGTCCTTGCGGAAATCGAAGCTCAATGGCGCGGTCGCGCCGCTAATGGTCAGCGGGGCGTAATCGCGGCCCGTGATCTCGACCAGCGGGACTTCCTGCACCCACGAATTGCCATTGCCGGGCTTGAGGCCCGCCGCCTTGAAGCGTTCGGTCATCAGCGCGATGGTCTTCTCCTCGCCCACCGTGCCCGGCGCGCGGCCTTCGAAAGCGTCGCTGGAGAGCGTGCGCGTGACATCCTTGATCGTGCGTTCCGAAATCGCGCCCGGTGCGGTGGCGGGAATGTCGAGCGCGGCGCTGGCCGTGCCGGGCGCAGGCGTGGTCTGACAGGCGGCAAGCCCGAACGTGGCGGCAAGCAGCGTTCCGAATGCCAGTGGCCGGATGTTCATGGCGCAATCTCTCCTGTCCCGCGCGATAGGCCGCTGCCATCGCAGAGCCGCGCGCGCTGCGCAAGCACACGCCCGTCAGCCGATGCTTGCAGCCGCCGCGCCGCAAGGCCAGAGAGGCTGCGATGAAGAGAGCCGGCAATATCGACTGGGGGGATGCGCTGCGCCGTGCGCGCGCCCACGCGCCGTTCCTCGCCCGCGCGCTCGACCGGCAGCCCGATCTCGAACTGCTGCTTACCGCAGGCGCGGCCGAGGCGGCGCTGCTGTGGGCGCGCGCGCAGGGCGACCATCCCGATCCCGAGGTCGGCTTGCGGCGCGAACGGCTTGCGCTGGCCGCCGCGCTGGCGGTGGCCGATCTGGCGGGCGCTTTCACCTTGCCCGAGGTGGTGGGCGAACTCACCGACTTTGCCGACCGCGCGCTGGACCGCGCGATCCGCACCGCGATTGCCGAACGCACCGGGACGGACAGCGCCGATGGCATGATCGCGCTCGCGCTGGGCAAGCAGGGCGCGGGCGAGCTGAACTATTCCTCCGACATCGACCCGATCCTGCTGTTCGATCGCGAGCGCCTGCCGCGCCGCCCTTCCGACGATCCGGGCGACGCGGCGCAGCGTTATGCCCGGCGTGTGGTCGCGTTGCTCGCGTCGAACACCGCCGATGGCTATGCCTTGCGGGTCGACCTCAGGCTGCGTCCGGCAAGCGAGGTCAATCCGCTGGCGGTGCCGGTGGGTGCGGCGCTGACGCATTATCAGGGCGCGGCGCTGGCGTGGGAACGCGCCGCCTTCATCCGCGCGCGCGCCGCGGCGGGAGATATTGCCGCCGGCGAGGACTTCCTCACCGCGATCTCGTCCTTCGTGTGGCGCAGCCAGCTCGATTTCGGCGCGATCGAGGAAATCCGCGCGCTCACCATGCGCATCCGCGACAGCCACGAAGGCCCCGCTGCCCCCGGCCCCGGCTTCGATGTAAAACGCGGGCGCGGCGGGATCCGCGAGATCGAATTCTACGCGCAGACGCACCAGCTGATCCACGGCGGGCGCGATGCCTCGCTGCGCGTGCGCGGCACCCGCGCGGCGCTCGATGCGCTCGCCGCGGGCGGGTGGATCGCGTCCGAAAACGCGGTGATCCTCGGCGAAGGCTATGACCGGCTGCGGCAGATCGAGCACCGGTTGCAGATGGTCAACGACCGCCAGACCCACGCGCTGCCCGAAGGCGCCGCGCTCGACAATGTCGCGCGGCTGGACGGGCTGGCGAACGGCGCGGCGCTGGTCGCGGAACTTGCCGAACTGACCGCGCGCACGGGCCGCATCTATGAAGAACTGATCGGTCGCACCGAAACAACGCAGGTCCCCGCCGCGATGCCCGCCAGCGCGCTGGCTGCAAGCCTTGCCCGGTGGGGCTTTGCCGAACCCGACGTGCTGGCCGAAAGGATCGAAAGCTGGCGTGACGGGCGTCATGCCGCGATCCGTTCGCCGCAGGCGGTCGAGGCGTGGGACCGGCTCGCGCCCGCGCTCCTCGAAGCGATCGCCCGGAGCGACGATCCGATGCGCGCGATCACCCGCTGGGAACGCATCATCGAAACCGTGCCGTCGGCGATCACCACCTTCCGCCTGCTTGCCGCGCGGCCCGATCTGACCGAGCGTCTGGTCGCCGCGCTGACGCTCGCGCCGGTGCTGTCGGACGAGCTAGCGAGGAAGCCTGAACTGCTCGACACGCTGGTCGACCGCCACGCGCTCGACCTGCCGGGCGATGTGCCCGCGATCATCGCGCGGATGCAGGGCGCGGCGGTGCGCGACGATTACGAGGCGCTGCTCGATGCGATCCGGATCGTGACGGGCGAGATCCGTTTCGCACTCGGCATCCAGCTGATCGAAGGGCTGGCCGATCCGCTCGCCATCGCCCGCGCATTGTCGCGCACCGCCGAGGCCGCGCTGCAACTCGCGGCGGATGCGACCATCGCCGAGTTCGCCGCCAAGCACGGACGGATCGCGGGGAGCGAACTGCTGATCCTCGGGCTCGGACGGCTCGGCGGCGGGGCGCTGACCCATGCCAGCGATCTCGATATCGTCTACCTCTTCACCGGCGATTTTTCTGCGCAATCCGATGGCCCCCGCCCGCTGGGGGGCACGGTCTATTACAACCGCCTCGCCAGCCGGGTCAGCGCCGCGCTTTCGGTGCCCACCGCGCAGGGCGCGCTCTACGAGGTCGACACGCGGCTGCGCCCGCAAGGCAACCAAGGGCCGATGGCGGTGTCTTGCGAGGCTTTCGGCAAATACCAGCGCGAGGCGGCGTGGACGTGGGAACACATGGCCCTCGCGCGCGCACGCGTGCTCTACGGCTCATCGCCTGCGCGTGCGGCGCTCGACCGGGTGCTGGCCGAAGTGCTCCACGCCCGGCGCGATCAGGATGCCTTGCGCGGCGCGGTGCTGGCGATGCGTGCGGAGATGGCACGGCACAAGCCGCAGGCCGGCCCCGTCGATGCCAAGCTTGCGCGCGGCGGGCTCGTCGATATCGAGTTCCTGGTGCACTACCTCCAGTTGCAGGGCGAGGCCGCGGATGGCCGGCCGCTGGCCGAAGCCGCACCGCAGGCGCTGTCGCCCGATCTGGCCGAGGCGCTGGCGGGACTGACTGCCGCCGGGCTGATCCCGGCAACACTGGCGGCGCCCCATGCGCTGATGAGCCGGATGCTGGTTGCCGGGCGCTTGCTTGCCCCCGATGGCCGCGAACCGCCGCCCAGCGGCGCGCGCGCGCTGGCGCGGGCGTGCGGGCATGAAAGCTACGGCGAATTGCTGGCCGCCTTTGCCGCTGCGCGCGCGGTGGTGGCGGGCGAATGGAAACGAATCCTCGGCACAGACATTCTGGCAGACGAACAGGAGAACCCCGCATGACCGCTTTTCCCGGCGTTGGTGACGCCGTCCCCGACATCGCGCTCGAAACCCCCGAAGGCGGGCGGGTGAAACCGTCCGACTTTGCGGGCGAGAAGCTCGTCATCTTCTTCTACCCCAAGGACGACACCCCCGGCTGCACCACCGAAAACAAGGACTTCTCAGCCCTGAAGGCAGATTTCGCGGCCGCCGGCACCAAGCTGCTCGGCGTGTCGAAGGACCCGGCCAAGAAACACGCCAGGTTCATCGCCAAGCACGATCTGACCGCGCCGCTGGCGAGTGACGCCGAGGAAGGCGGGCTGTCCGATGCGCTCGGCGTGTGGGCCGAAAAGCAGATGTACGGCAAGACCTATATGGGGATGGTCCGCGCGACCTATCTGATCGACGCCGATGGGAAGATCGCGCGCATCTGGGACAAGGTGAAGGTCAAGGGCCACGCCGAAGAGGTGCTCGCCGCGGCGCAGGCGTTGTAAGACGGCTACCATGACCACGCTTGCCCGCGCGATCCGCGCTGCCCTGCTTACCGCCGATCCGCGGCAGAAATGCTTTGCCACCCGCCAAGTCGCGCGCGACTGGCGCAGCGACAAGCTCGCCTTCGTGTTCGATGTGCCGATGCCCGACCAGCCCGCCTGGCCCGATGCACCCGAATTGCTCCCGCCCGCGCAGATGCCCAAGCGGCGCAAGGGCGGGAGCGAGCGCGGGCGGATCGCCTTGTGGCACGCGCTGGCGCATATCGAATTCGTCGCGATCGATCTGGCTCTCGACATGGCGGGCCGCTTTGGCGCCGAAATGGGCGAGGATTTCGTCAGCGACTTTCTGGCGGTCGCCGCGGACGAGGCGATGCATTTTGCGCTGCTGGCGCGCAAACTTGAAAACCTCGGCAGCCATTACGGCGCGCTGCCCGCGCATGCCGGCTTGTGGGAAGCGGCACATGCGACCCGCGGCGATGTCGCGGCGCGGCTGGCGGTGGTGCCGATGGTGCTTGAAGCACGCGGGCTGGACGTAACCCCGGCAACGCTCGAACGGGTCGCGGCGAGCGGCGACGACAACGGCGCGCGAATCCTCAAACGCATTCTTGACGACGAAATCCGCCATGTCGGATTCGGCACCAAACACTTTCTTGCATGCGCTTCATCGCGCGGCTGCGAGCCGGAATCCTATTGGCAGGAACTGGTAAAATCGCACTTTCGCGGTTTTGTTCGGCCCCCATTCAACGACTCGGCGCGTCTTGCAGCCGGTTTGTCGCGCGGATTCTATGCGACGATTGCCTATTAACGATTGGCCCGGATAACCAGTCTCCAGCGAAGGCGCGCAAGAGACGTGCCGGAATATTCCAAGGGCTCAGGCGAAAATCGCCGGGCTGCATTCGGGACCGGGTCGATTATGAACTTTGCCGTGCGTCAGGTTATCAAGCTCGCAGTAACGGGCTGTGCCGCCATCTTTGTTTCCGCCGCTTCGCCAGCATTTGCCAACACCGCCAATTCGGCCAGCACCGCAACCTCGGCCGCCGATGTCACCGCGCCGCTGCGCGATGAAGGCGATGCCGCCGCCAACAGCGACGCACGCTTCAAGTCGCTGTTCGCCAGCTTTGTCGCGATCGAGCGCAATGCGCCTGTCGCCGGCACCGCCGAAGCGCTCCCCGCCTATTCCTCGCCGATCCCGCAGCGCGCCATTTCGGTGCCCTCGCGCATGCCGCTCGAAGGCGCTGCGCTGACCAGCGGTTTCGGAATGCGCACCCACCCCGTGCTCGGCGGTCGCCGCGCGCACGCAGGCATCGATCTTGCCGCACCCACCGGCACCCCGGTATATGCCACCGCCAACGGCGTCGTCGGCCGTGCGGACTGGTTCTCGAGCTACGGTCTGTTCATCAGCCTCAATCACGGCGCATCGACCGAAACGCGCTACGCCCACCTGTCGCGCCTCGCGGTTGCCGCAGGCGACACGGTAAAGAAGGGCGACCTGATCGGCTATGTCGGTTCGACCGGCCGTTCGACCGGCCCGCACCTCCATTATGAAGTCCGCGTCGATGGGGTTGCAGTCAATCCGATTCCGTATATGGTGGAGAGCGAAGCACAGCTGGCCTACGCCCGCGATGCGAAGCTGACCGGCCAAGGCGGCGATTGAGCCCAGGCTGAAAGCCACGAGTTTGCCCGTGCAAACGGGCCGGACATTGGAGAGGGTGTCCGAACATGGGCGGCGGGTTATCCCGCCGCCTTTTTTCTTGCGCCCCGTCCGCGTGACCGTGCCCTGCGCCCCGCCGAACCGCATTTTCGGTAGCACTTCGCATACGCTTTTCGCTTGCGGGCGTTCCCTTCCCCGCTAGATTTTCTCCCGAGAGAGATGTCGGCACGCTGCCTTGGCAGACGATGCCGCTGGGGAGAGAAATCATGGCCATGCATCCGATCGCGCACGCGGCGTCCCGTCCCGATCACCCGGCGGTGATCATGACCGGGTCGGGCAAGCAGATGACCTACGGCGAAATGGATGCCGCGGCGAACCGCTTTGCCCAGCTTTTGCGCGCCCGCGGGATCGGTGCGGGCGATGCCTTTGCGGTGCTGCTCGAAAACCGGATCGAATATTACACGCTGATCTGGGGATCGCAGCGCGCCGGCACGATGCTGGTGCCGATCTCCAGCCGCCTGACCGCGCCCGAGGCGGCCTATATCATCCGCGATGCCGAGGCCCGGCTGCTGATCACCAGCGGCTATTTCACCGGAATGCTGGATGCGATTCGCGCCGAATGCCCCGGCCTCGACGTGCTGGTGATGGATTCGGGCGACGCCGAAGATTTTGCCGCTGCGCTCGGCGCGCAATCGGCAGAACCGATCCCCGATCAGAGCGCGGGGATGGTGATGCTCTATTCCAGCGGCACCACGGGCCGCCCCAAGGGCATCCGCCCCGCGCCGCCCGAAGACCCCGATCCGCAGGCGACCGTGCCGCTGGTCGGGCTCGCGGTCATGGGCGCAGGCATGCCGACCGACGGGTCGATGGTCTATCTCTCGCCCGCCCCGCTGTATCACGCGGCACCGATCGGCTGGTCCTCGGTCGTGCACCGGCTGGGCGGGACGGTAGTGATGATGGAGCGGTTCGATCCCGAAGAGGCGCTCGCCGCGATCGAGAAATACCACGTCACCGACAGCCAGTGGGTGCCGACCCATTTCGTCCGCTTCCTGAAACTCGACCCCGCGATCCGCACGAAATATGATCTTTCCAGCCACCAGCGCGCACTCCACGCCGCCGCGCCCTGCCCTGTCCCGATCAAGCAGGAGATGATCGGCTGGTGGGGCGAGATCGTGAACGAATATTACGCGGGCAGCGAAGGGATCGGGATGACGCTGATCCGCAGCGGCGACTGGCTCACCCACCCCGGCAGCGTCGGCCGTGCGATCTACGGCACGGTGCATGTCTGCGGGCCCGATGGCGCGGAGCTTGGCCCGGACGAGGACGGCTTGATCTATTTCGAGAACGCGCTGCTGCCCACCTATCACAACGATGCCGCCAAGACCGCCGAGGCGATGCACCCCAAGGGCTGGATGACGCTGGGCGATATCGGGCATCTCGACAAGGACGGCTTCCTGTTCCTGACCGACCGCAAGAGCCACATGATCATCAGTGGCGGCGTCAACATCTACCCGCAGGAGATCGAGAACCTGCTCGTCACCCATCCCAAGGTGATGGACGCTGCGGTGATCGGCGCGCCCTGCCCCGACCTTGGTGAGAAGGTGGTCGCGGTGGTGCAGCCGCGCGACATGGCAGATGCCGGGCCGGGGCTTGAGGCGGAACTGCGCGATTTCCTCAGCGCCAGCCTGTCCAAGATCAAGATGCCCAAGCTCTTTGATTTCCGCCCCGATCTCCCGCGTGAGGCGAACGGCAAGCTCTACAAGCGCGAATTGCGCGACGAATTCGCCGCCCGTGCCAAGGAAGCGGCAGAATGACCGCGCCCGCCATGCTTTCGGGCGATCTGGCGCGGCGGGTGATCGATCCGCACGCCTATGCCGAGTGGGACGGGCTGCTCGACACTTTCGATCAGATCCGCGCGGCAACCCCGGTGGCGCGGGTGCAGCCCGATACGCCCGGCCTGTTCGATCCCTTCTGGCTGGTCACACGTTATGACGACGTGATGCGGATTTCGAAGGACAATGCCGCCTTCCTCAACAATCCCAGGCCCGTCGTCTTCAGCTTCAATCAGGCGATCGAATTCAGCCGCGCGGCGACGGGGTCGAACATGCTGGTCGATTCGCTGGTGGTGTTCGACGCGCCGATCCACCCCAAGTACCGCAAGCTGACGCAGGAATGGTTCATGCCGCGCAACCTCGCCAAGCTCGAAGGCGAGCTGCGCACGCTGGCAGCGGCCACGGTCGACCGGATGATCGCGCAGGGGCCAGAGGTGGACTTTGTGAAAGAGGTCTCGGGCCCCTATCCCTTGCGCGTCGTCATGCAGATCCTCGGCGTGCCGCCGGAAGACGAGTTCCGGATGCAGATGCTCACCCAGCAATTGTTCGGCGGACAGGACAAGGATCTGTCCGGCACCGGCATGGATCAGATGACCCCCGAACAGGTCGTCCAGATCGTCGCGGGCGCGGTGAAGACCTTCGAGGATTATTTCGCGGGAATCGCCGAGGACCGCCGCAAGCATCCCACCGATGATGTCGCCAGCGTCATCGCCAACGCGACGGTGGATGGCGAGCCGCTGCCGCCGCGCGACATGGCGGGCTATTACATCATCGTCGCCACCGCCGGGCACGACACCACCAGCGCCAGCACCGCAGGCGCGATGCAGGCGCTGGCGCGCGATCCCGAACAATATGCCCGCGTGCGCGCCGACCGCTCGCTGCTCCCCGGCATTGTCGAGGAAGCGATCCGCTGGACCAGCCCGGTGCAGCACTTCATGCGCACCGCCGCCGAAGACTGCGAGATTGGCGGGCAGAAGATCGCCAAGGGTGACTGGCTGATGATCAACTATGTCGCGGCGAACCACGACCCTGCGCAATTCCCCGATCCGCGCCGCTTCGATGCCGCCCGCTCGCCCAACCGCCACCTTGCGTTCGGCGCGGGCGCGCACCAGTGCCTCGGCCTGCATCTGGCGCGGCTGGAGATGAAGATCCTGTTCGAAGCGATCCTCGACCGGGTCGCGGCGGTGGAACCGGCGGGCGAAGCGGCGCGGGCAAGCAGCACATTTGTCGGCGGATTGAAGACCTTGCCGCTCAAGGTGACGCCGGCCTGAAAAGGCGGGCAAAACCGGCGCGCAGGCGTCCGATTGTGCTAGGGTTTTGCGGGTCTTTGCCTTAGCTTTCGAGGCATGGGATACGCCTTCCTCCTCGTTGCATTGGCGGGTGCGGCATGAGCCTGCTCGCCGCTGAGAACCTGCCTTTCGTTATCGCGCTGGGCTGCCTTGCGCTGATTGCGCTGTTGCAGGTCACCGGGATCGGCGACGTGATCGAGGACGCGGGCGATTTCGACACCGTTGACGGGCTCGATGCCGGCGGCTTCGGCGCGGCGCTGACCGCGCTGCTCGGGCTTGGCCGGGTGCCGCTGATGATCTGGACGGCGAGCCTGCTGCTGATTTTCGGCACTATCGGCCTGATCGGGCAGGCGTGGATCGCGGACATCTTCGGCGCGCCGCTCGCGCCGCTGTGGGCGATGCTGGGCGCGGGCGCGGCGGCGCTCCCGCTCAACAGCCTTGCCGCGCGGCCGCTGGGCGCGATCATGCCGCGCGACGAGACGACGGCGATCGACCTCGACGATCTCATCCGCCGCGATGCCGAAATCCAGATCGGCACGGCGCGCGCAGGCTCGCCCGCTCGTGCGCGGGTGATCGACCACCATGGGCAGGCCCATTTCGTCATGGTCGAGCCGAGCGACACCGATCAGGAATTGCGCACGGGCGACACCGTGCTGCTGGTGCGCCGCGAAGGGCAGACCTTCTACGGCGTGCATTATCAAAGCCCGCTTCTGGGGCTGGGGACTTAAAAGGGGAACGCACAATGAGTTTGACCACCACCACCGGGACGGTGCCCGTGACGGCCGAACCGTCATCGACCGCCGATCTCATCACCTATGGCGCGGGCGCGGTGGGCGCGGTGCTGTTCGTGGTGATCGTGCTCACCTTCCTCATCCGGCTCTATCGCCGCGCGACCAAGGAAACCGCCTTCGTGCGCACCGGCTTTGGCGGCGAAAAGGTGGTGATGAACGGCGGCGCGTTGGTCTTCCCGGTGTTCCACGAGGCGATGCCGGTCAACATGAACACGCTGGTGCTCCCGGTGGTGCGGCGCGACACCGAGGCGCTGATCACCCTCGACCGGCTGCGGATCGACGTGAAGGCCGAATTCTACGTCCGCGTGCGCCCCGATGCGCAGGCGATCGCGATGGCGGCGCAGACGCTGGGCCAGCGCACGATGCAGCCCGAGATGCTGAAGGATCTGGTCGAGGGCAAGTTCGTCGACGCGCTGCGTTCGGTCGCGGCCGGCATGACGATGAACGAACTCCACGAACAGCGCGCCGACTTCGTGCAGAAAGTGCAGCAGGTCTCCTCGAACGACCTCGCGATGAACGGGCTTGAGCTGGAGTCGGTCTCGCTCACCGGGCTCGACCAGACCAGCATCGAACATTTCAACGCCAACAACGCCTTCGACGCCGAGGGTCTGACCAAGCTGACCGAGCAGATCGAGGCGCGCAAGAAGCTGCGCAACGATATCGAACAGGACACCCGCGTCCAGATCGAGACCAAGAACCTCGAAGCCAGCAAAAGGAGCTTCGAGATCAGCCGCGATCAGGAATATGCGCGGCTTGAGCAGGAACGCGAGGTCGAGGTGCGGCGCGCGGCCCAAGCGGCCGAAATCGCGCGTGAACAGGCCGAGCGCAGCCGCGAGGCCGATGTTGCGCGGATCGAGGCGAAGAAGCTCGTCGATGCGCAGCAGATCGAGGCCGACCGGCTGGTCGAGGAAGCCCGCATCGTCCAGCAGCGCGCGCTCGAAATCGCGCGGCAGGAACAGCAGATCGCGGTGCAGAACAAGTCCCGCGAGGAAAGCCAGGCCAAATCGCAAGCCGACGAAGCCCGCGCCAAGGCAGTCGAGGCCGAGGAACGCGTCGCCACCGCGCGCGAACGCGAGATCGCCGAGCGTCAAAAGACCATCGAACTGATCGAAGCCGCCAAGCAGGCCGAACGCGACGCGATCGGGATCAAGGTGCAGGCCGAGGCCGAGAAGGACGCCGCTACCAACCGCGCCGAGGCGCTCCGGCTCGAAGCACAAGGCGAGGCCGAGGCCGAAAAGCTGCGCGCCGAGGCTGCCGCGGTGCGGTTCGAGGTCGAGGCCGCGGGCCAGCGTGCGATCAACGAGGCGGCCAATATCCTTTCGAACGACCAGATCAGCCTGCAGACCAAGCTGGCGCTGCTGAAGGTGCTGCCCGAGGTCATCCGCGAAAGCGCCAAGCCGATGGAAGCGATCGATTCGATCAAGATCGTGCAGGTTGACGGGCTCACCGGCGGCGGGCGCGCCGCCAGCGATGCACAGGGCGGTGCGGGCGGCGGCGCGGGATCGGGCAATCTGGCGAGCGACGCGGTTTCCGCTGCGCTCGCCTACCGTGCGCAGGCCCCCGTGCTCGACGGGCTGATGAAGGAGCTGGGGCTCGACGGTTCCTCGCTCTCGGGACTGGTCAAGAGCGCGGCGGAGGCTGAAGCCGAGGCGCGCCCGGCAGCAAAGGCGCCCGCTCCCGCACCCGCGGCCCAGCGGCAGACCCGGCTGGCCCGGCCGCAAGGCAACGACGCAGGCCTGGCGCAGTCCGGCGGGGCCGCAGAGTAACCGGCGCGCGGGGGCGGCGCTGCGCTGCCCCCGTGCCTCTCGTCTAACGCCTATTTCAGCAGGTCGAGCGCGATCGCGCGCACCTGATCGCCCATGTCCGCGCGGGCCAGCGCGATCGCCAGCGTCGCTTCGACAAAGCCGACCTTGCTGCCGCAATCATAGCGGTTGCCATCGAAGGTCACCGCGTGAAACGGCTCTTCGCCGATCATCCGCGCCATCGCATCGGTCAATTGCACTTCGCCGCCCGCGCCCTTGCCCTGGTTTTCGAGCACGCGCATCACTTCGGGCTGGAGGATATAGCGGCCCGAGACGATCTTGTTCGAAGGCGCTTCGGCCACCGGCGGCTTTTCCACCAGCCCGCGCACTTCGGTAAGGTTGCCGCGCTCTACGCCCGGATCGATCACGCCGTATGACGACACCTGTTCGTGCGGGACTTCGAGCACGCTGATCAGATTGCCGCCGACCTGTTGATAGGCCTCGACCATCTGCTTCATACAGCCCGTGCCGCCTTCGCGCGCGACCATCAGTTCATCGGGCAGGAAGATCGCGAAGGGCTCATCCCCCACGATCGCGCGCGCGCACCAGATCGCGTGGCCAAGCCCCATCGGCACCTGCTGGCGCACCGCAATGATATCGCCGGGCGTGGCGCGGGTGCATTCCAGCACCGACAAATCCTTGCCGCGCTCGGTCATCGTCTGTTCGAGTTCGAAGGCGATGTCGAAATGCTCGACGATCCCGGTTTTGCCGCGCCCGGTGACGAAGATCATCTGTTCGATCCCCGCCTCGCGCGCTTCATCCACCGCATACTGGATCAGCGGGCGGTCGACCACGGGCAGCAGTTCCTTGGGAACGACCTTGGTGGCGGGAAGGAAACGCGTGCCAAGCCCGGCGACGGGAAACACGGCTTTGCGGATCGGCTTGGGGGACATTCGGTGTTCTCGCTGGGATGGATCGAAAAGGTCGGACGGCCCGTTATGTTCTCGTTATCGGCCGTGCCGTGCCGCGCGCGCAGGCCAAGGTCAATCTTTGTTGTTCGCACGTGGCCACATGTTGCGCCAAAATCACTTTTCGCTAAGGCAGGGCCATGGACAAGCTGATCATCAAGGGCGGCAACCGCCTTCAGGGCACAATCCCGATTTCCGGCGCGAAGAACGCCGCGCTCACATTGATCCCGTGCGCGCTGCTGACAGAAGAACCGCTGACGCTGCGCAACCTGCCGCGGCTTGCCGATATCGACGGATTCCAGCACCTGATGAACCAGTTCGGTGTCACCACCGTGATCCAGGGCACGCGCCCCGAGGATTTCGGCCGGGTAATGAGCATGGAGGCGACCCGGATCACCTCCAACGTCGCGCCCTATGATCTGGTGCGCAAGATGCGCGCCTCGATCCTCGTACTGGGGCCGATGCTCGCGCGCAGCGGCGAGGCGACGGTGTCGATGCCGGGCGGATGCGCGATCGGCAACCGCCCGATCGATCTGCACCTGCGCGCGCTCGAAGCCTTCGGCGCGAAGATCGAACTGGCCGCAGGCTATGTCCGCGCGATCCAGCCCGATGGCGGGATGCCCGGCGGCGATTACGATTTCCCCGTGGTCAGCGTCGGCGCGACCGAAAACGCATTGATGGCCGCGGTGCTGGCGAACGGCACCTGCCGCCTGTTCAACGCCGCGCGCGAGCCCGAGATCGTCGACCTGTGCAACATGCTGGTCGCGATGGGGGCCGAGATCGAAGGGATCGGCACGTCGAACCTGACGATCCACGGGGTCAAGCGGCTGCACGGCGCGACCTACCGCGTGATGCCCGACCGGATCGAAGCGGGCTCCTATGCCTGCGCCGCGGCGATTACCGGCGGCGAAGTGCGGCTCGAAGGCGCGAAGGCCGACGACATGATGTCGACCATCCATGCGCTGCAGGCGATCGGCTGCGAGGTGTCGTGGGATGCGAAAAGCGTCACCGTGGGTGCGAGCGGCAGATTGAAGGCCACCAACCTCACCACCGCGCCCTATCCGGGCCTTGCCACCGACATGCAGGCGCAGTTGATGGCGCTGCTGTGCAAGGCCGAAGGCGCGAGTGTGCTCAAGGAAACGATCTTCGAGAACCGTTTCATGCACGTCCCCGAACTGATCCGCATGGGCGCGGACATCACCACCGAAGGCCGCACCGCGGTGGTCAAGGGCGTGGAAACGCTGACCGGCGCCGAAGTGATGGCAACCGACCTGCGCGCCTCGATGAGCCTGGTGATCGCCGCCTTGGCGTCCGAAGGCGAAACGACCGTGCGCCGGCTCTATCACCTCGACCGCGGGTATGAGCGGCTGGAAGAAAAGCTCCAGCTGGTCGGCGCGGATATCGAGCGGGTCGACGACTAGGCTTGGTGGGCGCGGGTTCGACCGCGTCCAGATCGTGGTTAGCTGCGTTCTGCGCGGCCTTTGCCCGTTTCAGACCCCTGCCAGACCGGTGTTTGCGGCGGGCCTATCGCAATGTTTCACGTGAAACATTTTCGGGCGCGCCGTTCACCACCAGCCAGACCCGGATTGCGCTCGCCAGACCCGGCGGGGTCGGCGACTTGATCCGCTCGGCATCGATCCGCGCGACCAGGGCGGCGACCGCCACGCCTTCGCGCACCGCCGCAGCCTTGAGCATGTCCCAGAACAGCGGTTCGAGGCTGATCGAAGTCTGGTGGCCCGCGATACTCAGCGAGCGTTTGACCGGGGGGTGATAGGGCGACGTCATCGCCGCACCCCTAGCAGCTATTTGTGGTCGCATCGCTGATTACAGAAAACCGGTTCCCAATTTTTCGCGCGATGCTCCGGCTCAGGCCGCTTCGAAGTCGTCCACATATTCGGGAACGAACACCGGCTCGCGCTCGGACCAGCCGGGTGCGGTGGCGGCGGCTTCGGAGAGCGATTGCAGCAGCAGCTTGCGGCGCTGCGGCGCGATGACCGGCAGCGCGCTGGCGGCGCAGAACGCGGCCGGGAGATAGGGGCGGGCACTGGCGCCCAGCAGGCGTTCGTAGAGGAACCGGAACGCGGAAAAGCTTTCCAGCCGCTCCTGCTCCAGATCGAAGGCGGCAAGCCGCACCAGTTTGCCGAGGAAGCGCTCGATCTCGAACGGTGTGCCGTCCTGCGGGATCAGACCGCGCAGCGCCTTCAGGTCCTGATAGGCGACATATTGCCGGCGGATCGCGATGTTCTCGCTCTCCGAGCGGCCCCAGCGCCGGAAGGCATCGGTGCGCGCCAGGCCGATATCGAGACTGCGCTTGATGTAACGCTGCTCTGCGGGTGCGAACCCGGCAAATTCCCGCATCTCGGCAATCGGCATCATCATGGCGCGTGTCTCCTTCGGACAGGGAGAACGTCGCACGGGATGGTTAATTTAGAGTTATAGGGTTTTAACCTAGATCAACCCTGCCAGCGGGCTCGACGGATCGGCATACATCCGCCGCGCCATCCGGCCTGCAAGATAGGCCTCGCGCCCGGCCTCGACGGCAAGCTTCATCGCGCGGGCCATGCGGACCGGGTCCTTCGCCTCGGCGATCGCGGTGTTCATCAGGATGCCATCGCAGCCCAGCTCCATGCCGACCGCCGCGTCTGATGCGGTGCCGACCCCGGCATCGACCAGCACCGGCACCTTCGCGCCTTCGACGATCAGGCGGATCATGACCTGGTTCTGGATGCCCAGACCCGAACCGATCGGCGCGCCCAGCGGCATGATCGCGACCGCGCCCGCGTCCTCAAGCTGCTTGGCCGCGATCGGATCGTCGGCGCAGTAAACCATGGGGAGGAAACCCTCCTTCGCCAGCACCTCGGTCGCTTTCAGCGTCTCGCGCATGTCGGGGTAAAGCGTGCGCGCCTCGCCCAGCACTTCGAGCTTGACCAGATCCCAGCCCCCCGCCTCGCGCGCCAGCCGCAGTGTGCGCACCGCGTCCTCGCCGGTGAAGCAGCCCGCAGTGTTGGGGAGGTAGGTGATCTTCTTGGGGTCGATGTAATCGGTCAGCATCGGCGCCTTGGGATCGGAGACGTTCACCCGCCGCACCGCAACCGTGACGATCTCCGCCCCGCTGGCAGCAACCGCCGCCGCGTTCTGCTCGAAGCTCTTGTATTTCCCCGTGCCGACGATCAGCCGGCTGCGGAAGGTGCGGCCCGCGACGCTCCACGTGTCCTCCGCGTGATCGCCGCCGCCGACGAAGTGGACGATTTCGAGCGTGTCGCCCTCGGCCAGAGGCGCTTCACCCAGCGTCGAGCGCGGGACGATTGCGCCATTGCGTTCGACCGCGACCTTTTCGGGAGCGAGGTCAAGTTGGCGCACCAGATCGGCGATGGTGGCTGCGTCGCTGCGGTGCGGCGCGCCGTTGAGGGTGATGCTCTTGGTCATGGCGCGTGACATAGTCCCTCGCGCCCGTCAGGCAACCCGCGCGTTTTGATCAGCGCGCGGCGCGCAGGTTCAGCCAGTGCGCGAGCGAGACGATTCCCACGCCGACCAGCGTGAGCACGAATTCGTTGGTCCCATGCGGCACGATCAGCGCCGCGCCCATCAGCGCCAGACCCGCCAGCGCCACCGCGAAAGGCAGCATCCGCCCGTGGCGCAGCATCCCCCAGCCAATTGCGACGCCTGCCACCACCAGCGCGAGCATCAGCCCGATGCGGTGGATATTCTCGTCGAGCAGGAAGTGTCCTCCCAGTCCAAGCGCCGAAATCACCACCAGCGTCAGCAGGCAATGCACCGCGCACAGGCCCGCCAATGCGATTCCCGCCTGGTCGAGTCGGCGCCGGAGCGAGGGGCGACTCGCGGAAGGGTGGGTGTCGGGGGTCATGTCTGCTGGCTAGATATGTAATGTTGTTACATTGCGCAAGGGCGACTTGCATTGGCCGCACCGGGCGATGCGGCGAATCGGCTTGCGCACGCGGCGGGTGCGCGACAAAGAGACGCGCATCATGGCCACATCCGCCCCCAAATGGTCCAGCGTGTCGAACCTGTTCCGCCCCGCCGCCGCCGGCCCCGCCCGTCCGCTGGCGATTGCCCGCTGGCTCGAATGCGTCGCCGTGCTGGTGGTGATGATCGTGGTTGTCGGCGGGATTACCCGACTTACCGAAAGCGGGTTGTCGATCACCGAATGGAACGTGGTGAGCGGGATCCTCCCGCCGCTGACGCAAGGCGCGTGGGAAGCGGAATTCGCCAAGTATCGCGCCACCGCCGAATTCCGCATGGAAAGCGGCCCCGCGGGCATGGATCTGGCCGCGTTCCAGTTCATCTTCTTCTGGGAATGGTTTCACCGCATCCTTGGCCGCGTGATCGGGGTGGCGTTCCTGCTTCCCGCGCTGGTCTTTGCCCTGCGCCGCGCGGTCCCTGCCGGTTATGGCTGGCGCCTCGCCGCGATGTTCGCGCTGATCTGCGGGCAGGGCGCGCTGGGATGGTATATGGTGTCCTCGGGTGTGGGGAACACGGATCTGACCGATGTGAGCCATTTCCGCCTGTCCGCGCACCTGCTGACCGCGCTGTTCCTGCTGGCGGGGCTGGTGTGGACCGCGCGCGATCTGCGGCAGCTGGCGAAAGATGCGGGCGCGCGTCCGGCGCGGCTGACTGCAGGGACTGCAGTCGTTGTCGCCGTGCTGTTCGTCCAGGTGCTGCTGGGCGCGTGGGTCGCCGGGCTCAACGCTGGCCACGCCGCCTATGACTGGCCGCTGATGAACGGCCGGCTGGTGCCGGAGGTGGACTGGTCGCAAGGGGCGGTGTGGACGGTGACACACGATCCCTTCCTGCTGCAATTCCTCCACCGCTGGTGGGCCTTTGTCGCGGTCGCCGCGCTGGTCTGGCTGGCGCGCCGCGTGCGCCCGGTTGCGCGCTTCGACAGTCTCGCGGTCAACATCGCCTTCGGCACGATGGTGCTGCTCGGTATCGCCACCGTCATGAGCGGCGTGTCGCTGTGGGTCGCCGCCGCGCACCAGCTCGTCGGCGCGCTGACCGTGGTGGCAACCGTGCGCGCGATGCATACGCTCGGATGGGCGAACCGCGGCGCGGCGACGCCCGCCCAAGCGTAGCGGTATTATTTTACCGCATCCGAAAACGGCGCTTTTGCTTGACTTCGCGGGCCTGCGGCGACATTTGCGCCCCACTTCTCCACCCGGCACCAGTCGGGGGGCGATTCTCGTCAGGTTTGCCTTCGGGTGTGGCCCGGCCGGAAAAATTCAGAACCAAGGACACATGCCATGAAGGCGCTCAGCAAGCAGACCCGGTCGATCAAACCGGCCGAGGTCGAAAAGAACTGGCACATCATCGACGCCGACGGTCTCGTCGTGGGTCGTCTTGCCTCTCTCATCGCCAACATCCTGCGCGGCAAGACCAAGCCGACCTACACCCCGCACGTCGATTGCGGCGATCACGTGATCGTCATCAACGCGGACAAGGTGAAGTTCACCGGCAAGAAGATGGCCGACAAGATCTATTACAAGCACACCGGCCACCCCGGCGGCATCAAGGAAACCACCCCCGCCAAGGTGCTGGGCGGCCGTTTCCCCGAGCGCGTGCTCGAAAAGGCTGTCGAGCGCATGATTCCGCGCGGCCCGCTGGGTCGTCAGCAGATGAAGGCACTCCACCTCTATGCCGGCACCGAGCACCCGCATGACGGCCAGAAGCCGCAGACGCTCGATGTCGCTTCCATGAACCGCAAGAACAAGGTCGTTGCATAATGGCTGACGAAACCCAGACCGTCTCGGATCTCGCCGATCTGAAGGACATCGCCGGCAACGCCCCGCAGGGTGACGCAGCCGAAATCGCGCGCGTCACCGCGCCGCTGCGTGATCGCGAAGTCGATGCGCAGGGTCGTTCCTACGCCACCGGCCGCCGCAAGGATGCGGTTGCCCGCGTGTGGGTCAAGCCCGGCACCGGCAAGATCACGATCAACGGCCGCGACCAGGAAACCTATTTCGCGCGTCCGACGCTGCGCCTGGTGATCAACCAGCCCTTCACCATCACCGACCGCGATGGTCAGTACGACGTGGTCTGCACCGTGCGCGGTGGCGGTCTGTCGGGTCAGGCGGGCGCCGTGAAGCACGGCATCGCGCAGGCGCTGAGCAAGTACGAGCCCGAACTGCGCGGCGCGGTGAAGGCCGAAGGCTTCCTCACCCGCGACAGCCGCGTGGTCGAGCGTAAGAAGTACGGCAAGGCCAAGGCCCGCCGCAGCTTCCAGTTCTCGAAGCGTTAATCGCGTCTTCCGGAACACCGGTTACACGAAAAAGGGCGGCCCCGGAGACGGAGCCGCCCTTTTTCTTTGCCCGTTTGCCGCCGCCTATCGCTGCATCAGCGACAGCGCGAAGAACAGACCCGTCGCCGAAAAGAACATCGGCCACGACCAGAACAATCGCACGTCGCTGATCGCGACCGGGTGGATGGCCAGCGGGCCCGCGCTGGTGCCCTGCGAGCCGATGACGATCGCGATCGCCGCTGAAACGACCGCGCCGAAGATCACTGCCTTGATCACGTCGGTTGCCTTTCCTGATGCGCGCAGTCCCTCGTCTGCGCTCGCCCATTGCCCCATGCGCCCGCGCCTGTGGTATCCGGCGCGCGCCGGCCCCCGCGCAGGTGCGCGGCGGCATATCACCAACAACATCTTAAAGCCGGTGATAGAGAAAAGGTTAAAGCGTGATTCCGGAAATTGCCCGGAGCGCGTCTCAATGCACCGGCGGATCGACCGGCGGCACCTGACCCACCGGCGCGACCGGTTCGCCGGGGGTGCGCGGCGGCATCGCATCGGCGGGGACATCATCGATCAGCATGTCGGCGGTGCGCACCTGTTCGAGATTGCGCACCCTCACCATGAGCTGCGCGCCGTCCCACGTCAGTTCGTTGAAGCTTGCCGGGGTCGAACGCGTGCGCTGCGACAAGGTGCCCGCACCGATCATCCTGACCGGGCCATGCGCGGTCGGCTCCTCGATGTCGAAGGCGTCGTGGACATGGCCCGACAGCACCCCGATCACGTTGCGCTTGGCGAGTTCGGTCAGCGCGTTCTCGCCCCCGTGGGTCAGCGCGGTGCCGTGCGTGCCGACCTCGCGAAGCGGGTGGTGCACCGAAATCAGCACGCGCGTGCCCGCGGGCAGGCGGTCGATCATGTCGAGGCAGCGGTCAAGCGCAGGCTGCGTCACCCAGCCTTTGGACCAGTTGGTGCGCGGCTGCCAGCGCCGCACCGATTTGAGCGGCACCACCGCAAGGCCCGGCAGATCGATCTCGCGCTCGACCAGCGATTTCAGCCCCTCGAACCGCTTGTAGGGCGTGGTGAACCGCTCGAAGAGGTTGAAATAGGGCATGTCGTGGTTGCCGATCGCGATCGTCACCGGCACGTCGAGCGCGTTGATCCAAGCCGTTGCCGCGGCGAATTCGTGATGGCGCGCGCGCATCGTGTGGTCGCCGGTGATCACCACCGCATCCGGGCGGCGCGTCGCGATCTCATCGGCGACCCAGGCGATCGCGCGCTTGTCCTCCAAGCCGAAATGGATGTCGGAGAGGTGGAACAGCGTAAGGGGTTTGTCAGAAGTCATGCGAGGTCGCTAGCAGATCAACCCCGCATGGCTCCACCACGAAGCGCGATCCCGACGCACATTCTCCCGGTTCGCCGTCGATCAGGCAGGACAGCGGGCTGCCGTCGATGCTGTCGATCACGAAGCTTTCGGAAAGGCCGAGCTTGTCGTGCGGCCCTTCGCGGAAGCGGCGGCGCAGCGTGGCCCAGGCTTGCCCCGCATAATCGAGCGGTGCCTCGGCGTAATAGCCGAGGATTTCGGCGCCATGTTCACCCGGCTGGATTTCGACCAGCGGATAGCCCCCCTCGCGCGTTGCCCGATGGTTCCTGATCACCACCCCCGGCCCGGCGGCGGTTTCGCGCAAGGCGGCGACCGCTTCCTGTGCCATCGTCAGCAATTCGCCCGACCGCATCGATTCGCGCACCCGGCTCCACGCCGTGCCCGGCCCGACCATCAATCCGCCGAACGCGACCCCTGCCGGACAGCGCAGCGAGGTGGGCCGGCGCGCAACCGCCCCGCCGCCTGCGACAATGTCGAGGATGGCATCGAGATCGCAGCTGCGGTGGAGGCGCAGCGGAAACAGGTTCATCGTCCCGCCCGGCAGCACCAGTACCTGCCCGCCCCAGCCCGCAAGCCCGTTGACCAGCGCATTGATCGTCCCGTCGCCGGTATAGACCGCAACCTGGCGCACGCCCGCAGCGTCGAGCATCGCGGGATCGGGCAAGGGGTCGTCGGGAAAGGCGATCACGCGTGTCACCGCCCACCCGCGCGTCTCGAGCGCGGCGGTGACAGTTTGCGTCGTGTTCTCATCGTTGCTGCCGCTCGCGGGATTGACGACGAGCCAAAGAGGCGTGGGCGCTGCTGTGGTCATGCTTGCTCCGGCGCCGCAGCGTGCGGCAGGTGATCTATAGGCGTCCGTTGAGAATAAGCCATGCGGCGCCCGCGTTGACCAGCGTGTAGACGCCGTAGGCCCAGGCATAGCCCGGCCAGCCCTTGACCGACAGCAGCAGCGCGAAGAACAGCACCGCAAATTCGCTGACCAGCGCGGCGCGGCGGCCCATCGTCTGGCTCGCCTGCGGCAGCCGCGCCAGCATCGGGTGACCGCGCGCGAACACAGCGGCATTCAGCGCGAAATTGGCAACGCCCAGCACAAAGATGATCGCAGTCGCGAGGCCCATGCGCGCAATATGGCGCTGCGCCGGTCGATTGGAAACCGCCATTTGTCGCGCATGGCGCGGCGTTGGTCATCGGCCCGCCACCCCGGTCGACGCGCGCGGCGGGGTTGATCGACGCGCGCATGCAGCGCCGCGGGCAGCGGCGTATCAAGGGATCGGCAGGACGCCGAGAACACACCGGACCGGCCCCTACCCGGTCGCAAGTCCCCGCACTCTTGGAGAACAACGCCATGACAACGCTTGCAAAAACCTTCGCCTTCACGCTTGCCGCCGCCGGTCTGACGGGTGCTGCGATCACCCCGGCGCTGGCCGCGCCTGCCGGCCCCGCGCCGGCAGAGCGGATGACAATGTCGATCGCGACCGCCGATCTCGATCTCGATACGCCCGCCGGGCAGCGCACGCTCGACCGCCGGATCAATGCGGCGGCTCGGCAGGTCTGCCGCACGGTCAGCGTCCGCACGGGCACCCGGATCGTCGATGCCGAAGCCACCAACTGCCTCGCCAAGGCGCGCGCCGAAGCCAAGCAGCAGGTCGCAGCCCTGATGAACGCCGAACGCCGCGGCGGCTGACCGGCGGCCCCTCCCGTGTCCTGCGGCGTCCGTCACCGCCGCAGGCACCGCGGCCCGAACCCTTCCAGTCCCTGGGGTTCGGGCCGTTTTGCGTGGTGATGAAAGCGCGGCGTTGACTGTGCTGCGTTTCAGCGCCCGGCCATCGCCTTGACCCGCGCCAGATAGGTTCGCCCGATCCGCAGCGCCTCGCCGTTGACGAGTTCGGCCGACCACACGCCCAGCCCGTCGTGGCGCAGGCCGCGGATGTGGTCGCGGCGCAGGATGGTCGAACGGTGGATACGGATGAACTGTTCGGGATCGAGCCGTTCTTCCAGCCCCGCGATCGTCTGAAGCAAGAGGTAGGACCGGCCGCTGTCCGCGCCGCCGACATGCAGCCGAACGTAATCGCGCTCGGCATCGATCTGGTGCACCTCGCTCACCGCGATGCGCAGCAGTTCGGAACGGTGCGGCACCCACAATTCCTCGAGATAGCGGCTGTTTTTCTGGCGGCCCCGATCCTTGTCCAACTGCCCGCGGCGGGCCACGGCGCGTTCGATCGCGCGTTCGAGCCGGTCGGCAGCGACGGGTTTGAGGACATAGTCGACCGCCTCGAGATCGAAGGCTTCGACCGCGAAGTGATCGTGCGCGGTGACGAAGATCACCACAGGGGCCTGCGGCTGTGCGGCAAAATGCCGCGCGACGCCCAGCCCGTCGAGTTCGGGCATGGTCATGTCGAGCAGCACCAGATCGGGTTCGAGCTTTTCCGCAAGCCGCAGCGCCGCCGCGCCGTCGCTCGCGGTGCCGACCACGCGCACGGCGGGAATTTCGGCGCAGATCACCTGCACGCGTTCGACCGCGAGCGGTTCGTCGTCGACGATCAGCGTGCGCAGGGCGGTGGTCTGGGTGTCGGTGTCATGCATGGCGGGGTCTCGACAAGGGGATGCGGATTTCGGTGCAGTAACCGTTTGCGACAGGGGCAGAGGAAAAGCCGATATCGGAGCCGAAACGTGCTTCCAGCCGGTCGCGGACATTGGCCAGCCCGATGCCGAAGCCATGCGTGGTGCCCTGCGGCACGCCTGGGCCATCATCGCCCACGGTGATTACCAGCCGGTCGAACTCCTCGCGCGCGGCGAGCGTGATCGTGACCGGGCGCGAGACGGGCGAGACCGCGTATTTGACCGAGTTTTCGACCAGCGGTTGCAGGATCATGCCGGGGACGCGGCATTCCTCCAGATCGGGCGGGAGATCGAATTTCGCTACAAGCCGCGTGGGAAACCGCACGGTTTCGATATCGAGGTAAAGCTTTTGCAGGTCGAATTCGTCGCGCAAGCTGACATCGGCGGTGGGTTCGGTCGCGAGGGAATGGCGGTAGAAGCGGCTGATGGTCTGGATCATCCGTTCGGCGCTGTCGGCCTTGTTCGTCATCACCAGCGCGGACAGCGAATTCAGCGTGTTGAACAGGAAATGCGGGTTCACCTGATAGCGCAGGGATCGCAGTTCGGCGGCCTTGGCGGCGGACCGGAACTGTTCCTCGCGGTGCTGCGCCGCGCGCGCCTGCACCCCTGCCAACAGCGCAAAATAGGTCGAGGCCCAGGCCAGCAGCAGGAAATAGCGCCCCAAGGCCACATCGAGCAGCTTGCGCCAGAAATCGCCGTAGGTTTCCGCCGGCTCGATGATCACTGACCGGGTCGAACCACCCGCCGCGGGGCCCGCCGCGCCATCCTGCTGCAAGGGCACATCGACAAGCAGGTTGCCGCTTTCGTCGCGCCGCAGATTGATGTTGTTCTTCTGCGCATAGGCCTGTTCCATCGCCGAGGACATGTCCTTGAAGATGAGATAGTTGACCTGTCCGATCGCCAGCGCGACCGGCAGCGCAAGCCCGATCGCGGCGAAGATCTTGAGCCACAAAGCGCGGTTGTCGAAAAGGCGCAGCAGCAGCCACAGCACCAGCGTCAGAAGCACGCCGAACCCGGTCACCACCAGCCGCCGCCAGCCCAGCTCGAACTGGAGCCCGAAATCCATCACCAGACTGCGGAAGGTGGTGAGGATGAAATAGGTCGCCCACAGCACGACCATCGAGAACAGGACCGTGCGGAACGACACGGTTGCGGGCGGCTCGCCGGGGGCGGCCTCGCTGTGCGGGTTTTCAGGCATCACGCCGATCAGCGATACCGCGCCCGCGCAGGGAAGAAAACCGGGCGGGGCGCGTATCGTCGGGCAGGGTCGCGCCTTGGTCGAAAGATGAACGCCCGTTCATCCCCGACCAACGACGCAAGGGGCCATCGTCGGCGCACGCCGGATGAGGCGTGCGCCGACCGGGCCGATCAGTCGCGCGGACGGATCATGTCCGAAGGCACCACCCATTCGTTGAACTGCGCTTCGGTGAGCAGGCCGAGCGCGAGCGCCGATTCCTTCAGCGTGGTGCCTTCGGCGTGGGCCTTCTTGGCGATCTTGGCCGCGTTGTCGTAACCGATGTGCGGGTTCAATGCGGTCACCAGCATCAGGCTTTCGTTCAGAAGCTGGGTGATGCGGGCGGTGTTCGCCTCGATCCCGACCACGCAATTGTCGGTGAAGGCATGCGCCGCATCGCCGATCAGCTTCATCGATTGCAGCACGTTGTAGATAATCACGGGCTTGAACACGTTGAGTTCGAGGTGCCCGTGCGATCCGGCGACCGTCACCGCGACATGGTTGCCCATGACCTGCGCTGCCACCATCGTCATCGCCTCGCACTGGGTCGGGTTGACCTTGCCCGGCATGATCGACGAACCTGGCTCGTTTGCGGGCAGCGACAGCTCGCCGAGCCCCGAACGCGGGCCGGAACCCAGCAAGCGGATGTCGTTGGCGATCTTCATCAGGCTGACGGCGAGCACATTGAGCGCGCCCGACATTTCGACCATCGCGTCATGCGCGGCGAGCGCTTCGAACTTGTTGGGCGCGGTGACGAAGGCATGGCCGGTCTCGGCAGCCACCTCTGCCGCAAAGGCGGTGTCGAACCCGACCTTGGCGTTGATCCCGGTGCCGACCGCGGTGCCGCCCTGCGCGAGTTCGAGCACGCGCGGCAGCGCGGCTTCGACGCGGGCGATGCCGTATTCGATCTGCTTGGCGTATCCTGAGAACTCCTGCCCCAGCGTCATCGGGGTGGCATCCTGCAGGTGGGTGCGGCCGATCTTCACCAGCGGCGCAAACTCGGCCGCCTTGGCATCCAGCGCGCCGTGCAGCTTCTTCAGCGCCGGGATCAGGTGATCGAGCGCCTCGACCGCGGCGGCGATGTGCATCGCAGTGGGGAAGGTGTCGTTCGACGACTGACCCATGTTGCAGTGGTCGTTGGGGTGCACGGGGCTCTTGCCGCCCTTCTTGCCGGTCAGGATCTCGTTCGCACGGCTCGCAATCACTTCATTGGCGTTCATGTTCGACTGCGTGCCGCTGCCGGTCTGCCACACCACCAGCGGGAACTGGTCGGCGAGCGTCCCGTCGATCACTTCGCGCGCGGCCTTGACGATCGCCTCGCCGATGCCGGCATCGAGCACGCCCAGCTTCATGTTCGCCTTGGCCGCGGAAAGCTTCTGCACGCCCAGCGCACGCACTAGGGCAGCGGGCATCTTTTCGCCGCCGATGGGGAAGTTGACGATGCTGCGCTGGGTCTGCGCGCCCCAGTGCATATTGGCCGGAACCGCCACTTCGCCCAGCGAATCGGTCTCGATCCGCACGTCTTGCCCGTTCGTCATGTCACTCATCGAAGCCATCCTTCATTAAGTCGAATTGCGCCCCACAGGGTTTGGCGGCCGCTTAAGCACCGGCATGCGATTTGGTCAAAGGCGTAAAAATGCCCGGACCGGCCGCAAGGCACGCGCCGGCACTTCGGGCAAAGCGCTTGGAACCGGGCGCATGCACGTTTATGGAGAGGCTTGACGGACTGTGTTGCATGCATAATACAGTCGCCCAGAGAACATGAGCACCACGACCATGACCCTTTCCGATAGCGCTTCGTCCACCCTTGTCGCCCGCCGCGCGATGATCGACAGCCAGCTGCGCACCAGCGGCGTGAACGAGGAATATGCCCTTGCCCGGATGCTGGCCGTCCCGCGCGAGGATTTCCTGCCCGCCGACAAGGCCGCGCAGGCCTATATCGACCGCGCAGTGATGCTCGGCGAAGGGCACCTGGCCGCGCCGCTGTTCTACGGCAAGGCGCTGCTCGAAGCTGCGCCCACGCCTTCGGCGCGCGTGCTGGTGGTAAGCGGCGGCACGGGATACCTCGCCGCGCTGCTCGCCCCGCTGGTGAGCAGCGTGACCGAGATTTCGGCGGCCGAGGCTGCGGCACTGCAGGGTGCGGGCGAGTATGATCTCGTCATGATCGACGGCGCGATCGAACAATTGCCCGATGGGCTCGCTGCAGCGCTGGCCGATGATGGCCGGATCGTCACCGGGCTGCTGCTGCGCCAGGTCACGCGGCTGGCCAGCGGACGCAAGGTCGCCGGCACGGTCAATCTCCAGCCGGTCGAGGACATGGGCATCCCCGTGCTGCCCGCCTTCGCCGCGCCGCGCCGCTGGACCTTCGCATGAACCACGCCGCAGCCCTGCTGCACCGCGCCGCGCCGGTCAGCGTGCTGGCGCTCGCGCTGGCGCTGGCAGGCCCCGCCCGCGCCGATACGCTGCGCGAGGCACTGGCTGCGGCCTACAACACCAACCCGACGCTCGAAAGCGCGCGTGCGACGCAGCGCGCCAATGACGAGAACGTGCCGATCAACCGCGCGCAGGGCCTCCCCTCGGCTACGGTCACGGCGACGCATATCGAATTCATCCAGCAATCGGCCAATGCCTTTACCGCGCCCGATCGCAATCTCGGCGTCAATGCGCAGCTGCTCGTGCCGGTCTATTCGGGCGGCGCGGTGCGCAACGGGATCGCCGCGGCCAAGGAGCGCGTTCAGGCCGGGCAGGCCGATCTGCGCAATTCCGAAAGCACGCTGTTTGCGCAGGTCGTCGCCGCCTACATGGACGTGCTGCGGACCGAGGCGCTGGTCGCGCTTGCCACCAACAATGTCGCGGTGCTCGGCACCAATGTCGAGGCGACCAGCGACCGCTTCCAGATCGGCGACCTGACGATCACCGATGTCGCCCAGTCGCGCGCGCGCCTTGCCGTGGCGCAGGGCGACCTTCAGACCGCCGAGGCCAATCTGATCGCCGCGCGCGAAGCCTATGTCCGGCTGGTGGGCAATGCGCCGGGCGAACTGGCTGCGCCGCCGCCGCTGCCCGGCCTGCCCGATACCGTGGGCGAGGCAATCGTCACCGCCTTGGACAACAACCCCAACCTCGATGCCGCCAAACAGCGCGCCGAGGCCGCCGGGTTCGATACCCGCGCCGCGGGGGCAGGGCGCCTGCCGCAGGTCAGCCTGTTCGTGAACGGCGATTACAGCGACTTCTTCGGCACGCTCGGCGGATCGCTCGCCAACCAGCCCGCCGATCCCAATGATCCCAATTCGCCCGCGGTGCAGTTCCAGCAGCGCGAAAAGACCGCCAATGCCGGCGTGCGGGTGACGATCCCGCTGTTCCAGGGCGGGCTTCCCGCCGCGCGCCAGCGGCAGGCAGGCGCGCGCGAATCCGCCGCGCTCGAGGATGTGATCGCCGCCGAACGCCAGATCATCGCCGAAACCCGCGCGACCTATGCCAACTGGCAGGCCGCCAACGGCGTGATCCGCAGCGCACAGGCCGCGGTCGAAGCCGCCGAGCTCAGCCTCGAAGGCGTGCGTGCGGAGAATTCGATCGGCAACCGCCAGATCCTCGACGTGCTCAACGCCGAACAGGAACTGGTCAACGCACGCGCGCAGCTCGTTACCGCGCGGCGCAATGCCTATGTCGCGGGCTTCAACCTGCTCGCGCTGATGGGCAAGGCCGAGGCGCGCGATCTGAACCTCGACACGGGCGGGCCGCTCTACGATCCGCAGGTCAATGCCGACCGGGTCAGCAGCAAGCTCAACGACTGGGACCGCGACGAGCAGGCTGCCCCGAAATCGACCAGAACCGTTGACATTCCCCCCGCGACCGCAACAATCGGGCCGCAATTGCTTCCCGGCGAACAGTAACGATCCCGATTCGGGACATTCCTGCGGCTTTGAGGCGGACAATACGGGGCGGATGATGGGCCAGGAAAACGAGGCTTCGGTCGAGGAAATCCTCGAATCGATCAAGAAAGTGATCGCGCGCGACAATCGTGCCGGTGCCTTGGAAGCCCGCCGGCGGCGCACGCTGGTGTCGGGTGACGATGCGGCCGAACCCGCACCGCTCGCCCGCACGCACAAGGTGCGCGACACGCAGGACGTGCTCGACCTGTCCGAACTCGAAGAAGCCGCCGATGTGCCGGCGATCCCGCTCGAATCCGCCGCGCAAGAGGAAGCGCCGCTGATCGCCGACACGATGCGCGATGCGATGCAGGAAAACCTCGCCGCGCTCGCGATGCTCGCCGAACCGCCCGCGCGCCCGCAGATCGTGCGGCAGGGCGAAACCTCGTTGGAAGGCATGGTGCGCGAAATGCTGCGCCCGATGCTGGCCGATTGGCTCGAAGCGAACCTTCCGGCGATGGTCGAAAACCTCGTGCAGGCCGAAATCGCGCGGATCGTCGGCAAACGCCGCTAAGTGGTGGCGCAGGTGCAGCGGGCAGGCTAGTCCTGCCCATATGCGCACCTTCACAGCCCCCGCCGCCCTCGCTTTCGCCCTGCTTGCAGCCCCGCTCGCAGCGCAAGATGCCCCCGCTACCCCGGGCCTGACCGCGCCGCCGATGAGCGCGCAGGATCTGGTCACGCTGCCGCGCCTCGGCGCGCCGGTGGTGAACGCGGCGGGGACGATGGCGGTCTATACCGTCACGCTCACCGACCCTGCGACCCTGAAGCGCAGCCCGGCGCATTACCTGATCGATCTGGCCAGGCCCGAGGTGGCCGCAAGCCCGCTCGATCTCACCTTGCGCGCCTCGGATCTCGCTTTCGGCAGCGACGGCGCGCTCTATTTCCTCAGCGGCGAACACACCGACACAAACGCCAAGCCGCTGGGCCGCGTGTGGCGCGTGGCCTTGGGCAAGGACGGGGTGGCAGGCCAGCCGCAGCTAGTCGCCGGTTTCCCCGACACGGGCGTTGCCGGGTTCAAGCTCGCCCCCGATAACAGCCGGATCGCGGTATGGGGCGAAGTGCCGCGGGATTGCCCGACCTTCGGCTGCGCGGATGCGAAGCAAGCCTATCTCCCCGGCCCCGGCACCGGGCGGCTGTATGACGGCGAAGACGGTTTCGTGCGGCACTGGGACCGCTGGGCGACCCCGGGCCTGCACAACCGCATCTTCGTCTTCCCGCTGAAAGGCGGCGCGGTGTCGGGGGAGGGCGTGCCCGCCGATGGCGCCGATCCTGCCACCGGGCTCACCGCCGACACGCCCACCATGCCATTCGGCGGGCCGGAGGAACTGGCCTTCGGTGCCGATGGCAGGACGCTCTATTTCACCGCACGGCTTTCCAACGCGCAAGAGCCTGCATCGACCAATCTCGACATCTACGCTTCGGACCTTACCGGCGCAGCCCCGCGCCTGTTGACTGCGGACAACAAGGCCACCGACACCACCCCGGTGCCGTCGCCCGACGGGCGTTACCTCGCCTGGCTTGCAATGGCGCGTCCGACCTACGAGGCGGACAAGCTTGCCGTGCAGCTGATGGATCTGAAAACGGGCCGCACGCGCAATCTTACCAAGGACACCGACCTATCCTTTGCCAGCATCGCCTGGGATGCGAGCGGCAGGCACCTTATCGCCACCGCGCAAAAGGTGCTCGATACCCCTGCCTTCCGGATCGACATCGCCACCGGCAAGGTGACCGAGCTTAACCTGATGGCGGGCAACGAAGCGCACATCGCCAACCTCGTGCCGCTGCCGGGGGGCCGTGCACTGTTCACGCGCGATTCGCTTGGCATGCCGGCGGAACTGTTCCTGTCGGGCGACATGGGGCAGGCCCGTCCGCTGACCGATGTCGCCACCACGCGGATGGGCGGGATGGCCAATATCGTTACCCGCCGCTTCAGCTTCAAAGGCGCCAAGGGCGACACGGTGTGGGGCCAGATCACGCGCCTTGCCGATCAGACCGGGCCGATCCCCGCGCTGCTCTACATCCACGGCGGGCCGCAGGGGAGCTTCAACGATAGCTGGTCGAACCGCTGGAACCCGCGCGTTACCGCAAGCCAAGGCTATGCCGTGATCTCCGTCGATTTCCACGGCAGCACCGGATACGGGCAGGCTTTCACCGACGCGATCAACAAGGACTGGGGCGGCGGCCCGCTCGAAGACCTGCAAAAGGGCCTCGATGCCGCGCTCGCGCTCGACACCCAGATCGACGGCACCCGCGCCTGTGCGATGGGGGCAAGCTATGGCGGCTACATGGTCAACTGGATCGCGGGCAACTGGCCCGACCGGTTCAAGTGCATCGTCCAGCATGACGGCATCTTCGACATGCGCTCGATGTATTATTCGACCGAGGAATTGTGGTTCCCGCGCTGGGATTTCGGCGGCTCCTACGAGGAAGCACGCGAAACCTACGAGAAGTGGAACCCCGCCAACCACGTCGGCAAATGGAAAACCCCGATGCTGGTCGTCACCGGCCAGCAGGATTTCCGCGTGCCCTACAGCCAGGGGCTGATGAGCTTCACCGCATTGCAGGAACGCGGCATCCCCTCGCAGCTTCTGGCCTTCCCCGATGAAAACCACTGGGTGCTGGGCGCAAAGAACTCGCTGCAATGGCATGCCACCGTGTTCGACTGGCTTGGCCGCTGGCTGAAGACGGAAAAGCCGCAGGAAGGCGGCGGAAAGTGAGCGATACCGACGCCGAAACCGATCTGCTGTGCGCGCGAACCAATCTTGCGCGTCATTTCGGTGATCCGCAAAAAGGCACCGCGATCGCGCGCCACATCATGCTGTGCGCGATTTCGGAAAAGCAGAAATGCTGTTCGCGCGAAGCGGGGGAGGAAGCATGGGGCTTCCTCAAATCGCGATTGAAGGAACTCGGCCTTGTCGGCCCGCAGCGGCGCGAGGACAGCAAGCGCGGGGCGGGCGGCGGCGTGCAGCGCACCAAGGCCGATTGCCTGCAGCTGTGCGCCGCAGGGCCGATCGCGGTCGTCTGGCCCGATGGGGTGTGGTATCACTCGTGCTCGCCCGCGGTGCTCGAACGGGTCATCCAGGAACACCTGATCGGCGGCGTGCCGGTCGAGGATTTCCGGTTGAAGCCCGCAGTATAGGGACAGCCTGCGCACGGCTCGCGGCAGAAAAGGCGCTTTCCTACAGCCGTTGCCCGGTGTCAGCCTGGCGGCCATGACCCGCCGCAAAGCCTTCTTGCACCCCCCCGTTCGCGCCCCGATGCGCGGGAAGAGTTTTTGCGTTCTGGACAGTGTCTCATGTGTCTCCAACACGAAGACACCGACGCGCAAGCCGGGGGTGTCAGTCCTCTTTCGGGCTCCAGAATTCGTCCTTCGCCGGCATCTGGTTATCGACCGATTCGTCGTGGCCCGTGCCGTTCGACAGGAACACCAGCCCCATCAACGCGCCGCCCAGCAGCATCGTCAGGCTGATCCCCAGCGCCACCGCGATGTAGAAATGCACCGAAATCATGCCGTTATAGGCAAACAGCAACCCCATCGCGAGCGCCACGGTCAGCGTGGTCGCGGCGAGCAGCCATTTCATGATCTGGCGATACCGCGCCCAGGCGTGCGCGGCATTGGCAGGATCGTCGAGCGGGGACTTGCGGGTCATGGCCACCGACATGGCGCGCTGCCTTGCGCTTTGCAACGCGCAAAGGCTGCAAGGCCCCGCGCATCGGCTGCAATGATCGCGATTCGCCTTTTGCCGCGAAGCATGGCATTTTCGCGATCTGGAGAGAGAGGGAGTCCGCCATGACCATTGCCCGCATCATCGCCAATCGCGCCTCCGCCGACATCATCGCCTGCGATTGCACCACCCCCGTCGCCGAAGTCGTGCAGACACTGGCCAGCAAACGCATCGGCGCGCTGCCGGTGCTGCGCGATGGCAGCGTGGTGGGGATCGTCTCCGAACGCGACATCATCTACCGGCTTGCCGACCACGGGGGGCGTGCCTCGATCAGCCGGTCGAAGCCATCATGACCTCGCCCGCCGTCACGGTCGAACCCGCCACCGCGGTTGACGAGGCGCTGTCGATGATGACCCGCCGCCGGTTCCGCCACTTTCCGGTGGTCGAGAACGGGCAGCTGATCGCCTTCATCTCGATCGGCGACCTCGTGAAGCACAAGATGGACGCGGTGCAGCACGAGGCCGAGGCGCTCAGACACTACATCACGGTTGCCTGACCGCTTGAGGATGGGGGCTCGACACCCTAGATTGCAAGGCATGAGCGCCGAGCCCCTGATCCTCACCCCGTCCGCCGCCAAGCGCGTGGCTTTCATCGCGCAGAAACAGGCGCGGCCCGCGATCCTGCGGCTCGCAGTCGAAGGCGGGGGCTGTTCGGGTTTTCAATACAAGTTCGAATTGGCCGACAGCGTCGATGGCGAGGATTCGGTGTCCGAGACCGACGGCGTGAGGCTGGTGGTCGATCCGGTCAGCCTCGATCTGATTGCGGGCAGCACGGTCGATTTCGTCGAATCGCTGGGCGGCGCGGCCTTCAAGGTCGAAAACCCGCAAGCGGCGGCGGGATGCGGCTGCGGCGCGAGCTTCGGGATTTAGGTTAGACCCTTGGGCTCCTTTCGGGCATCAGCACGGCCATGAAAATCGCCACCTTCAACATCAACGGCATCAAGGCGCGGCTGCCGCACCTCGTCGAATGGCTCGAAGACACCCGCCCCGCGGTCGCCTGCCTCCAGGAAATCAAGACGCAGGACGAAGGCTTCCCCGCGGCCGACTTCGAAGCGATCGGTTACAGCGCGATCTGGCACGGCCAGAAAAGCTTCAACGGGGTCGCGATCCTCGCCGACACGCGCGCAGGCCACACGCTGACCGAGGTGCAGCGCGGGTTGGGCATTGCGGGCGTGAACGAGGGCGACGACGAACAGGCGCGTTATCTCGAAGCCGATGTCGATGGCGTGCGGATCGCCTGCCTCTATCTGCCCAACGGCAACCCGCATCCCGGCCCCAAGTTCACTTACAAACTCGCCTGGATGGCGCGCCTGCGTGAACGCATGGCGGAGCTTTGGGCGCAGGAAATCCCCGCGGTGGTGCTGGGCGATTTCAACGTCATCCCGCACGACGACGATGTCTGGTCGGTCAAGGCGATGCAGAACGACGCGTTGATGCAGCCCGAAAGCCGCGCCGCCTATGCGCGCCTCCTCGCCGATGGCTGGACCGACGCGATCCGCACGCACAATCCGCGCGGGGGCGTGTGGACCTATTGGGATTATCAGGCAGGCGCCTGGCAACGCGATCACGGGTTCCGGATCGACCACATCCTGCTCTCACCCGAATGCGCCGACCGGATGGAAGCCTGCGGGGTGGACAAGGCCTATCGCGGACGCGAGAAATCCAGCGACCACACGCCCGTCTGGGTGCGACTTTCTTTGTAATCCTCGCCGCGTTCGCGCTACGCGCGAGCGGCTGCGGGCGGGCGTTCGCCCTTGCGGCCCTCCGCGCCGGATTCGCGCCCTCAAGTAGCAAAGCGGTAGGGCGACAAGGACTCAGCGAGGATCACCTGTAAAAAATATGCGTGTCGATCTGGGCAAGCCGCGTCTTGGTGCGGCTCCAGCCCGGTTTGACGTAGCGCGCGTGGAAGAACACCGCACCTTCGGCTTCGGATTCCCACAGGCCCTTGTCGGCGATTTGCGCGACTGCGACCGCACGGTCCCATGCGGCTGTCCCTTCGCGCACCGGCGGCATCTGGCTGCCGCGCATGAAGGAAAACTGCCCGGGCTGGGCTACCACGCCGCAATAGGACCGCGGGAAGCGCCCGTCTTCGGAGCGGTTGACGATCACCTGCGCCACGGCAAGCTGCCCGGCGAGCGGTTCGCCGCGGGCTTCGAAATAGACCGCGCCAGCTAGACAGCGCATCTCGGCGCTCAGTGGTGCATCGGTGTCGACCATCGCGACCAATTCGCCAAGCGAGCCTGCTTCGGTGAGCGTTGCAGGTTCATCGTCGGCTGGTGCGGCGGGCACGGGCTGCACCACCTCTTGCGCGACATATTCGATGGATTGGGGAACCAGCTCGGGCGCGTCGACCATGGCGGGAGCGGAGAGCTGTTCTTGCGCGGCCTGGGCCAGCGCGGCGGCGTTGCGGCCGCTCGGAAACATCGTGGTTGCGAACGCCAATCCGGCAATCGCAGCAATCGTAACAGTCTTGCGACTCATCAACTCGTCTTATTCGGCGGTGAGCGCGCTCAGACGCAGGCGGGAACCTTTTTCCATGTCTTGCGATTATGGTGTTCTCGAAAGCCTGCCGGCCGCTCCCCGTCTGCGTGCAGGCGATGCGGCCGAATTGCCGCGGTGCCTGCCTGCGCTCAGGAAGTGACCGCGCCCCTGACGTTGGTTGACGTAAGCGTCAAATCATTTCGTCCAGCGCTGCGACGAAGCGTTGTGGATCCGCGATATCCACCTCGATCAGCCATGCATCGGGATCCTGCGCGCGCCGGCGCGTCAGATAATCTGAAAATTCCGGTCTTTTTTCAGCGTTTTCCCGCTTTGCAGCAACAAACTTGCGCGAGCCATCAAGCTGCGGCATCCGTTCGAAAAGTACCGCATCGGCGCCGCGACACAGAATGACGATCAGGATCGTCCCGGCATCATGCTCGCCCTTGGCCAACACCGTGCCGAACCCGCCTTGCGATTCGGCCAGCCGCAGGATCGCGCCCGCTTCGAGATGCGCCTGCAGGCGCGCGTCCATCGCTCAGAGCCCGTCCACAGCGTAGCCAGGCAGGCTCGACAAGGCGATCCGGCTGCGCATGAAGGTGCCCGTGCCGCGACCGATTTCATCGCCGTCCGCGTCCACCAGCCGCGCTTCGGCGACGAACACGCGCCGCCGCCCGCTCACCCAGCGCCCTTCGGCGGTGACCTGCCCTGCGCGCACGGGCTTAGAGAAGAAGAGGTTGAAGCCCGTGGTCAGCAGGAAACGATCGGTGACCAGCGAATTGGCCGCATAAAAAGCCGCATCGTCGAGCATCTTGAAATAGATCGTCCCATGCGCCGCGCCGGCCGCGTGGTAATCCTCGGGCGTCACCGTGAATGTCAGCTGCGAGCGGCCATCACCCGGGATATGCAACCGGCTGGCAAACTTGGCGTTGACCGGCGCCGAGGCATAGAGCCGTTCGAGCGCGCGGTAGTGCTGGTCGGCCCCGTTGGCTGCGGGCAATGCACCGTCTGCGATCATTGCAAGGTCGCGCGATCAGGCTGCGTTTTGCAGCAACTGGTTGGTGAGCAGCGCATAGACCGCCTCGGTATCGGGCGAATCGGCAAGCATCTGCAACGTCGCCTCGTCGCGCGTCAGCCGCGAAATCGCGGCCAGCGCATGAAGATGCGTCGCGCCCGCGTTCTCGGGCGACACCAGCCCGCACACCAGCGAGACAGGCCGCGCATCGGCGGCAGCAAAATCGATCGGCTGTTCGAGCCGCAGCAGCGCAAGGCTGGGCCGCCGGATCGATGTCGAGCGGCAGTGCGGGATCGCCACGCCGCGGCCGAACCCGGTGCTGCCCAGCGCCTCGCGCGCCTCGAGGTTTTCCAGCACTTCGCTCTCGTCGATCCCGTAAGCCGTGCTCAGCAACTGCGCCATCCGCGCGAGCACCTTGGGCTTCGTGTCGAGCCGCGCAAAGGCAATCGCCTGCGGGGAAAGAGCCAGATTGACGTCCATGAGAAAGCTGATCCCGAAAGAGTCCGGTTCGCCGCATCTGGCAAACCGGTTTTGGTCCAGACCGGCAATGCCCCCCAAGGCATTCCCGGTCCGAGGCGGTGCCCCCTCCTGCTACCGCCGCGTGAACCTTGAAGTAGCGCGCCCTGCCGTTACGACAAGGCGGGCTGCGGCCCTATTTCGGCTCGACCCATCCGATCGAGCCGTCGGCGCGCCGATAGACCATATTATGCCGCCCGGTGCCAGCATTTTTGAAAAACAGCGCGCCGGTGTTCCTGAGATCGAGCATCATCACCGCGTCGGCGACGCTGGCGGTGGGCACGTCGACCCGCGTTTCGGCGATCACCAGCGGGGCATCGGCGACGACTTCTTCTTCCTCGTCCTCCTCGACCGCGAAGATCGTGTAGGCGGCCTCTTCTTCGTCGCGGGCGTGGTCGGCCTGTTCATGGCGGTCGGTCAAACGGCGCTTGTAGCGGCGCAGCTGTTTTTCGATCTTGGCGGCGGCATTGTCGAAGGCGACGTGAACGTCATGCGCAGTGCCTTGCGCCTTGAGGATCAGCCCCTGCATCACATGGGTGATGATATCGCAGCTGAAAGCGCCGCCGGGCGCCTTGCCGAAGGTCACGTGGCTGGTGATCGCGCGGTCGAAATACTTGTCGACGATCGCGCCGAGCCGATCGGTCGCGTGCGTCTGCAACGCGCTGCCGGTGTCCATCTGGTGGCCTGAAATCCGAATATCCATGAAGCGTAGTCCTCCGTCGCTGATGAGGATGCCAAAGAAGTGGTATTGGCGCGCCGGGCTTCAACTGGTCCAGATCGCGCCCTTGATGTCCGCGATGAACGCGGCGTGGCGTTCCAGCTCCTCCGGGCTGGCAACATGCAGGCGGGGTTCGCGCCGCGGCCTGTCCGTGGATGGACGGTGCCAGGGCGCATTGGGGGTGAGCGGGGCAGGGCCGAGCGGATCGGCCGGCGCATCGGCAAGACCCAGACCGATCTGCCGCCCGCCGGTCAGTTCGACATAGACCTGTGCAAGCAGTTCGGCATCGAGCAGCGCGCCGTGCTTGACCCGGTGGCTCCGGTCGATCCCGTAGCGCGTGCACAGCGCATCGAGGCTGAGCTTCGCGCCGGGATGCTTCTTGCGCGCGATCGCGACCGTATCGACCATCCGGCCCATGTCGATCGGATCGCGGCCCAGCAGCTGCAATTCGTTGTTGAGAAAGCCGAAATCGAAGGTCGCATTGTGCGCGACGAGCGGCGCATCGCCGAGGAAGTCGAGCAATGCGTCGACGCCTTCGGCAAAACGCGGCTTGGACGCGAGGAAGGCCGCGCTCAAACCGTGGACGCGTTCGGCTTCGGCGGGCATGTCGCGGTCGGGATTGTAATAGGCGTGGAAGGTGCGGCCCGTTTCGACCCGGCCGATCATTTCGACGCACCCGATTTCCACCATCCGGTCCCCTGTCTTGGGATCGAGTCCGGTGGTTTCGGTGTCGAAAATTACTTCACGCATTTGCCGGACTATCTGCGCAAGTCGGGGCTCTTGCAAGGGCTGGTTTCGATCACAGCGCCGCAATCAGCGCTTCTACCTGTGCGCGCGTTTGCGCCATCGAAAGGCTGGTGTCGATCACGTGATCGGCGCGCGCGCGCTTGTCGGCATCGGGTAATTGCAGGCCCAGAATGTGTTCGAATTTCTCCGTGGTCATCCCCGGCCGCGCCAGCACCCGCGCACGCTGCACATCGGCAGGTGCGGAGACGACGACGACCAGATCGACCGCTTCGTGCCCGCCGCGTTCGAACAAGAGCGGGATATCGAACACCACCGCGCGCTTGCCCGCATTCGCCGCAAGAAAGGCAGCACGTTTTGTCACCACCGCTGGATGGACGATGGCCTCGAGCCGGGCGAGCGCCGATTTGTCGGCAAACACGGTCTTGCCCAACGCATCGCGGTCGACCCCGGTCGCGCCGGTCGATCCGGGGAAGGCCGCTTCGATCGCGGGCAGCAATTCGCCGCCGGGGCCCTGCATTGCGCGCACCTCGGCATCGGCATCGAACACCGGAATGCCGGCCTCTGCAAACATCGCGGCGACGGTCGACTTGCCCATGCCGATGCTTCCGGTCAGGCCGATGATCTTCGGCCCGCTCATCGGGTGAGCATTTCGCGCAAGGCCGCATCATGTTCGCGCGGCGGGGATTTGCCGAAGAACTTTTCGAACGCCGCGGCGGCCTGGCCGATCAGCATGGCGAGCCCGTCGACCGTGCGTAGCCCCTTCGCGCGCGCGCCTTGCAGGAACGGCGTGTCGCGCGGCGCGGTGACGATGTCATAGGCGATGCTGCCGGGCGGGGCGTGGCTCCAGTCGAAGGGCAGGGGGGGCTGCCCCACCATCCCGAGGCTGGAGGCGTTGATAACGAGATCGAGACACGCCTCGCGGTCGTCGAAGGCGAAGTCGGTGGGATCGGCAAAATGGCTGAGCGCGATCGCGTGATGCTCTCCGCCCGCGGCAAGTTCATCGAGCAGCGCGCGCGCCTTGCCCGGATCGCGGCCCGCGACCACCAGCGTAAAGCCCTTATCCGCCAGCGCCGCGATCACCGCGCGCGCCGCGCCGCCGGTGCCGATGATCCGTGCCATGCGGAAATAATGCGTCGCGGCAAGATCGTCGGCGAGCGGTTCGAGAAAGCCTGCGGCATCGGTGTTGCTGCCTACCAGCGCACCGTCGCCCGCGCGGGTAATGGTGTTGACCGCACCGATGCTCTGCGCCAGCGGATCGATCCGCCCCAAGAGCCCGATCACCGCCTGTTTGTGCGGCATGGTGACATTGCACCCGCGCCAATCGGGATCGCCGCGCCGCGCGGCAAGGTAATCGGGCAATTGCTCCGCTGTGACATAGCACGCGCGATATTCGGCATCGATCCCGAGCTTTTCGAGCCAGAACCCGTGGATCGCGGGCGATTTCGATTGTGCGATCGGATCGCCGATCACCTCGGCATAGGGCCTGGTCATGCGATCAGCACTCCCTCTTCGCGCAGCGCGCCGAGCAGTGGCAGCAGTGGCATGCCGAGCACGGTGAACTGGTCGCCCTCGATCGAATCGAACAATTGCACCCCCGGCCCCTCGATCCTGAACGCGCCGACCGTGTGGCCGATCGCGGGCCATTCAAGGCCAAGATAATGTTCGATGAATTCCTCCGAAAGCGCGCGCACCCGAAGCCGCGCGAGGCTCGCATGGCTCCACACGCAGCCGCCGTCCTTCACCAGTGCCGCTGCCGAATGAAGCTCGATCACCCGGCCCGAGAAGAACCGCAGATGCTCGGCGGCCTCTTCACGGCTTGCAGGCTTGTCGAAGCGGCGGCGATCGCACACCACCAGCGAATCCGACCCCAGCACCAGCGCATCCGGGTGATCTGCGGCCACCGCCGCCGCCTTGGCGACGCTCAGCGCCTCGGCAATGTCGGCGGGCAGGGCGCCGTGCAGCCCGGCTTCGACCGCGCGCTCGTCGATATCGGCGGGGATGCTCAGATAGGCGACCCCTGCGGCGTCGAGCATCGCGCGGCGCGAAGCGGATTTGCTGGCAAGAACAAGTGTCATATCGGTTTTCCCGTGCCGCCTTCGCTGGCGGGTTTGCGGTCGCGGTCCTGCGCCAGACGGATGATCGCCGCGGCGGTCTCCTCGATCGAGCGTCGGGTGACGTCGATCACCGGCCAGCCATTGTCGCCGAACAATCGCCGCGCGAATTGCAGCTCGGCCTTGACCTTGTCGTTGTCGACATAGGCGGTTTCGGTCGCTTCGTTGAGCGACAGCAGACGGTTGCGGCGGATCTGGATCAGCCGTTCAGGGCTGGTGGTCAGGCCCACCACCAGCGGATGCCGCAGCCGGTACAAAGTCTGGGGCGGGGGGCTTTCAACCACGAGCGGAATATTGGCGACCTTGTAGCCGCGGTTGGCGAGATAGATCGAGGTCGGCGTTTTCGATGAACGCGATACACCCACCAGGAGGATATCGGCTTCCTCCCAATCCTCGTGCGCAAGGCCATCGTCATGCGCGATCGTGTACTGGATCGCCTCGACGCGTTTGAAGTAATTCTCGTCCATCATGTGCTGGCGACCCGGGCGCCCCTGCGCGGCCTGGCCAAGCTGCGCCTCGAGCGCGGCGGTGACCTGATCGAGCACGGGGACCGCGGGCAGGCCCAGCATGCGGCAATGCTCCTCCAGCCGCGTGCGCGTGTCGGGGTTCACCAGCGTATAGAATACCAGCCCCGGATGCGCGGCGAGCTCGGGAACGATCCGATCGAGATGCTGGAGCGAGCGCACCATCGGCCAGAAATGGCGGCTCACTGTCGGGTTATCGAACTGCGCCAGCGCCGCCTTGGCGATCATTTCGAGGGTCTCGCCGGTCGAATCCGACACCAGATGCAGATTGAGTCGGTTCATGCAGGGCAGCCTGTGGACAGATCGCGGCATAAACCACGGGAGGAGGATGCGGACAAGCTGGGGACGCTTTTTCATACCCGCTCCCGGCCTTTTCACAGGGGTATTTGTGCACACGGGACAAGTTTTGTCGACAGCCTGTGAAGAACGAGGATAAAGCCAGCTTGACGTCCAATCCGTGCGGATTCGATGGGGCAGGAGTCAGGGGGACATTCTGGGGGCAATCGGGCAGAGCCCGGTAATTCCCGCTTTCCACAGGGCCAACAGACTCCATCAATCCTTTAAGAATCTCTTTTTTTTGTTTTAAGGAGCCCTATGCCCGGTCCGCTTCTCGACACGCTCAAAGGTCACCGCCAACCTGTGCCGCCCGTATGGCTGATGCGTCAGGCCGGGCGCTATCTGCCTGAATATCGGGAACTTCGTGCGGACAAGGGCGGCTTTCTCGAGCTCGTCTATGACAGCGAGGCCGCTGCCGAGATCACGGTTCAGCCTCTGCGGCGGTTCGGGTTCGACGGGGCGATCCTGTTTTCCGACATCCTGATCGTGCCGCACGCGATGGGGCAGGGGCTGCAATTTCTCGCCGGGGAAGGGCCGCATCTCTCACCCACCCTGCTCGAGGTCGAGCTCGACAGCTTCACCCCCGCGTTCGAGCGGTTCGAGCCGGTTTACGAAACCGTGCGCCGCACGCGGGCGATGATCGGGCCGCAGGTGACCATGCTCGGCTTTGCGGGGAGCCCCTGGACGGTCGCGACCTACATGATCGCAGGTCAGGGCTCCAAGGATCAGGGCGCAGCGCGGCTGCTTGCCTACCGCGATCCTGCGCGGATGCAGGCGATCATCGATGCGATCGTCGAGGTGTCGGTGGTCTATCTGCGCGGTCAGATAGATGCCGGCGCGGAAGCGGTGCAATTGTTCGATAGCTGGGCAGGGAGCCTCGCGCCCGACCAGTTCGAAAAATGGGTGATCGCACCCAACGCCGCGATCACTGCCAAACTGAAGCAGTCGCACCCCGATACGCCCGTGATCGGCTTCCCGAAAGGTTCGGGCGCGAAGCTGCCCGCCTATGCGCGCGAAACCGGGGTGGACGCGGTCGGGCTTGACGAGACGCTCGACCCCGCCTGGGCCCATGCCAGCCTGCCTGCCGGAATGCCGGTGCAGGGCAATTTCGATCCGCTGCTGCTCGAAGCGGGCGGCCCGGCAATGGCCGCGCGGGTCAAAACGATCGTCGATGCCTTCGAGGATCGCCCCCATGTCTTTAACCTTGGCCACGGAATCGGGCAGTTCACCCCCATTCCCCACGTCGAGGAATTGCTTCGCGCGTTAAGAGGCTGAAACGATGCAGGAATTGCTTTCGTCGATCTATCTGTTCCTGAAATCGGGCCATGTGATCTTCATGGTGTTCTGGCTTGCCGGGCTGTTCATGCTGCCGCGCCAGTGCATCTACATGCTCGACCACCTGCCCGGTTCGCCCGGCGAAGCAAAGTGGGCGACGCGGATGGGCAAGCTGCGCACAATCATCCTCACGCCTTCACTGATCATCGTCTGGGTGCTTGGGTTGAGCATGGCTTACGGCGGCGGGTGGTTCGCCTCGGGCTGGCTGCACGCCAAGCTGACGCTGGTGCTGGTGCTGACCGGCTATCATGGCTGGCTGGTCGCGCAGACGAAGAAGATGGCGCGGGGCGAACGCCCGCTGTCCGAAAAGACGCTGCGGATGATCGGCGAGGTGCCGGGCCTGTTGCTCGTGCTGATCGTGCTGCTGGTCTATCTCAAGCCCTTCTGACGCACCCCATTTGGACAATTGACCTCGAACGCGGGGGCATCTATTTCGATCACACCTTTCCGGTAGGCGGAGCGTCAACCCGCGCGCCTATGGTCTGCTTTCTCCAAGCCCAGCCCCGCCACAGGGGCACCGCCTGCCACGGGCGGCACTGACCGACCGGCCAATTTCAAGACTTTCGGAACACTGACACAATGCATCTCAAAGACCTCAAGCGAAAGACCCCGGCCGAACTGGTCGCGATGGCGGAAGAACTCGGCGTCGAGGGCGCCTCAACCATGCGCCGGCAGGATCTGCTCTTCTCGATCCTGCGCGAACTGGCCGAGGACGAGGAATACGAAGAAAAGATCATGGGGATCGGCACCATCGAGGTGCTGCAGGACGGCTTCGGCTTCCTGCGCAGCCCCGAGGCGAACTACCTTGCCGGGCCGGACGATATTTATGTCTCGCCCAACCAGGTCCGCCGCTGGGGCCTGCGCACGGGTGACACGGTCGAAGGCGAAATCCGCGCGCCGCGCGAAGGCGAACGCTATTTTGCGCTGACCACGCTCGCCAAGGTCAATTTCGACGATCCCGAAGCGGTGCGTCTGCGCACCAATTTCGACAACCTCACCCCGCTCTATCCCGACAGCAAACTGAGCCTCGACACGCTCGACCCGACGGTGAAGGACAAGAGCGCGCGGGTGATCGACATCATCGCGCCGCAGGGCAAGGGCCAGCGCGCGCTGATCGTCGCACCGCCGCGCACCGGCAAGACCGTGCTGCTGCAGAACATCGCCAAGGCGATCACTGACAACCACCCCGAGGTGTTCCTGATCGTCCTGCTGGTCGACGAACGCCCCGAGGAAGTCACCGACATGCAGCGTTCGGTGAAGGGCGAGGTGATCTCCTCGACCTTCGACGAGCCGGCCAACCGCCACGTGCAAGTTGCTGAAATGGTGATCGAAAAGGCCAAGCGTCTGGTCGAGCACAAGCATGACGTGGTCATCCTGCTCGATTCGATCACGCGTCTGGGCCGTGCTTACAACACCGTGGTGCCGTCCTCGGGCAAGGTGCTGACCGGCGGTGTCGATGCCAACGCATTGCAGCGGCCCAAGCGCTTCTTCGGTGCCGCGCGCAACATCGAGGAAGGCGGCAGCCTTTCGATCATCGCCACCGCGCTGATCGACACCGGCAGCCGCATGGACGAAGTGATCTTCGAAGAGTTCAAGGGCACCGGCAACAGCGAAATCGTGCTCGACCGCAAGGTTTCGGACAAGCGCATCTTCCCCGCATTGGATGTCGGCAAGTCGGGCACCCGCAAGGAAGAACTGCTGGTCCAGAAGGACAATCTGTCGAAGATGTGGGTGCTACGCCGCATCCTGATGCAGATGGGCACCGTAGATGCGATGGAATTCCTGCTCGACAAGATGAAGGATTCCAAGACAAACGAAGATTTCTTCGCGACGATGAACCAGTAAATCATCAACGGGCCGGGGGGTCGGGCCGCAGACGGACGGACGGGATTACGTGCTCAGTCAGTATCTTTACATCAGCACCGCGCCGACCCTGCCGCGCGAGGAGGTGGACGCCATCCTCGCTGCGAGCGCGCGGAACAACCCGGAACGCGGGATCACGGGGCTGCTGCTGTTCAATGGCCGCAACTTCCTCCAACTGCTTGAAGGAGAGGAGCGCGAGGTGACCGCGTTGATGGACACGATCACCGCCGATCCGCGCCATTCGGGGGTCTCGGTGCTCGACAAGCGCACGATCGAAGCGCGCGCCTGCCCCGATTGGGCGATGAAACGCGTGTTGATTGCCGAAAGCATCGCCAATCGGCGCGATATGCTCGAACGCGAATTGCCCGAAGGGCTGGAGCCCGATCTGCGCAAGATGATCGTCAATTTCGCGGTTCTGAACTGACCCCCGGAATGAAACGTCCGCCGGGGAGCATAGGGAATTGTCCCTAGGCCCCGGAAAGGCACCTTGCAGCGCTGCTGCGCGTAAAATCCCCCTCGGATCAGCAAGGGGGCCTGCCATGCGCAGAATCATCTATCAGAGCCTCGCGGCGCCCGATCTCGACCGGGTGGAGATGTTTCGGCTCGTATACTTGATCCGTGCCGCCAACGAAACGCGCGGACTGTGCGGTTTTATGCTGCGGATCGACGAGCGGATATTCCAGGTGCTCGAAGGCGAGGCTTTGAAGCTCACCGCCGCATTCGAAAGCATCCGCCGCGATCCGCGGCACCGCCAGATCGAAATGATCGACGACCGGCCAACCGAGCGCGCGGCGTTTGCCGCTTGGCGGATGCGGTTTTTCGACGGGCGCAATATTCCGCGGATGTTCGCACAGATCACCGAGGCGGCGGGCGGGGATGTGCCGCATTCGGTGCAGAATGCGATCCTCGATTTCCTCGGCCCCGATCTGATCCGGCCGGTGACCGAGGCGGTCGCTACGCCGGCTTTGCCGTTGCTGACTGAAGCTGCGCCGCCATTGTCTCCCAGACCTTGTTGATTGCCTTCAGCGGACGCACCATCACCTTGAAATCGGCAATCCGTCCGTCGCCATCGAAGTGGATGATATCGACCCCGTTGATCGCAATCCCGTCGATCTCGGTAACGAATTCGAGCATCGCCTCATCCCCGTCGATCAGTTCGCGCACATAGCGGAACCGGTCGTTGCCCAGAACCTTTGCCGCCGCGACGAGATAGGCCATCACGATCGCCTTTCCCGCCTGCGGTGTGTGCACCACAGGTGAGTGGAACACCGCGTCCTCGGCTAGCAGCGCGGCGAGCAATTCGGGGTCGCCCCCCTGCTGCATATAGGCGTGCCACCGGGCAATTCCGGCATGGGCGGTCGTCATGAGCGTGTCTCCGCGTGTCAGCCGATATGCTCGGCAAAGAAGGCTGCGGTGCGGCTGTCGGCGAGATTGGCCGCTTCCTCGTTGCGGCGCTTGCCATGCTCGGTCGCAAAACCGTGGTCGAGCCCTTCATAATCGTGGAGCGTCACCTTGGGATGATCGTCCAGCCCTTCGTGCATCGCGGCCTGTGTTTCACGTGAAACAAACCCGTCGGCAGTGGGAATGTGCAGCATCAGCGGGTGCGCGATCGCATGCTTCTCCCCAAGCAGGCCGTCGATTCCGACCCCGTAATAGCCGACGCTCGCATCGATATCGGTGCGCGATGCGGTCATAAAGGCGAGTCGGCCGCCGAGGCAGTAACCCACGCTGCCGACCTTGGCGACGCCGTGCGTGCGGCGGATGTGGTGAATGGTCGCCTCGATATCGCGGATGCCCGCATCCTGATCGAACTTGCCCATCCAGTCGAGAGCCTGCTGGAACTCGGTTTCAATGTCGGGATCGAGGCTGATCCCCGGCTCCAATCGCCAGAACAGATCGGGCGCGACTGCCAGATAGCCATCGGCGGCCAGCTTGTCGCATTTCTGGCGGATGCCTGGATTCACCCCGAAGATTTCCTGGATAACGATGATCGCGCCGCGAGGGCTACCTTGCGGCTTCGCGACGTAGGCGCCGAAGCTGGCGTCGCCTTCGAGCGTGGTGATCGTGTGGTTGAGGCTCATCGCTTGTCTCTCTTTCCGCTGGGGGGCAAGCCTATGCTCTATCGCTTGCCTTGGCGGTGTGCCAAGCGCAAATGAGGGGAGCCGCCAGGGCTGACAGGAGCGCCGCACCATGAAGATCACGATCGAAGTCGACTGCACGCCCGAGGAAGCGCGCAGCTTCATGGGGTTGCCCGATGTCAGTGCGGCGAACAATGTCTATGTCGACACGCTGGCGAAGGCGATGCAGGGCGTTTCCAGCCCGGACCAGTTGCAGCAATATGCCGCAGCGCTCGCCCCGATGGGGCAGGTGGGGCTGAAGCTGTTCCAGAATTTCGTCGATGCCGGGATGAAGACGGGCTCCGGTTCCAGAGCTACCGATTGAACCGGTGAACCCGCCGCGCACGATCTTTGCCCTGTCGAGCGGTGCGCCGCCCGCGGGCGTCGGGGTGATCCGCATTTCCGGGCCCGATGCGCGCGGAGCGCTGATGACGTTGGCGGGCCGGGTGCCCGAACCGCGCCGCGCCTCGCTTGCACGGTTGCGCAGGGCCGATGGCGCCTTGCTGGATGAGGCGCTGATCCTGTGGTTTCCGGGGCCGAACACGGCGACGGGAGAGGATCTGGCAGAGTTGCATTGTCACGGCGGCCGCGCGGTGATTGCGGCGGTCGAAGCTGCGCTTGCCGGATGCACCGGGCTGCGCCGTGCAGAAGCGGGCGAATTTACCCAGCGGGCCTTTGCCAATGGCCGGATCGATCTCGCCGAAGCCGAGGGGCTGGGCGACCTGCTGACGGCCGAAACCGAATGGCAACGCGCCGCCGCACTGGCGGCCGTGGGCGGCGCGGTGTCGCGGCAGGTCGAAGAATGGCGCGCCGCCGTTCTCGCGCTTTCCGCGCAAATCGAAGCCGTCCTCGATTTCTCGGACGAGGAAGACGCCGCAGATCTGCCTGAATGTTTCACGTGGAACATTGCCGCGCTCAGCGACGCATTGGCGGTGTGGCTCGCGCGCCCGCGCGCCGAGCGACTTGGCGAAGGGTTCCGGGTTGTCCTCGCAGGGCCGCCCAATGCCGGCAAGTCCACCTTGTTCAACGCGCTGGTCGACAGCGAAGCGGCGATCACGTCGCCGATTGCCGGAACGACGCGCGATGTGATCGAACGCTCGGTCGCAATCGCCGGGGTGCCGTTTACCTTCCTCGATACAGCAGGCTTGCGCGAGCGCGAGATCGCCGACCCGATCGAGGCGATCGGGATCGACCGCGCGCATGACGCGGTGGCCCGCGCCGATGCCGTCCTTTGGCTCGGCGCAGAGGGCGCCGGTCCGGGCGATGCGTGGGAGATCGCGGCGCAATCCGACAGCGCTGCGTTTGTCCCCAAGACTTCGGCCAGGTTTACCGTATCGGCAGCGACCGGCGAAGGGATTGCCGCCCTCAAGGAGGCTTTGGTCGGGGCGGCCCGTAACAGTCTGCCCAAGCCGGGCGAGGCGGCACTCAATGCCCGTCAGCACGCGCTCCTGTCAGAAGCGGCGGCGGCTTTGGCAGCTGCGGGTCGCCTACCCGATGCCTTGCTGGTTGCAGAAGAATTGCGCCGCGCACGGCTCTGCTTCGACCGGCTGATCGGCCGCGCGACGACCGAGGACATGCTCGACACGCTGTTCGGGCGCTTCTGCATCGGGAAGTAGCCACTGCGATTTGGGCGCTGAATGTTTCACGTGAAACATTTGGGCCAAATCGCTGCCAATGTTTCACGTGAAACATTTTTGGCCCAATCCGCGTGGCAATGTTTCACGTGAAACATTTCGGGATACGAATGCCGCACGACTCCAAGGGCGCTTCACCGAAACATCTTTGACCATTCCCCCTCTCACGCCTATCTGCATGCCATGCACAGCTTCGATGTTCTGGTTATTGGCGGCGGTCACGCCGGGGTGGAGGCTGCCTGCGCCGCAGCCCGGATGGGCGCGCGCACCGCGCTCGTCAGTTTCGACATCGCAACGATCGGCGCGATGAGCTGCAACCCTGCGATCGGCGGATTGGGGAAAGGCCACCTGGTGCGCGAGGTGGATGCGCTCGACGGCGTGATTGGCCGCGCTGCCGATGCCGGGGCGATCCATTACCGCATGCTCAACCGCTCCAAAGGCAGCGCGGTATGGGGCCCCCGCGTGCAGGCCGACCGCAAGCGGTTCAAGGCATCGGTGCAGAATGCCGTTCGCAGCCAACGCAATCTTGCGCTGATCGAAGGTGAAGCCGCAGCCTTGGTGTTGCAGGGCGGAGCGGTCGCGGGGCTTGAGCTCGCGGACGGCACGATCCTTGCCGCGCCGCGCGTGGTGCTGTGCACGGGCACGTTTCTTGGCGGGGTTCTGTTCAGGGGCGAGGAACGCTTCGAAGGCGGGCGGATCGGCGAGAACGCCGCGCAGCGGCTGGCTGCCCAGCTGCGTGATGCCGCCTTGCCGATGGCGCGGCTGAAAACCGGGACACCGCCGCGGCTCGACGGACGAACGATTGATTGGGCGGTGCTCGAAGAACAACCCTCGGATGGCGAGCGCTGGACGATGTCGCCGCTTACGCCCGAGCGGATCAATCCGCAGGTGTTCTGCGCGATCACGCGCACCACCCATGCGGGGCATGATGCAATCCGGGCGAACCTCCATCGTTCGCCGCTTTTCTCCGGCGCGATTGCTGCGGCAGGGCCGCGCTACTGCCCTTCGATCGAGGACAAGATCCACCGCTTCGGTGACCGCGAGGGGCATCAGGTCTTCCTGGAACCCGAAGGGCTGGACAGCCACGTCGTCTATCCCAACGGGATCAGCACTTCGCTGCCCGTCGATGTCCAGGAAACCGTGGTGCGCACGATGCCTGGCTGCGCGCGTGTCGACATCGTGCAGCCCGGCTACGCGGTCGAATATGACCATATCGATCCGCGCGCGTTGACGACCGATTTGCAGGTCCGCGCCATCCCGGGCCTCTATTGTGCTGGCCAGATCAACGGCACCACAGGGTATGAGGAGGCGGCTGCGCAAGGGCTTGTCGCAGGGCTTGAAGCGGCCGCTGCGGCGCTGGGCAGAAGCGCGCCGCAACTTGACCGCGCCAATTCCTATATTGCGGTGATGCTCGACGACCTCACCTTGCAGGGGGTGTCCGAACCTTATCGCATGCTCACCGCGCGCGCCGAATATCGGCTGCGACTGCGTGCCAACAACGCCGCGACGCGGCTGACGGGGTTGGGGATCGCAGCGGGCTGTGTCGGCACGCGCCGGCGCGAATGGTGGGAGCGGCGGGAAAATATGCGCGAAATGTTTCACGTGAAACATTCGGAGACGATCCACGCGCGCGAACTTGCCGACGCGGGCCTTCCGGTGCGGCGCGATCATGGTGAAAAGTCGATTGCGGAGTGGCTGCGGTTTGATGGGGTCACGCCGCAGGCTTTGCAGCCTTGGCTTGGTGACCTGACAGCGCGCGATCCGCTGTTGGCCGTAGAGATGGCGGAGGATGCCGCCTACGCCCCCTATCTGGCACGGCAGGATGCGGAGCTGCGCGATCTGCGCGCGAGCGAGGCGCTGCCATTGCCAGCGGACTTTCCCTATGCCGAGGTTCCCGGATTGTCGAACGAGATGGTAGAGCGTTTGAGCACCGCCGCGCCGGGCACGCTGGCTGCGGCAGGACGTGTTCCCGGGGTCACCCCTGCGGCGCTTTCCGCGCTCTTGGTTCACGCGCGCCGGAGGACGGCCGCATGAGCGCGCACCGGATGATTGCCACGGAAACCGAGGCCCGGACCTATGTTGCGGGCCTGACTGACTCTGCCGGCATGGCGCGGCTCGAACAGTTTGCCGAGATGGTGCTCGATGAGAACGCCCGGCAGAACCTCATCGCCAAGGCGACGGAGCCGCACCTATGGCAGCGCCATATTGCCGATTCGGCGCAGCTGATCGAAAATGTTTCACGTGAAACATTGGGGCCAAGTGCTTCGGGGCCGTGGCTTGACTTGGGCAGTGGCCCCGGCTTTCCCGGCATGGTCATCGCGGCGATAGCGCCCAATATGCCCGTCGTGCTGGTCGAATCGCGTGCGCGCCGCGCCGAATTTCTGGAGCGGGTTATCGCAGCGCTGGGTCTGGCCAAATGCCGGGTCGAAGCACAGCGGCTTGAACGCGTCACGCCGTTTACCGCCCGCGCCATTTCGGCACGCGCCTTTGCGCCGTTGCCCAAGCTGCTCGAACTATCCGCACCATTCTCCACAAAGGCGACCACCTATGTCTTGCCCAAGGGGCGGTCGGCGGCGCAGGAACTTGAATCGCTCAAGCCTTCGTTGCGGGCAATGTTTCACGTGAAACATTCCTTGACCGATCCCGATGCCGGGATCATCGTGAAAGCCTGACACGCGAACACCGCGCCGACGCGCGAAAAGGACAGGATCTGCCATGTTCATCATCGCGATTGCCAATCAGAAGGGCGGGGTGGGGAAGACCACGACCGCGATCAATATCGCAACGGCGATGGCCGCGACCGGATGGCGCACCTTGCTGATCGATCTCGATCCGCAGGGCAATGCCTCGACCGGGCTGGGTGTGCATGCAGCATCGCGCGAAGTTTCGAGCTACGATCTGCTGGTCGACGAGGTTACGCTCGACAGTGCGATCGTGCCGACTGCGATCCCGCGGCTCGACCTGATCCCGGCCACGGTCGATCTTTCGGGCGCGGAGATCGAACTGGTATCGGTCGAAGGGCGCACGCACCGTCTGGACAAGGCTTTGTCGGCGCACACGGGGCATGACATCTGTTTCATCGATTGCCCGCCGTCGCTGGGCTTGCTGACGCTCAATGCGCTGTGCGCTGCCGATACCTTGCTGGTTCCCTTGCAGTGCGAGTTCTTCGCGCTTGAGGGGCTTTCGCAACTGCTGCAGACCGTCGATCAGGTGCAGCAGAGGTTCAATCCCGAACTCGGGATTATCGGCATCGCGCTGACCATGTATGATCGCCGCAACCGGCTGACCGATCAGGTGTCGGATGATGTTCGCGATTGCCTCGGCAAGCTGGTGTTCGACACCGTCATCCCGCGCAATGTCCGCCTCTCCGAAGCGCCGAGCCACGGGCTCCCCGCGCTGATCTATGACCAGCACTGCACCGGCAGCCGCGCCTATATGTCCTTGGCGCGCGAGCTGATCGGACGATTTCCCGCAGAAAGACAGGCCGCATGACCGAAAATACCGCGCAAACCGCTGATCTGGCAGCACAAACCAAGTCGGACGACAAGCCGCGCCGGTTGGGGCGGGGGCTGGGCGCCTTGCTCGGGGAAACGCGCCGCGAAGAACCGCTGGTGCGCCGCGAAGACGGTCCCTCACCCGAATCCATCGCGCCGAGCAGCGGTTCGTCGCTGCGCTCGCTTGCGCTGGCCACGATCAAGCCGCTGCCGGGCAACCCGCGCAAATATTTTGATGAGGCGGCACTCGAGGAATTGGCGGCATCGATCGCGAGCCGCGGGGTGATCCAACCGATCATCGTGCGCCCGCATCCCGGCGGCAACGGGTTCGAACTGGTCGCGGGCGAGCGGCGCTGGCGCGCGGCGCAAAAGGCGCGGCTACACGAAATTCCGGCGCTGGTGCGCGATCTGACCGATCGCGAGGTGATGGCGCTGGCGTTGATCGAGAACCTCCAGCGCGAGGATCTGAGCCCGGTCGAGGAAGCGCGCGCCTATCACCGCCTGTCCGAGCAGGAAGGCATGATCCAGGTCGACATCGCCAAGATGGTCGAGAAGTCGCGCAGCCACGTTGCCAACATGATGCGGTTGATGACGCTGCCCGATCAGGTGCTCGATCTGGTCGATCAGGGCTCGCTGACGATCGGTCATGCCCGCGCGCTGATCGGCCGCAACGATGCGCGCGATCTTGCCGCGGTGGCGGTGGCCGAAGGGCTCTCAGTGCGCGACATCGAGACGCTGGCGCGCAAGACGTCGAAGCGGGCCGAAGAAGATCCTGCACCGGCACCCTATCAGACTGCCGAAAGCGCGGATATTCTGGCGGTGCAGCAACACCTCGAGGAATTCCTGGGGCTGAGCGTCCGGATCAAGCCCGAGGTCGATCCGCGAAAGGGGACGATCACGATCCGTTATACCACGCTCGACCAGCTCGATCTGGTGTGCCAGCGGCTGACCGGGGACGAGATCTGAGCTCACGCGTCGCCTGAAATCCATACGAAAAAGCCCCGCAAACCGGACCAGGTCTGCGGGGCTTTTCAATGCGTGTGTGGGCGCGATGCCTTACCGCTGCTTGATCAGTTTGGGTGAGGGGCGCGGGCCGCTATCTTCGATGATGCGGGTCGCACCGGGCACGCTGTAGCTTTCCTCGCGCACGGTTTCGCGCACGACGACCTGCTGCGGCACCTGCGTTTCGACCGCGACCATCACCACCGACTGCGGCGCGTAGGCATAGCCGTAGTTATACGGATAAGCGCCGGGATAGGCTGCGGGCGCGGCATAGCCATAGGGCGCCGGAATCTGGCGGCTGGCAATCCGGGTGGCGGGCATTGGCTGGCCCGACAGATAGGTGTCGAGCGCAGCCTCGCAGTCATAGAGGTTCTTGCGCCGCTCGCCGCCGAACAGGCTGCCCAGCAGTCCGCCGAGCAAGCTGCCGCCACCAACGCCCAGTGCGGTGCCGAGCACGCGGTCGCCCGCGCCGGCGATCTCGTATCCGGCAACCCCGCCGGCAATCGCACCAAGCAAGCCGCCGATGATCGCGCCGGTGTTGTCGCGGTTCTGCCCGCGGGTGCGGCGGCGGCATTCGTCGATCCACTGATCGCGTTCGAACACCACCGGCGCGCCATAGGCAGGCGCATAGCCATAGGCCTGCCCGGCGTAATAGGGCGCGGGATAGCTTGCCTGCGGTGCGGGGGCGACCGCGGCGCGGGCGACGGGCGCAGTGATGAAGCGCGTGCGCGTGATCGTCTCGACCCCGTCGACCACGGACACCGTTTCCGACGGCTGCGGGGCCATGACTGGGCCAGCGCGCATGTCAGCCGGAAGCTGATCGACCTGCGCCGCGCCCATCGGGGCGAGCGGAGGGAGATCGGCGTAATCCTGTGCCTGGGCGGCTGTGGGCAGCGCAATCGCCAGCGCGGCGAGTGAAATCGTGTGGAACGGCGTGAACATGGGCAAATCCCCCTGAATCAGCCACGTTAGCTGACGGTTAGCAAAAGCCTACCACCGCCACGCCATTTCACCCAAGGCGCGCGTCATCGCTGTCCCGTTTCGGGAACGCCTGGATCCGCGCGGAGAGCATCGCGGCGAGCGCCTCGATCCCTGCAGCATCCTCTTCGGTGAAGCGCGCAGGCGTGGGGCTGTCGAGATCGATCACCGCGATCACCGCGCCATCAGCGTCCGTCACCGGCACCACCAATTCGCTTGCGCTGGCAGCGTCGCAAGCGATGTGCCCGGGGAAGGCGTGGACATCCGTCACAAGCTGCGTTTCGCGGCTTTCCGCTGCGGTGCCGCACACGCCCTTGCCGAGCGGGATACGGATGCACGCCGGGCGGCCCACGAACGGTCCGAGCACCAGTTCCTTCGCGCCGCCCGTCTTGGCGGGTGCGATCCGGTAGAACCCGGCCCAGTTGAGATCGGGCAGGAATTCCCACAAGAGCGCCGCGACATTCGCCATGTTGGCGACCGCATCGGGCTCCCCCGCCGTCAGCGCATCGGCCGCGACGACGAGGTCGCGATAGCGTTCGGCGGTGGGCTGGGCGGCATCGGGCTTGAAGTCGTACATCGGTCGGGCAATCTTTCGTTGCTTGCCGCCGGGGCGGGCGGGCTCTATCCCGGTGCACATGGCTCTTTTTCGCAAAATCGCAATCGCTCTCGTCGTCGTCCTCGTGATCGCCGGCGGCGCTTTCTGGTATTTCAGCCGGGGAGACACCGCCGAACTTTCAGTCGAGGAGGTTGCCGGCACCGACCCGGTGCTGCGTGAAGGCAATCCGCAGACGATCCCCACGATCCAGATCGCCGAACCGGTGGGCTGGCAGCCAAACGAAGCGCCCACCGCTGCCGAGGGGCTGGAGGTCGTGCGCTTTGCCGAAGGGCTGTCGCACCCGCGCACGCTGTTTGCGCTGCCCAATGGTGACATTCTGGTTTCGCTGACCGGCGCGCCCAAGACCGAAAAGCCGGCCGCGGGCATCTTCCAGAAGATCAGGAACTGGGTCGAAGGGCTGTTGATGGCGCAGGCCGGCGCGAAGGGCGGATCGCCCAACCAGATCGTGCTGCTGCGCGATGCCGACGGCAATGGCTCGGCCGAGGTGAAGCAAGTGATCCTCGAAGGGCTCGATTCGCCCTCAGGTCTGGCGTGGAAGGACGGCACGCTGTTCGTCGCCAACCACAATGCGGTGCTGGCCTATAATTACGCGCTGGGCGCCGAGCGGGCGACCGGCACGCCGCGCAAGCTGATGGATCTGGCGCCGGGCGGCGGGCACTGGATGCGCAACCTCGAACTCTCGCCCGATGGGACGCGGCTTTATGTCGCGGTGGGTTCGGTCAGCAATATCGGCGATGCCGGGATGGCGGTCGAGGAAGGCCGCGCGATGATCTGGGAATATGATCTCGCCAAGGGCCGCGCGCGCCAGTTCGGTGCAGGCCTGCGCAATCCCAACGGGCTCGATTTCAGCCCGTGGTCGGGCGAGCTGTGGACCACCGTGAACGAGCGCGACATGCTCGGCAGCGATCTGGTGCCCGATTATCTTACGAACGTGCCGGTGGGCGCGCAGTACGGCTGGCCGTGGGTCTATTACAAGACCAACCGCGACCGCCGGGTCGATGCGCCGATGCCGCGCTTCCTGATGGAATATGTTCGCAACCCCGAATATGCGCTGGGACCGCACGTTGCGGCGCTGGGGATGGTGTTCAGCAAGGAAGGCGACCGGATGGGGCCGAACTTTGCCGGCGGTGCCTTCATCGCGCAGCACGGCTCGTGGAACCGCAAGCCGCCTTCGGGTTACAATGTCGTGTTCGTCGACTTCGACGATCGCGGCAATCCGGTGGGCAAGCCCAAGCCGGTGCTGACCGGTTTCCTCAAGGCCGACGGCACCACGCGCGGCCGTCCGACCTGGGTCGAATGGGCAGGCGATGGCGCACTGCTGGTGTCGGACGATACTGCCGGGATCATCTGGCGCGTGCGCTCGCCCTCGGCGGCACCCGCGGCTGCGATTGCGGCGCTGACGGGCAAGTCGTTGCCCCCGAGCGAGCTGCGCGATCCGCGTGCCGAATTCGAGGCCGATTACCTGCGCAAGCAGGCCGGGCAGCGCGTCAACTGATCGGCTGACCCGCGCGGCCCGCAATCTCGGTCGCGAATTGCAGCGCGGTGCGCCCTGACCGGTTGCCGCGCTGGATTGCGAAGGCCATCGCTTCCTCGGCCGAAAAATCGAGGCCGAGCGGGCGGAGCAACCCGGCGATGATCGCAAGGTAGGTGTCCTTGTCCGCCGGGTGAAAACCCAGCGTCAGCCCGAACCGATCCGCCAGCGCGAGCGCATCGTCACGCTCGTCGCGTTCATGGATCGCGGCGGACGTATCCTCGCGCTCGACAATGCCGCGCCGGTTCGCCGTCACCACAAGGCGGATATGCGAAGGGCGCGGTGCAATTCCGCCATCGAGCAGGCTGCGCAGCGCCAGCATCTCGGCGCGCCCATCCGCGCCAAAGCCCAGATCGTCGATGAACAGCAGGAAGGCGCGATCCTGCGGGGCGAGTTTGGCGATCAGCGCAGGAAAGCTCGTCAGTGTGCCGGGGGCGAGCTGGACAAGCGCCAGCGCTTCCGTATCGCGCTGAATATCGGCGACACAGGCGCGCACCAGCGCCGATTTGCCCATCCCTCTCGCGCCCCACAGCAGCACGTCATGCGCCGCCGCACTGCGAGCCAACCGGGCGCAATTGTTGCGCAGCGCAACTTTCTGCGCGTCGATCCCGTGAAGCGCATCGAGCGGCAAGGCGTCCAGCACCGGGATGGCCCGCGCGGTCTCACCCTCCCACACATAGGCGGGTGCGCCATGCCAATCGGTCGGCGGCGGGAGGGGCGGGGCGAGCCGTTCGAGCGCGGCTGCAATCCGCTCCAGCGCAGCCCCGTCCACCTCAGCCCACCAAGACTGCGGCGGGCAGGGCGTAGAGCAGATCGGCCCCTGCGACCGCGCCCGCCTTCAAGCCGGCAGCCTCGGGCACGATCCGGTCGAGGAAGAAGCGCACCGTCACCGGCTTGGTCTCGGCGAGCGCGGGGGCAGCGCCTGCGGCCACCGCTTCGCCCTGCTTCATCAGCTGCCACCCGGCCACGCACACCGCCGCCATCGTGCAGAAGGGAACGCTGCCCGCCAGACGATCATCAAGGCTCGCTTCGTCCTTCATCCAGCAGGCGATGGCGATGCAGTCCCGCGCCAGACCGGCCAGCGCGGCTTCGCCCGCCGCTTCGCGGGCAATGGTTTCGAACAGCGCGATCAACGCCGCCCCGCCATCGAGCCCCAGCTTGCGGGTAACAAGGTCGGCGGCCTGAATGCCGTTGGTGCCTTCATAGATCGGCGCAATGCGCGAATCGCGCCAGTGCTGCGCCGCGCCGGTTTCCTCGACGAAGCCCATCCCGCCGTGGATCTGAATGCCGAGCCCTGCGACCTCGACACCGATATCGGTGCCCCACGCCTTCAGCATCGGCACGATGATCTCGCCGCGCATGCCTGCGGCCACGTCGCCCAGATTGCCGCGATCGACCTGGCCTGCGCAGTAATAGAGCAGCGCGCGCGCGCCTTCGGTCAGTGCCTTCATGCGCAGGATCATCCGGCGCACGTCGGGGTGTTCGATGATCGCCACCGGGGTCTTGTTGGGCGATCCCGCGCGGGCGGACTGCACCCGGTCGCGCGCATAGGCGAGCGCCGCCTGCGTGGCGCGTTCGCCGATCTGGACGCCCTGGTTGCCGACATTGATCCGCGCGTTGTTCATCATCGTGAACATCGCGGCGAGGCCCTTGTTTTCCGCCCCGACCAGCTCGCCGATGCATTCCCCGTTGTCGCCATAGGACATGACGCAGGTGGGCGAGGCGTTGATGCCCAGCTTGTGTTCGATGCTGACACAGCGCAGATCATTGTGCGGCCCCAAGCTGCCGTCGGCGTTCACATGATACTTGGGCACCACGAACAGGCTGATCCCGCGCGATCCTTCGGGCGCACCCGGCAGGCGGGCAAGGACGAGGTGGACGATGTTGCTCGCCAGATCATGTTCGCCCCAGGTGATGTAGATCTTCTGGCCGGTGATCCGGTATTTGCCTGCGTGCTCGCCGCTTTCGATCGGCTCCGCGGTCGAACGCAGCGCGCCGACATCGCTCCCGGCGGCAGGCTCGGTGAGGTTCATCGTCCCCGACCATTCGCCGCTGACCAGCTTGGGAAGATACATCGCCTGCTGCGCGGGCGAGCCGTGATGCTCCAGCGCCTCGATCGCGCCGACGCTGAGCATCGGCAGCAGCGTGAAGGCCATGTTGGCCGCACCGAGGTTTTCGAGCACGTTGCACGCCAGCGTGAAGGGCAGGCCCTGACCGCCGTGCGCGATGGGCGAGGCAATCGCGTTCCAGCCCTGTTCGACATAGGCCTGATAGGCCGCCTCGAAGCCTTCGGGCAGACGGACACGGCCATTCTCGAGCCGGGCGCCTTCCAGATCGCCCTTGCGGTTCAGCGGCGCAAATTCCCCGGCCGCGAACTGGCCGACGCCTTCGACGATGGCTTCGACCAGATCGCCCTCGGCATGGACGAAGCGTTCGGTCGTCGCCAGTTCCTCGATCCCGGCATTGACGCGGATGGCGAGCAGCTGGTCGGCGGTCGGCGGGGTAAAGGGGGTCACTTCGGGGGGCGTCCTTCAGATGGAAAGGGGGCTGCGCTCTTGGCAGCGCGGGCAAACGAATATAGCGCCGCAGCATGAGCGGCAAGAACGTTACGGAAGTGCGGCTGGCGGACCTCGCCGGGATCGCGGAGGCCGCGCGAATCCTCGAATCGGGCGGACTGGTCGCGGTGCCGACCGAGACGGTTTACGGGCTCGCCGCGCGCGCCGACAGTGCCGATGCGGTGGCGAAGATCTATGCCGCGAAGGGGCGTCCCGATTTCAACCCGCTGATCGTGCATGTCGCAGGCCTGGCGCAGGCCGAGCGTTATGCGCAGGTCTTGCCCGAAGCGCGCGCGCTGGCGCAGGCGAATTGGCCCGGGCCTCTGACGATGGTGTTGCCGCGCCGCGCAGATGCGGGGCTTGCCACTGCGGTGAGCGCAGGCTTGCCCACCATCGCCTTGCGCGCGCCGGCACATCCGGTGATGCAGGCGTTGCTGGAAAGGCTCGATTTCCCGCTCGCCGCGCCTTCGGCCAACCGCAGCGGTTTCATCAGCCCCACCACGCCCGCGCACGTGCTCGCCTCGCTCGACGGGCGGATCGCCATGGTGCTCGATGGGGGGGCGTGCCCGGCGGGGGTGGAATCGACGATCGTGGCGGTGCGCGCCGATGGAAGCGTCGAGGAACTGCGCCCCGGCCCGCTGCAACTTGGCACGCGGGGCGGGGGGGAGAGTATCGAGGCTCCGGGGCAGCTCGCCAGCCACTATGCGCCGGGCAAGCCCGTGCGGCTGAACGCAGCGGCGGCGGCGGCGGATGAATTTCTGATCGGCTTTGGTGCCGTTGAAGGCGACATTACGCTGTCAGCCAGCGGCAATCTCGACGAGGCCGCATCCCGCCTTTACGCCGCCCTCCACGAAGCCGCCACCGCGCCGCAGCCGCGCATCGCGGTCGCCCCGGTGCCGGACGAGGGCGTGGGCCGCGCAATCAACGATCGCTTGCGCCGCGCCGCAGCCTAGTCGCCGCGTTCGTCGGCAATCAGCGCTTCCCATTCGGCATTGAGGCTTTGCGCCTTGTTGCACGCCTCGGTGCTGCCGTCGCGGCAGCGTTCGATCTGCTTGTTGTATTCGCGTTCGAGCTTGCCGATGCGTTCCTCGCGCTCGCGGATTTCGCGCCCGCGTTTCTCGTCCGCTTCGGACTGGCTGGTGGTGGCGAGATCGACGCCCTTGCTCACCACCCGCACGGGCAAGGTCACCACATCGACCGCGGCGCGGGCAAGGCAGCCCTGCAAGGCAAGGCCCGCAGCGGCAAGGACGAGAAGGCGCAAGGGGTTCATCACCCGCGCATTCTCGCCCGCCGTATGCGGAATGGCAAATGCTATTGTGCGGTTCGCGCCGGAGCGACCGGCACGGCGGGCGCTGCCGCAGCGGCCGGCGCAGGCAACGCGGCGGCGGGAGAGCAGGTCAGCGTGCCCGAGCCGAAGGAATTGACGGTGCATTTGGCACTGCCCGAAACCTTCACATCGCCTGCGCCGCCGATATTCGCCTCGACCGTGCCGTCCGACGCGAATTCGACATCGCCGTTGCCGCCGATCGAAACCTCGGCGCTCTCGGCCTTGAGGCCCGGCATCGCGACATCGCCCGTCCCGCCGATCAGCACTTCGAGCTGACGCGCAGTGCCTGCACCGCGCACCGTGCCGCTGCCGCCGATATTGATCCCGAGCTTTTCCGCCGCGACGCGCCCGAATTCGACCGTGCCCGCGCCGCCGATGCTGACATCGGCGGTCGGCGCGAGCGATTGCGCGCGGATCGTCCCGCTGCCCGCGATCACCACTTCGCGCGGCGGGGGCATGGTGATTCGCACGGTGGCGTTGGGCTCGCCCTCCCAGCCATCGACGCGGGTGACGCCGATTACCGCGCCATCGCGGACGAACCGCAGCGAATCGGTGTCGGTGCCTTCGACCTTTACGCTGAAGGTGGTGCCATCGCTGACGATCACCGTGTCACCCGATGCCAGCACGACTTCGCTCGGCACGGCGCCGGTCATTTCGAGCTGCGACAGGGGCACGCCTTCCTGTCCGTTGATCTGCATGTTGCCGCCCTCGCACGCCGACAGCGCGCAGGCGGAAACGGCAAGCGACCCGAACATGGGGATGCGGTGGACGAGCACGGATGTCATGGCCTGGTTCTCTCCCGTAAGCCGGTTGGCGTATTGTTTGTATAATACACCAATCTTGCGCGCACAAACAAAAAGGGCCGCCCGCACGGGGCAGCCCTTCGTGTTCATGATACGCCAGAAAGGCTTAGGCTTCTTCGGCGCTGTCGTAATACTGCGGGGCGTGTTCGCGCAGCACGTCGAGAATCTTGTTCAGCGCGGTCGGCTCGTCGGTTTCTTCCATCGCGGCCAGTTCGCGCGCGAGGCGGCTCGAGGCGGCTTCGAAGATCTGGCGTTCCGAATAGGACTGCTCGGGCTGGTCTTCGGGGCGGAACAGGTCGCGGGTGACTTCGGCGATCGACACCAGGTCGCCCGAATTGATCTTCGCTTCGTATTCCTGCGCGCGGCGCGACCACATGGTGCGCTTGACCTTGGGCTTGCCCTTCAAGGTTTCCATCGCCTGCTTGAGCGTCTTGTCCGAGGACAGCTTGCGCATGCCGATCGCTTCGACCTTGTTCGTCGGCACCCGCAGCGTCATGCGCTCTTTCTCGAAGCGCAGGACATAGAGTTCGAGCTGCATCCCGGCGATCTCTTCCTTCTGGAGTTCGATCACGCGGCCCACGCCGTGCTTGGGATAGACGACATAATCGCCCACGGTAAATGCGTTCGCGGTGCTCGCCATGCACGTTCCTTTCAATCGCCCGTTCCAGCAACACAGGGGGGAGGGGAGGACAAAGGCCCCGGCGGCGCGACCCAACCCCTCACGGGGCGAGCGCCGGGTGCGGATCATCCGGTTGCGGGGTTGCTGGTGACAGGCCTTTCTGGTTTCAACGCCTGCGCAGGCCAACGGCCCGGCGCGGTCGCACCATTATATAGCATGCCTGCAAGAAAATTGCGAGTCGGCGATTGCGCAGGCGCGCAAGGCTTTCACAAAAGCGTGATCGCGCGGGTCGAGGATCAGTCGCCTTCGCCCGGTTCGGCGCTGAAATAGAGCTCGAACTTGCCCTTTTCGCCCTTGTGCGCATCGGCATCTTCGGGCGGGGCCTTCTGGCTGGTGATGTTGGGCCAGATCGCCGAATACTGCGTGTTGAGCTCGAGCCACTTTTCAAGGCCGTCCTCGGTATCGGGGAGGATCGCCTCGGCCGGGCATTCGGGTTCGCACACGCCGCAATCGATGCATTCGCTGGGGTTGATCACCAGCATGTTCTCGCCCTCGTAGAAGCAATCGACCGGGCACACTTCCACGCAGTCGGTGTACTTGCACTTGATGCAGTCTTCGGTGACGACGTAAGTCATTGCGGCTCTTTCACGAGAAGTCTTCGGGATCACCGGGCGCGCGGCTCGGCACAGGCGCTCCGCCTATGGTGTTTTGCCCGTTAGGGTCAAGCCCTGCCCCGGCAATCTCATGAAAAACGTCGAGCGCGCGGTAATGGCTGCGCGCCTCGGCGGGTGACCCGCGGCGGGCGGGCAGGGTGAGCAGTTCGATCACCCTGACCTCGGCGCCGACCATCACCGTCAGCACATCGCCGCAGCGCGCACATTCCGCCCCGCGCAGCACGTGCCGGCGGTTGCGGCGCACCGCAGCGCGCGCGATCAGCGCATCGGCGGCAGAGCGGGTGCGGGCAAAGCGCAGATAGACCAGCAAGCGGTCGATCCTGAGCATTTCGCCCGCACCCTCGCGGCTCATCCCTTGAGCAGGTCCGCCAGTTTGTCGAAGGCACCGCCGGCACGGGCCGGGCCGGTGTCGACGGGGGGGCGAGACGGGGTCTGGGCGGATCTTGGACCGCGCTTGTCGCCATCACGCGGGGGTCTGGGGCCACGCTGCCCGCCGCGCTTCGGATCGTCCGATCCCTTGCCGCGCGGGCCACCCGATTTTGCGCGAGGCTCACCGCGGGGCTGGCCGCGCTGGCCGCTGCGTGTGTCCTTGCGCTCGCCGCGGCGTTCGTCCTTTTCGCCCGGACGGCGCGGGCGCCAATACCAGCGGTCGGGCGCGGGTGCACCTTGCGCGCCTTCGGCCAGCGCGCGCGCGCGTTCGACACGGAAGCCCGCGCTGCCCAGCAGGCGGCGTGCGTTCTCCGCTTCGAGCCCGACCGACACCGCCAGCGCCAGATCGACCCGGAACGGACGGTTGCGCTCCTTGGGATGCGCCGCGGTCACGAGGCTGCGCGCATCGAAGGCGGCGCGGAAGATCTTCTCGGCCAGATCGACCCGGATCGCTTGGCTTCCGGCATAGCGGTATCCGGCAGGCAGGCGGCCTTTGGCCCAGCTGCCCTCGGCCAGCACGGGCAGCATCGCATCCTGCACGGCGCGGGTATCCAGCCCCAGCGCGTGCAGCAGTCGCCGCGGCGCGGGCTTGAGCAGCGGCGCATCGAAGATGTCGAGCGCGCCGAAAGTGATGCCGAGCTTGCGCAGATAGGGGCGCATTTCCTTGGGCAGATTTTCGAGCCCCGCATCCTCGCGGCTGATCACGCCGCGCGCCTCGATCAGCGTGATCACCAGCGCGCGCGCCTGCGATCCGGCTTCGGGATCGCGTGCGGCCTCGGCCAGCTTGCGCAAGGGTTCGAGCGGTTCGAGCTGCTTGTCGAGCCACGCGGCAAGCCCGGCTTCGAGCTTCGCCTTTGCCGCCTCGGGCAAGAGCGCCAGATCGCGGCTCAGCGTCAGGCGCGGGGTGCCGAAATTGCCCGAACCGGGATGGCCGGGGAAAGTGATCTCGGCCAGCGCGCGGTTCTGCCAGCGGATCGCGCCGCCGCTGATTTCAAGCTCGCCCACGCCTTCGGCCAGCAGCCATTCGGCGCGGCTTGCGAGGATTGCAGGCAGGGCCTTCTCGCCCGCGGCGAGCAGCATCCGGCGATCGGCCACCCCGGCATCGGGATCGACCTGGAAGCGGAAACCATCGAGCCGGCCGATGCTTTCGCCCTCCACGGTGACATGGCCATCGGGTTCGAGCGTGACGGGCAGCGCAGATGCATCCTGCCCCAGCGATTTCATCAAGAGTGTCGTCCTTCGATTCACGAACCTTTCGGTCAGCCGCGCATGCAGCGCATCCGAAAGCTTTGCTTCGACCGCGCGCGCCCGCGCGGCCATTTCGTCCCGCGCCAATACCCAATCCGGGCGCTGGCAGATATAGGCATAGGCGCGAATCGCCGCGATTCGCCCCTGCAGCGTGTCGATGTCGCCCTGCATCCGGTCAAGTTCGGCGATGCGCGCGGCGATAAAATCCGCGCCGATATATCCGCCGCGCAGGTCGTCCCACAACCGCGCGATGAAGCGGGCGTGCTGTTCCACCCCGACATTGCGGAAATCAGGCAGCGAGCAGACCTCCCAGAAGCGCCGGACATTGCCCGGTCCGCGCACGGTGTCGGCAACGGGATCGGCCGCCAGGCGGCGCAGCACCGCGAGGTCGATCGCCTCGGGCGCGGCTTTCAGGGCCGGATGGGCAGGGCGCGATTCGAGATCGGCGATCAGTTTGGCAAGCGAATCGAACCGCGGGGTCGCATCGCGCCAGAACAGGTGGGTCAGCGGCGCGAACTTGTGTTCCTCGATCGCGTAGACTTCCTCGTCGGTGAAGGCGAGCGGTTCGCCGTCGCCCTTGCCGGTGCCCGACAGCGTGCCGAAGGTGCCGTCGCGCTGGTGCCGCCCGGCGCGGCCCGCGATCTGCGCCATCTCCGACGGGGTGAGGCGGCGTTTGCGATGCCCGTCGAATTTCGCCAGCGCGGCGAAGGCAACGTGATCGAGATCGAGGTTCAATCCCATCCCGATCGCGTCGGTGGCGACGATATAGTCGACCTCGCCCGACTGGAACATTGCGACCTGCTTGTTGCGGGTTTCGGGCGAAAGCGCGCCCATCACCACCGCCGCGCCGCCGCGGAACCGGCGCAGGGCTTCGGCCATGGCGTAAACCTGTTCTACACTGAAGGCGACCACGGCGCTGCGTTTGGGCAGGCGCGACAGCTTGCACACGCCCGCATGGGAGAGCGTGGAAAAGCGCGGGCGGCTGGTGATTTCCGCGCCGGGGATCAGCGCCTTGACCATCGGTTCCAATGTGGCGCTGCCGAGGATCATCGTCTCCTCGCGCCCGCGGGCGTGAAGCAGGCGGTCGGTGAAGATGTGCCCGCGTTCGGGGTCTGCGCCCAATTGCGCCTCGTCGAGCGCGACGAAGGCGTGCTGTCCGGCGGTGCGCGGCATGGCTTCGGCGGTGCAGAGGAAATAGCGTGCTTCGGGCGGTTCGATCCGTTCCTCGCCGGTGATCAGCGCGACCTGCTTGTCGCCCTTTATCGCGCGCACCCGGTCATAGACTTCGCGCGCGAGCAGGCGCAGCGGAAAGCCCATCATTCCGGACGAATGGCCGCACATCCGCTCGATCGCGAGGTGCGTCTTGCCCGTGTTGGTGGGGCCGAGCACCGCGCGCACGCGGCGATTGTCTTCGGCGCCCCTGGACGGGCGGGGGTTGGCGGGGAAGGTCACGACCCGACCGCTTGTGTCAGGCTTGCCCGCCGGGAGCAAGCGTGGCGGCAATGGGAGCCAGCGCGCAGCATGGGGCAACGCCTTGCCGCTTGTGCGCCGCGGCTCGTCGCTGGTTAACGCCGGTTTTACTTTGTTCGGGTAGCAAAATGCGGCAGGGCGACGCCTTGCGACCCGCCCGGTGGCGGCTCACGTTCGCCCCGACAGGGCATTGCCACGGGGCAGGATGTTGGACCACGCGCGCACAGTGACCGACGCAGACGGCCCGGACGGGGATCCCGCTGGCATGTCTGGATTTGGCGCGCCCGACGACGCGGGCCGCGCGTTGGCGATCCGTCCGGGCACCGCAATCGTCCCGGTGCCGGTCGATCCGGCAACCGCGCGCGAACTCAAACGCTATCTCGACAATTCGCGGCAGTTTGCCGAACCCACCGCTGCCCAGCGGCTGAAGCGGCGGTTGGTGGCGCAGCGTGACCGTGCGATCGCGCGCTTCGATGCGCGGCGGCAGGACGCCTCGCGCTGGTTCGACCGGCTCGATCTCGCCCCCGATCTGGGCGAGAATATCGGCAGCCGCCGCTGGCTGCGCGGGCTCGGCACGATGGTCGGCCTGGGGGTGGCGGCGATCGCGTTCTGGCCCGATCTCACCCCGCTCGAAGCACGGCCGGCAATGCCGCTCGACCCCGCAGTGAACAGCGAAATGCGCAGCCAGATGGTGCTGCCGCTGGCGCTGGGCGCGGACAGCGGGCGGCGGATGGGGCCGACCACGGCGGTGATCCCGCTGAAAAGCGCGCCCGAACGCCCGCAGATCGCGATGGTGGTGACACTCGCCCCAGGAGACAGCTTCGTTTCGATGCTGCGCCGCGCGGGCGTGGCAGCGGAGGATATCGACCGCGCCGCCGCGCTGGTGGGGCAGGCGGTTGCCGTGGGCGATATCGCGCCGGGCACGCAGATGGACCTGACGCTGGGCCGCCGCGCCGCCGCCGGTGCCCCGCGGCCGCTCGACGCGCTGTCGTTCCGCGCGCGCTTCGATCTCGAACTTGCGCTGGCCCGCCCCGGCGTGGGCCAGGTTGCCGCCGATGGCACGCCGGTGATCCCGAACGGACCGCTCGCGCTGCAACGCAAGCCGATCCGGGTCGATGAAACCCCGCTGCGGGTGCGCGGGCTGGTCGGCTCCAGCCTCTATCGCTCGATGCGGCAGGCGGGTGTCCCGGCAAGCGCGGTGCAGGACTACCTCAAGACGCTCGACGAACAGATCGATATCGAGCGCGAAGTGCGCGCGTCGGACGAATTCGATGTCATCCTGTCCTATCGCCGCGCCGCGACGGGCGAACGGCAGGCGGGGCAGCTGCTTTATGCCGGGATCGACCGCGCCGGCCGGGCGCGCACGCAGCTGATGCGCTGGGGCACGGGCGGGCGGTTCTACGAGGCATCGGGCGTGGGCGAACAGCGCCGCGGGCTGCTGGCCCCGGTGCCGGGCGCGATCACGTCGAATTACGGGATGCGGCGGCACCCGATCCTCGGCTATTTCCGGATGCATTCGGGAATGGACTTCAAGGCGTCACACGGCACCCCGATCGTCGCGGTCAGCGATGCGCGGGTGAGTTCGGCCGGGCGCGCGGGCGGCTGCGGGATCGCGGTGCGGCTGGAGCATGGCGGCGGGTTGTCGACGCGCTATTGCCACATGAGCCGGATGGCGGTGGCGCCGGGCATGACCGTGCGGCGCGGGCAGGTGATCGGCTATGTCGGATCGACCGGCCTGTCGACCGGCGCGCACCTCCACTACGAAATGTATCGCGGCGGGCGGCCGATCAATCCGGCAAGCGTCCAGTTCGTCAACCGTGCGCTGCTGTCGGGGACCGAGCTTATTGATTTCCGCCGCCGCCTGCTGATGCTGAAGGAGGTCGTGCCGGGCGCGGCGCTTGCCGATCTTGCCCCGCAGGCCGGCGAAACGCGCGAACCGGTGCGCGAGATCGAGAAGATCGACACGGCGCGGCAAGGCCCACCCGCTGCGCGCGCGCCATAACCAGCGCTTGAAGCGGCGCGGCGAATGGGCGTAAGCCTTGCGCCCATGACCGCATGCTATCCCAACACCCGCCTTCGCCGCACCCGCGCCCACGCGTGGAGCCGCAACTTGCACCGCGAAACGATGCTCACCCCGGCCGATCTGATCTGGCCGCTGTTTGTCACCTCGGGCAAGGGCGTCGAGGAACCGATAGCCAGCCTGCCCGGCGTCTCGCGCTGGTCGGTCGACGGGATCGCCGCGCGCGCGAAAGAGGCGGTCGATCTGGGCATTCCGGTGATCGCGCTGTTCCCCAACACCCCGCATGACCTGCGCTGCGAACAAGGGGCCGAAGCGCACAATCCCGACAACCTGATGTGCCAGGCGATCCGCGCGATCAAGGACGCGTGCGGCAACGAAATCGGCGTGCTGACCGATGTCGCGCTTGATCCCTATACCAGCCACGGGCAGGACGGGCTGATCGACGCAGGCGGCTATGTCCTCAACGACGATACGGTCGCGATGCTGGTCGATCAGGCGGTCAATCAGGCCGAGGCGGGCGCGGATATCATCGCGCCGTCGGACATGATGGACGGGCGGATCAAGGCGATCCGCATGGCGCTGGAAATGAACGGGCACTGCAATGTCCAGATCATGTCCTATGCCGCCAAATATGCCAGCGCCTTTTACGGCCCGTTCCGCGATGCGGTGGGCAGCGGCGGGCTGCTGAAGGGTGACAAGAAGACCTACCAGATGGACCCCGCCAACACCGACGAGGCGATCCGCGAAGTCGCGCTGGACATCGCCGAGGGCGCGGACAGCGTGATGGTGAAGCCGGGGCTGCCCTATCTCGACATCGTCGCGCGGGTGAAAGCAGCGTTCGACGTGCCGGTCTTCGCCTATCAGGTGAGCGGCGAATACGCGATGATCGAGGCCGCCGCCGCCGCCGGAGCGGGGGACCGCGATGCGCTGGTGCTGGAGACGCTGCTCGCCTTCAAGCGCGCGGGCGCGAGCGGGGTGCTGACCTATCATGCCGCCCATGCGGCACGGCTCTTGAATGGGTAAGCCCGGCGCAGCGTTCCGCCACGACACCGCCCGGCTGACCTTGCGCGACTGGCGCGATGAGGACTGGGCGGCGTTCTGGGAGGGCACCAACACGCCGGCGGTGATGCGCTGGCTTGGCGGCGTGGTCGACGCGGAAGGACGCGCCGCGGTGCGTGCGCGGCTCGAAGCCTATCGCGCCGACCACGGCCACACCTTCTGGGTGGTCGAACGCCGCGCGGACGGCGCGCTGCTCGGCTTTTGCGGGCTCAAACGCTCGAACCAGCCGGGCGGGCCGCAGGGACTGATGGAAGTGGGCTGGCGGCTGCGCGAGGACGCCTGGGGGCAGGGCTATGCCAGGGAAGCCGCCGCCGCCTCGCTGGCGCTCGCCTTCGAACATTTCGGCGCGGACGAGGTGATTGCGCTGACGGTGCAGGGCAATGCCCCAAGCTGGGGGCTGATGCTGCGGCTGGGAATGGAACGGCGCGAAGACCTCGACTTCGACAGCGCCGATTTCGACCCCGAAAACCCGCGGATCATCGCCCATGCGATCACCCGGGCGACGTGGAACGCGCAAGGCCCGGCTGCGTGACGGCACCCGTGCTGACGACCGAGCGGCTGATCCTGCGACGGATCGGCGCGGACGATCTGGAACCGCACATGGAATTGCTCAACACGCCCGAGGTCATGCGGCATCTGGGCGGGGTGCAACCGCGCGAGGTGATCGCGGCCAAGCACGCCGCCTCGCGCGCCAGCTTTGCCGCGAACGGCTATGGCTTCATGATTGCCGAGGAACGCGACGGCGGCGCGATGGTCGCGCATTGCGGGCTGCGCCGCGTCGCGCACCCGGCTGCGCCCAATCCGGAAGACTTCGAGATCGGCTGGGTGGTGCGCGCGGATCGTTGGCGGCAGGGCTACGCCTTAGAGGCGATGCGCGCGGTGATCGACTGGGGATTTACCGCATTTGATGCGCCGCGGATCGTTGCGCTGACGATCGCCAGCAATGTCGGCAGTTGGCGGTTGATGGAAAAACTCGGCATGACCCGCCGCGAAAACCTGGATTTCGCCGACCCCGACGGGGGCGAGCGGCATATCCAATACGCGATCACCCGGAGGGCGTGGGAGGGGCAGGGCCCGGCGGCGGATACGTGATATTTACCATAAGCCCGTAGGGCGAAGGTTCGTTTTTCAACGCCGGGACGATGATGACCAACCCTCGCCGCTCGCTTTTCGTTGCCGCCATTTTCGCAGGGAGCTTCCTGCTGTTTCTCGTGCAGCCCCTGATGGCGCGCCTTGCACTGCCGCGGCTGGGCGGGACGCCCAACGTCTGGAACAGCGCAATGCTGGTCTATCAGGCGCTGTTGCTCGGGGGTTATGCCTATGCGCATCTGATCGGCAGGCTGACGTTGCGGCGTCAATTGGGGCTGCATATTGCGTTGCTGATCGCGGCCGCGTTGACCTTGCCGCTGTCGCTTGCCGACCTCTCCGACTTGGGCGCGGGCATGGAAGCCTTGTGGGTGCCTGCGCTGCTGTTCGCCTCGGTCGGGCCCGTGTTCTTCCTGATTTCGGCACAGGCCCCGCTAATCCAGCGCTGGTTCTCGGCCGATCCGGGCGCGGGCGACCCCTATGGCCTTTATGCGGCTTCGAACATTGGCAGCTTTGCCGGATTGCTCAGCTATCCCTTGCTTATCGAGCCGCTGCTTGGCCTTGGCGACCAAAGCCTGATCTGGAGCATCGGTTACGGTATCATGGTGCTGCTGTTGCTGTCGGTAGCGGTTGCGCGGTGGCATCTTGCTGCGCCCGATAATGCCGCGTCTGCCATGGACAGCGCGGATGGGGCACGATCCCCCGCGGCGCCGATTGCGGGGCGGCGGATGGCCGTGTGGCTGGTGCTCGCTGCCGTGCCATCAGGCTTGATGCTGTCGACGACGACGCATCTGACCACCGATATCTTTGCGATGCCGCTTTTGTGGGTGATCCCGCTTGGCCTTTACCTTCTCAGTTTCAGCGTTGCCTTCGCCGAGAACCGCAAGCCTGCGCGGCTGATTTCGCGCGCGGCGCCTGCGGTCGTGGTGATCGCCGGTGGGACTGCGATGATGTCGCAATCGGGTGAGAACCTGTGGCTGCTGGGTGCGTCGGTGGCGCTCCTGTTCGCCGTTTCGGTCGCGCTTCACGCCCGGATGTACGATCTGCGCCCCGATCCCTCGCGCCTGACGCTGTTCTACCTCGTGATGTCGGCGGGCGGCGCATTGGGCGGGATGTTCACCGCACTGTTTGCGCCGCTGCTGTTCGACTGGGTGTGGGAACACCCGCTGCTGGTGATGGCGGCCGCCGCGCTGGTGCCGCTGCGTTCGCTCACCCCTTGGCAGGACCGGCTGGCGGCCGATACCAGGCTGCGGTTGCCGGTTCTGGCAGTGGGGCTGATGCTGGCGATGTTGCTGTCCTGGCACCTCGTTCTCGCCGCCGATCAGGGCCGCGAAGCGATCGTCTGGCCGCTTTATGGTGCGCTCGCCGTGGTGGCGGTGGGGGTGATGTTCAACCGCGCCGCGTTTCTCGCCGTATTCGGGCTGACGATGGTGGCGATCGGCCTGCCCGGGCATGTGAATGCCTACCGGACCGGGGAGCGGGTGCGCAGCTATTTCGGCGTCTACACTGTCAGCGATTCGAAAACGCATGGCTTGCGCGTGCTGGCACATGGCACGACCGATCACGGTCGCCAGTTCCTTGCGCCTGCAAAGCGGCGCGAACCGACAGCCTATTATGGCCGCGAAGCCGGGGTGGGGTTGCTGCTGCGCAATGCATCGGCGCTATACGGTACGGAGGCGCGGATCGGGGTTGTCGGTCTTGGAACGGGAACGCTCGCCTGTTACCGCACGCCCGGTCAGACCTACCGGTTCTACGAAATCGATCCTGCGATCCTCGAATTCTCGCGCCGCGGGCGGTTCACGTTCCTGTCCGATTGTGCCCCCGACAGCGAGATCGTGATTGGAGATGCCCGGATTGCGCTCGAAGACGAAGCGCCGGGCCAGTTCGATATTCTGGTCGTCGATGCTTTCTCGTCCGACGCGATCCCGCTGCACCTTTTGACGCGCGAGGCGCTAGAGGCCTATCGCCGTTCGATCGCGGCGAATGGTTCGGTGGCGATCCACATTTCGAACCGCTTTATCGATCTGGAACCTGTGATCGCCGCGCTCGCCCGCGATGCCGGGATGCAGGCGATGCTGCGCTGGGACAACCCGGACCGGACAACCGGCCTGACCCCGTCGATGTGGATCGTGCTCTCGCAAAGGGCCGAAACCCTGGCCGCGCTCAGGCAGGCCAGCGGTAGAACCGAATGGCGCGCACTTGCCACGCTGTCCGATACGGTCTGGAGCGATCAATATGCATCGACTTTGCCGCAATTTCGGTGGAACACGCTGCTTGGCGTCAAGCCCTGATCAGAGGTCCGTCATGAATTCTTCCTCCAGCCGCCCGGGCGTCAACATCGTGCCGATCCACGGCAAGACCCCGCGCATCCACGACAGCGCCTTTATCGCGCCGGGCGTCACGATCATCGGCGATGTCGAAATCGGCGAAGGCTCGTCGATCTGGTATAATTGCGTGCTGCGCGCGGACGTGTCGCGGATCGTGATCGGCCAGCGGAGCAATGTGCAGGATGGCAGCGTGCTCCACTGCGACCCGCCGCGTCCGGGCGATCCCGATGGCTCGCCGCTGATCATCGGCGACGATGTGCTGATCGGCCACATGGCGATGGTGCACGGCTGCACGATCCACGACCGCGGCTTTGTTGGCCTTGGCGCGATCGTGATGAACAAGGCGGTGATCGGTTCGGACGCGATGCTGGCCGCCGGCGCGATGCTGACCGAGGGCAAGGTGATTGCGCCGCGCGAATTGTGGGCCGGCCGTCCCGCCAAAAAGCTGCGCGATCTCGATGATGCGGCGGTGATGGGCATGCGGATCGGCACCGCGCACTATGCCGAAAACGCACGCGCGCATGCCGAGGCGGTCGCCGCCGCGCTTTAGCGCAAGGCCTCGACTGCCTCCTCGAATGGCGCATCGGGGGTGATGATACGCCATTCTTCCGGGCGGCGGCTGTCGATGACAACCACACCGCCCTTGGGGCAGATGTCGAGACATGGTACCTCGATCACGCCGACCGCCGCCTTGCGCCCTTTGCCAGCGCCGAGTTCCCGCTTGAGCGCGGCGGCCAGCCGCTTGTCGTCAGGCCCGAAGCCCAAGTCCTTCTTGTCGAGCTTCTTCGAACATTTGGCGCAGACCAGAACGGCATGCGACCAGTTGGCGCGGATCTTGGTTTTCATGGCCCGTATAAGCGATGACGGCGCTTGTTTGATCCGCCGGGCATGCCGCGCGCGTCAGGCCGCCGGCGCCGGCTGTTTGAGATAGCGCAGCATATGGCCGACATAATCGATCTTGCCGATCGCCACCCCTTCGGCCCGCAGGATCGCATAAGCCGCCATCAGGTGGAAATAGACCTGCGGGATCGCCCAGTCGCGGCAATATTCGTGCGCCTGCATCGCGAAGGCCATGCCGTTGGGCAGCGTGAATTCAACCGTCTCGCCGCTTGCGGGCCAGCTTTCCGGATCGGTCGCCGCAACCGCGGCGCGCACCGCGGCGATGCGTTCGTGCGCCTGGGCAAAGCTGGTGATCTCGCTGTCGTCCGTTGCTGCGCCGTCTTCGCCCAGCCGTTTCAGCGCGGTCAGCACCTGATCGAGCGTGAAGCGGATCTGCGTGGATAGCGGGAACATATCCTCGGCAAGCCGTGCGGCGAGCAGCGCTTCACCTTTTTCGTGATTCTCGGCCTTGGTGACCAGCGTATCGAGCGTTGCGAGTGCATTGGCATAGGTCGCAAGCGCGGCGGTGGCATAAGACATGGCGTATCTCTCCGCTTGTTTCGCGAAGGGGTAGGCCGCGTTCAGTCCTTTATCAATTCCTTGAGGCTGTCGAGCCGGTCCGCTTCGTGCGCGGGCTTGTCCCAGCGGATGCGGTGGATCCGCGGGAACCGCATCGCCACGCCCGATTTGTGGCGTTTGGAGGTGTGGACGCTGTCGAAGGCGACTTCGAACACCAGTTCGCGCTTCACTTCGCGCACCGGACCGAAACGGTTCAAGGTGTTCTGGCGCACGAACCGGTCGAGCTTCTTCAACTCCTCGTCGGTGAAGCCCGAATAGGCCTTGCCGACGGGCAGCAGTTCGGCGCCCGCATCGGGATCGCCGTTCCAGCAGCCGAAGGTGTAATCGGAATAGAAACTTGACCGCTTGCCGCTGCCGCGCTGGGCATACATCATCACGCAGTCGATCAGCAGCGGATCGCGTTTCCACTTGTACCACAGCGCGACCTTGCGCCCCGCCACGTAAGGGCTCTCGCGGTGCTTGAGCATCAGCCCCTCGATCGCCTCGTCGCGCGCGGTATCGCGCACGCGGGCGAGTGCGGCAAAATCCTCGGCCACGACCAGCTGGGACAGATCGAAATGGCTGTCGGGCAGCCGCGCCATCAGGCTTTCCAAAGTCGCGCGGCGCGACTTCCATGGCTGTTCGCGCCAGTCGGTCCCATCGAGCAGCAGCACATCGTAGAGCCGCACGAAGGCCGGGTAATCGCGCAGCATCGCCTTCGACACGGTCTTGCGCCCCAGCCTTTGCTGAAGCGCATTGAAGCTCGCCGCGCCGCCCGTCTCGCCGCCCTGCGCGCGGCCCAGTTGCGTGTGCGCGCGGACCAGCAATTCGCCGTCGAGCACCGCGTCCATCGGCAGCACATCGAGCAGTTCGGGGAAGGTCGCCGAAATATCGTCGCCCGAACGCGAATAGACCCGCGTTTCCCCGCCCGCGCGCACCAGCTGCACGCGGATGCCGTCCCATTTCCATTCGGCGGCATA